>NZ_JBIWPN010000004.1:149453-444330 GCF_044768305.1 Kitasatospora sp. NPDC101155 | reverse complement strand
ACCTTGACCCCCCGCACCCTGGGGGCCGGACAGGGACCACCAGGATGACCCCGACAGGGCCCGCGCCCGCGCAACCCGCGCGGCACGGGCCCTGTTGACTTGAGCTCAACCAAGCTTTGGTTTTATTTTGCCGACGATGCTGCCAGCATGCTCGGCCAAGTGTGATACAGTGACGAACTTTTAATTATCTATCTTTTCCCGGATTCTGCTTGCGATGCCACGGGCCCGGATTAACGATGGTTTGAGGGGGAATCGTAGGAAGGTTTGATCATGGGATTCCTCGCAAACCTCTGTGACCTCGGCAGGTTCGGTAGCCACGGCGGTGGCGGTGGCTACGATGGCGACGGCGGCGGCTACGGTTACCGCGACTTCGACCGCCGCGACTTCGGTGACCGCGACTTCGATCACCGCGACTTCGGTGAAGGCGACTGGGGCGGCCACGGCGGTGGCGGCGGCGGTCGCGGCGGCGGCTACGGCGGCGGCGGCTGGTACTGACGTCCGCAGCAGCTGAGGCCGAAGGCTTCCAATCCGTTGCGACAGCAGGCCGGGCATGTTTCGTGCCCGGCCTGCCGTCCGTCCGCCCGCCCGGTCCGTCCGGTTCGCGCCAAGCGGCGGGTTCCAGGCTCGGTGGCAAGGTTCAGCGAGCTGACCGGTACCGGGCAGCTCGCGGGAAGACCGTGAGATGACGCGGAAACGGACTCTCCGCGAGGCCCTGCGAGGGCTGCTCGTCGTCGAGAGCTCCGACGCCCTGGTCGCCGCCGCACCGCCGGTCCCGCTCCGGGAGGTCTTCCGGCGCTTCTGGCCCTACACCAAGGGCGGCCGCCGCTGGCTGGTGGTGCTGCTCGTCCTGGTCTCCGTGGGCCCGGCGATCGAGGCGGCGGAGATCTGGCTGTTCAAGATCGTGATCGACGACATGCTCATCCCGCACAGGCTGAGCCTGTTTCTGCCGATCGCCCTCGCCTACGCGGGGCTGGCCCTGCTCTCCGGAGTGCTGGGCTTCGCCGGCCGGGTGACCTCCACCTGGGTCAGCGAGCGCTTCCTGATCATCCTGCGATCGGACGTGTTCCGGCACATCCAGGGCCTGTCACTGGGCTTCTTCGAGCGGCGGCAGCTCGGCGACGTACTGTCCCGGGTGACCGGCGATGTCGACGCGGTCGAGACCTTCCTGCTCTCCGGGATCGTCAGCGCGATCGGCGAGGTGGCGCGGCTGGGCATCTACGTCGGCCTGCTGCTGGCCCTGCGGTGGGACCTGACGCTGACCGCGCTGGTCGCCGCACCGCTGTTCGTCCTCACCGCCCGCCGCTTCGCCAAGCTGATCCGGGCGGCCTCGCGCGAACGCCGCCGGCGCGGCGGTTCGATCAGCGCGGTCACCGAGGAGGCGCTCGGCAACATCGCGCTCGTCCAGGCGTACAACCGCCAGGACTGGGAGCACGCCAGGTTCCAGCGCGAGAGCATCGGCCGGTACCACGCCGCGATGGCCTCGACCCGGATCGGAGCGCTCTACGCACCGACGGTCGAGTTCATCGAGCTGCTCGGCGGCCTGGCGGTGATGGGCCTCGGGACGTGGGAACTGGTCCAAGGCCGGCTCACCCTCGGCGGCCTGATGGTCTTCCTCGCACTGCTGAGCCGGCTCTACGGCCCGATCCGGGGCATGTCCGGGCTCGGCAACACCTTCTACAGCGCCTCCGCCGCCGCCGAGCGGATCATCGAACTGCTCGACCAGCGCCCACAGGTCGTCGACCCGCCGGCCCCGCGGGCGATCGGCCGGGCCCAGGGCGGGATCGAGTTCGACGACGTGACCTTCAGCTACCCGGAGGCGGCGACGCCCGCACTGTCCGGGGTGTCCTTCACCGCGGCTCCGGGGAAGACGCTGGCCCTGGTCGGTGCCAGCGGTGCGGGGAAGTCCACTGTCGCCAAGCTGTTGCTCCGCTTCTACGACCCGACCGCCGGCACGGTCCGGCTCGACGGTGTCGCTCTGCGCGAGCTGTCGCTCACCGAGCTGCGCGAGAACGTCGCCGTGGTCCTGCAGGAGACCCTGGTCTTCCACGGCACCGTCCGGGAGAACATCGCGTACGGACGCCCGGACGCGACCGAGGCGGAGATCCTGGCGGCCGCCAGGGCGGCGGACGTCCACGGATTCGTCAGCCGGCTGCCCGACGGCTACGACACCGTGGTCGGCCAGCGCGGACGACTCCTCTCCGGAGGCCAGCGCCAGCGTCTGGCCATCGCCCGTGCGATGGTCCGGGACGCGCCCGTCCTCGTCCTGGACGAACCCACCACCGGCCTGGACGCCGAGTCGGCCCGACGGATCATGGGCCCGCTGCGCCTGCTGATGGCCGGCCGCACGACGATCATCATCTCGCACAACCTGCTCACGGTCCGCGACGCGGACCAGATCGTCCTGCTCGAACAGGGCAGGATCGCCGCCCACGGCACCCACGAGGAACTCCTCGCCGGCAGCCCCGCCTACGCCGCCCTCCACCGGCTCCACCACCCACGGGACGAGTCGGTGAGGATCGTCCCCTGACCCCTGACCCCTGGCCCCTGCCCCCTGGCCCGCCGTATCGACGGCCGCGCCACGCACGGCGCTCGGCCCCGGGGGGCGCCTTGCCGTCCGTCAGAGGCGAGGCATGCGCCGCACCACCGCGTCACCGGTCGTACGGGTGCCATTCGAAGTCTGGATTGCCATGCGGATAGCAAAACACTGTTGCGTTAATAGCGCAACACGGTTGCGTTAGGATGCCCGCATGGCCAGCCGCAGTCAGCCCATGAGAGCCCGGAGCCCCGAGGCCAAGCGCGCCCGTGAGACCGCGATCCTCGACGCGGCAGCCCGCCTGGCCACAGCGGACGGCATCCGATCGGTGACCCTGACCGACATCGCCGACGAGGTCGGCATGCACAAGTCGGCGATGCTCCGCTACTTCGAGACCCGGGAGGAGATCTTCCTCCGACTGGCCGCCGCCGGGTGGGTGGAGTGGTCGCAAGCGATACGTGAGCAGTTCGCCGTCGCAGCGCCCGGCACGGACGATGGGAACGCCCCGAGCGGCGACGCGAACGCCGTCGCCGGCCTGCTGGCCGAGTCGCTGGTGGCGCGGCCGCTGTTCTGCGATCTGCTCGCCCACACCCCGATCAACCTGGAGCGCAACGTCTCCACCGAGGCCGTCCGTGCCTTCAAGCTGACGGCCGTCGCCGAGGCCACGGCCGTCGGCGAGGCGCTGCGCCGCTCGGTCCCGCTGGACCCGGCGCAGGCCCTCGACGTCGTCGCCACGGCCACGGCGATGGCCGGGGCGTTGTGGCAGATGGCCGCCCCGGGAACGGAGCTGCGCCGCTTCTACGAGTCGGACCCGGACCTCGCCCATGCCGTCGTCGACGTAGCTCCCCGCCTGACGGGCATCCTGCGCGCACTGCTTCGCGGCTACGGCGCCCGCGCCGGAGAATGAATGTTCAAGCGATTCAGCCCTGGCAGGCAGACGTCTTCCTGACCGTTTCACCCGCAGGATGGGACTGATACGCTCGAAAAATGACGACCCACGACCAGGCGCCGCAGGCGGCGAAGGACGAGCACGCGGACCCGTGGCTCACGTCGGGCGAGCTCGCCTCCTGGATGTCGGTGGTCCGCCTCATCACCAGGCTCCCCTGGGCGATCGACGCTCAGCTCCAGCGCGACGCGGAGCTGAGCATGGTCGAGTACATGACCCTCGCCGTCCTCTCGGGGGTCCCCGACCGGACCCTGCGCATGAGCACGCTGGCCGAGCACACCAGCACCTCACTCTCCCGCCTGTCACACATGGTGAAGCGACTGGAAAGCCGGGGCTACGTCCGGCGGGAGCCGGATCCGAGCGACGGACGCTTCACCAATGCCATCCTCCTGCCCGCCGGAGTGAGCATGCTGGAGTCGGCGGCCCCGGGCCACGTGGCCTACGTCCGCCACCTCGTCGTGGACAACCTCTCCGGCGAGCGCCTGCGCCGGCTCGGCCAGGATGCCGAACGCATCCTGCAGCGCATCGACTCCCCCGCACGCTGACCGCCCCGAGCGGCGACGCCGACCTGCCGCGCACCGATTGACTTGAGCCTTCAAGTCGAAAGGTCTGGCCTTCGAGTTGAAGGCTCAAGTCCTCGCGATGGGAGAAACCAGTGACCAGCAGCGTCGCCGACCTCATGCGTCGCAACCTTCTCGACGACTTCAACGAACGCGACCCCGACCGCCGGGCTTCGGCCGTCGCCGAGGTCTACGCCGAGGATGTGGTGTGGCACGAGCCCGACCGAGTCGGCTCTGCACCCTCATCACCGAGGCCCGTCAGCCGGCCTAGTTAGCCGATGCGTTCCCGCCAGTCCGCCGGCACCCGGCCGGCGGGCCCGGGGACGGGCTGGTCCAGGGGGTGGCTGTCGGGCGCGGCCAGCTCGGGCCCCGATTCGTAGAGCTCCGAGGTGTCGTAGTTCCAGAACCAGCTCTCGCCCGGTTCGAAGCTGCGGATCACCGGGTGGCCGGTCGCCTCGGCGTGCGCCGTGGCGTGCCTCGCCGGAGAGTCGTCGCAGCAGCCGATGTGGCCGCAGCGCGCGCAGCGCCGCAGGTGGAACCACCAGCCGACCGCGGCCTCGCATTCGACGCACCCGACGCCGCTCGGCGGCACGGTGGGGTCGATCGGGTTCTCGGTGCTCATGGGGACTCCTGCGGGGTGTCGGGCTGTGCGGGGTCGATCGGGAGTCGGACCTGGAAGCGGGTGTCGCCGGGGGTGGACTCGAGCCGTAGGTCCCCGCCGTGCCGGTTGACGACGATGCGCCAGGCGATGTCCAGGCCCAGTCCGGTGCCTTCGCCAACGGGTTTGGTGGTGAAGAACGGGTCGAACACCCGGCTCTGGACGTCGGGGGGCACGCCGGGGCCGGTGTCGCGGAACTCGACCAGCACCCGGTCCCCGTCCCGTGCGGTGCGCACCGTCAGCGTGCCGCCCCCGCCTCCGTCACCGCGCATGGCCCAGGCGGCATTGTCGATCAGGTTCGTCCAGACCTGGTTCAGCTCAGCGGGGTAGCCCGGGATGCCGGGCAACGTACGGTCGTAGTCGCGCACGACGGTGATGTCCGGGCCGAGCTTCGCGGCGAGCAGCAGCAGCGTGCTGTCCAGCAGCTCGTGCACGTCCGCGTTCTGGTACGGGGCCCGGTCGAGCTGCGTGTACTGCTTCGCCGCGCCGACGAGCGCGGAGATGCGGTGGATGGCGTCCTCGATCTCGCCCAGCAGTAGTTCGGCCTCGACCGTGCAGCCCAGCCAGTTCAGCGCACTGCCCACCAGGTGTTCGGGGACCGCGCCCGCGATGTCGTCCAACCAGTCGGTGCCCAGGCTCGCCTGGACGAGGACCGGGGCCAGCTGCCGGCCGTCGGCGACATCGTGCTCCTCCAGCCAGTCGTCGACCTCGTCCTCCAGGTCCGCGGCCTGCAGCGGGCCGAGGGGCGGGGCCTGCCCCGCCCGGCGGACGGTCATGTCCTGGAGCTCGCTCAGGTGGGCCAGGCCCTCGCCCCGGTTCGGCCCGGCGGCCAGCTCGCCGAACTCGCGGCGTGCCCGGGTGATGCGCTCCCGCAGCGCGGAGGTGGCGCGCATGGCGGCGGCAGCGGGGTTGTTGAGTTCGTGCGTCAGTCCGGCGGTCACGGAGCCGAGGGCCAGCAGCCGTTCCCGCTGGCCGATCGCCTGCTGGGTGTTCTTGAACCCGAAGAACAGGCCCTCCAGCAGATGGACGGCCATCGGAAACCATTCGTGCATGATCCGCGCAAAGGCTTCCGCGGGCAGGACGAAGAACCTCGACCGTTCGGTCACCCGCAGCGAGTTGTTGTACACCTGCGGCACCTGGTCGCCGAGGTAGGCCTGGAAGGCCCCGGCGTACACCCCGGGCACGGACGTGCGGCTGACGTCCACGTCCTGGCCGCCCACGCGGCGCGAGAGCACCACAGTGCCCTGGAAGAGCGAGTAGAAGCTCTCGGCCGGCTCGCCCTCCCGGTACACCGGGCCCGGGTCGAACCACTCCACACGGCCGTCCCGGCACAGGCGGGCGAGCTGGTCGGGGGCCAGTTTCTCGAACAGGAACAAGGTCCGCAGCTCCTGCTCCCCGCACTTGGCCGGGCCGGTGGTCATGACTGCTCCAGATAGCGATGGGCGAGCATGACGGCCATGGCGCCCTCGCCGACGGCCGAGGCGACCCGCTTGGCGGACTCCGCGCGCACGTCCCCGGCCGCGAACACCCCCGGCACGCTGGTCTCCAGGTGGTAGGGCGGCCGGTCCAGCACCCATCCGGCGGGCGGGCCCCCGTCGGCGCTCAGGTCGGGCCCGGTCAGCACGAAGCCGTGCGAGTCCCTGAGCACGGTGCCCTCCAGCCAGTCGGTCAGCGGGGCGGCGCCGATGAAGACGTACATCCACTGGGCGTCGACGGTCTCGGTCCGCCCGGTCGCCCGGTTGCGCAGGGTCAGCCCTTCCAGGTGCTCCTTGCCGTACGCGGCCTCCACGACCGTGTCCGTGCGCACCGTGATGGAGGGGGCCTCCTGGACCCGCTGGAGCAGGTAGTACGACATGGAGGCGGCCAGCTGCGGAGCCCGTACCAGCAGCGTGACCCGCCGGGCGGTCCGGGCGAGGAACATCGCGGCCTGGCCGGCGGAGTTCGCCCCACCGACGATGTACACGTCCTGCCCCTGGCAGGCGGCCGCCTCGGTCAGCGCCGAGCCGTAGTAGACCCCGCGTCCGGTCAGCTCGGCCGTCCCCGGCACGTCCAGCTGCCGGTACGACACGCCCGTCGCGAGGATCACGGCCTGGGCCGAGACGGCGGAGCCGTCGGCGAAGCGCAGCGTGCGGGCGGCCCCGTTCACCTCCAGGCCGGTGACCTTGCACGCCGTGAGCAGCTCCGCCCCGAACTTGGTGGCCTGGCGGCGGGCCCGCTCGGTGAGCTGCGCGCCGGAGACCCCGTCGGGGAAGCCCAGGTAGTTCTCGATGCGGGAGCTCTGGCCGGCCTGGCCGCCGGTCGCCTCGCGTTCCACGAGGACGGTGCGCAGCCCCTCCGAGGCTCCGTAGACGGCCGCGCCGAGGCCGGCGGGTCCGCCACCGACGATGACCAGGTCGTAGAAGTCGGCCGCGGGCGTCGTCGACAGCCCGACGTGGGCGGCCAGGTCCCGTTCCGTGGGCTCGACGAGCGCGGTGCCACCCGGGGTCACCACCAGCGGCAGCTGCCGCCCGTCCTGCCCCGCGGCGGCCAGCAGCCGCTTGCCCTCCGGTTCCTCGCTGGAGTACCACCGGTACGGCACCTGGTTGCGGGCGAGGAACTCCCGGATCTGCGTGGACCGGGCCGACCAGCGGTGGCCGACGACCTTGGTGGTGTCCACGGTGCGACCGTCGGTGACCAGCCACGACTCCAGGAGGTCGTCCACCACCGGGTAGAGCTTCTCCTCCGGTGGCTCCCACGGCTTGAGCAGGTAGTGGTCGAGGTCGACGACGTTGATGGCGTCGATGGCGGCGTTGGTGTCGGCGTAGGCGGTGAGCAGCACCCGCCGGGCCCCGGGGTACAGGTCGAGCGCCTCCTCCAGGAACTCGATGCCGTTCATCTGCGGCATCCGGTAGTCGGCCAGGATGACCGCGACCGGCGCGCCCCGCAGCTTCAGCTCGCGCAGCGCCTCCAGCGCCGACGCGCCGGACTCGGCGCGGACCACCCGGTACCGGTCCCGGTAGCGGCGGCGGAGGTCCCGTGCCACGGCACGCGACACGACGGGATCGTCGTCCACGGTCAGGATCACGGTCCGCGCCGCTTCGGTGGCCTCTGCCATGGTTCACCACCCGGGATCGTCGCAGGGCATGGGGGGACGGCCCTTCCAGTCTGCTCGTCGGCACGCGCGACGGCCCGCCGTGGCAGGATCACGGGCGGCCCGGGACGGCGTGGTCCGCGGCGCACGGCCGGGTCGGCCGTGGGACTCAGCCGAGGGCGCGGTCGAGGTTGAAGGCGGCACTGATCAGCGACAGGTGGGTGAACGCCTGGGGGAAGTTGCCGAGTTGTTCCCCGGTCCGGCCGATCTCCTCGGCGTAGAGACCGAGGTGGTTGCCGTAGGTGAGCATCTTCTCGAAGGCCAGCCGGGCCTCCTCCAGGCGTCCGGCGCGGGTGAGCGCCTCGACGTACCAGAAGGAGCAGATCGAGAACGTTCCCTCGGAGCCCCGCAGGCCGTCCGGGCTGGCCTCCGGGTCGTAGCGGTAGACCAGCGAGTCGGAGACCAGGTCCGCGGTGAGCGCCTCCAGCGTCGAGAGCCACTTGGGGTCGGTGGGCGAGATGAACTTGGCCATCGGCATCATCAGCACGGAGGCGTCGAGTACGTCGTCGCCGAGCCCTTGGGCGAACGCCCCGCGCTCGGCCGACCAGCCCTGTCCCATGATCTGCCGGTAGATCGCGTCCCGGCTCTGCCGCCAGCGCGGAAGATCGGCCGGCAGGCCGCGCCGGTTGGCCATCCGGATGGCACGTTCGATCGCCACCCAGCACATCAGCCGCGAGTAGACGAAGTTCCTCCGACCGCCCCGGGTCTCCCAGATGCCCTCATCGGGCTGGTCCCAGTGGTCGCAGAGCCAGTCCACCACGGCGCCGACCTCGTCCCAGTGGCCGCTGCTGATGGGCTGCCCCCACTTGTCGTACAGGTAGACGGAATCGATCAGCGCACCGTAGATGTCGAGCTGGAGCTGATGGGTGGCGTCGTTTCCCACCCGCACCGGCGCAGACCCCAGGTGCCCCTCCAGGTGGCGCAGCTCGGACTCGGGCAGCTCGCTGCGCCCGTCGATGCCGTACATGATCTGCAGCGGGCCGGTCGCGCCCGTCCCCCGCATGATGCCCCGCTCGGACAGGAAGCCCATGAACGCCTCGGCCTCCGAGGTGAAGCCCAGGCGCAGCATGGCGTAGACGCAGAAGGCGGCGTCGCGGACCCAGACGTACCGGTAGTCCCAGTTGCGCTCACCGCCGACGCGCTCGGGCAGGCTGGTCGTCGGCGCGGCCACGATCGCACCGGTCGGCACGTAGGTGAGCAGCTTCAGCACCAGCGCCGAGCGGTGCACCATCTCCCGCCACCGGCCGCGGTAGCGGGAGCGGCCCAGCCACTGGCGCCAGAACCGGACCGTCGCCTCGAACTGCTCCTCCGCCTCGGCGTGCGGACAGGCCCGCGGGCGGACGTCGTCGCTGATCCGGTCGAGGGCGAACACCACGGACTCGCCTTCGAGGAGCTTGAAGTGCGACCACACATCCGTGCCGTCGCACTCGAGCGGCGCGGTGGAGGTCAGGGCCAGCGAGATCGACGGGGACTCGAAGACGGCCTCGTGGGCCTGCACGCGCGCGGTGTGCGGTTCGGCGCCGTAGCCGAAGCGGGGAGCGATCCGTGCTCCGAACGGAAGGGTTCCCCGAACGCACACCACCCGCCGGATCAGCCGGTGCCGGGAGGCCTCGCGCGACTCGTCGACGACCGGCATGAAGTCCTGGATCTCCGCCACCCCGTCGGCGGCGTAGAACCTCGTGATCAGCACGTTGGTGTCGGGGAAGTAGAACTGGCGCGTGCGCGCGGGCACGTCGGCGGCCAGCTCGAACGACCCGCCCCGGTCGGCGTCGAGGATGGACGCGAACACGCTCGGTGCGTCGAAGCGCGGGCAGCAGTACCAGTCGATGGTGCCGTTGGTCCCGACGAGCGCGGCGGTGCGGAGATCACCGATCAGGCCGTGCTCGGCAATCGGCAGATAGCGTGCGCCGTCCACTTGCCCGGATCCGTTCCCGAACTCCATGCCGGCCTCCCTACCGTCTCACTGCGGGCAGGTGCGGGGATCGAGAGAACCTTGCATTTCATGGTAGTTCGCCCCCGGATACCGGCGCGGCGAGGCCGCGGCGACGCGGTCGGGCCGCGGCGACGCGGTCGGGGTACGGGGGAGCGGTCGGGGTGCGGGGGTCCGGGTCCTACGTGTGGAAGCCGGTCGTCAGCCGGCGAAGGGCCTGGTCCAGGATCTGTTCCAGGTCGGAATCCTCGTCGCGCAGCCAGTGGTCGTAGGCGGCGAGAGAGGCACCGAGCGCGGTGTGGGCGATGACCTGGGGCGTCAGGGCGTCCACCGGTCGCCGTAGGCGCTCCGCCGCGAAGACCTCGCCGGTCGGCGAGCTCCGCCAGGCCTGACAGCCTTGGCGTCGCGCTTCACCCCGAGGTGAGGCCGGCTTCAGTTACCGGCCATCGCGTCGGCGGCCTTCGCCCGGTGGGCAGGAGTTGGCAAAACTGGCAGGCTATGGCCGGGGCGGGGCCAGGGCGTTCAGCGGGCACAGGGGGTTCGGGATGACGGGTGGATCGGCGGCGTGGCAGGTGCCTGCGCTGGACCCGCAGGTGGGGGCGGCGGTGGCGGCCGCCGGCGCGGCGGCGCGGGAGGTGCTCACCCCGGAGGGCCTGGCGGCGTGGCAGGAGCGGGATTCCGCTCACCGGCCCCGCCCGACGCTCGAACGGCTGCGCGACGGCGGCCGGTTCGAGGTGGCGGAGCTGAGCGTTCCCCGGGCCGACGGCGAGGGCGACGTCATGCTGGTCAGCGCGCGGCCCGCCGGGGTCCCCGGGGCGCTGCCGTTGCTGTACTACCTGCACGGCGGCGGGATGGTGACGGGCAACGCGTGGTCCGTCCTGCCGCGGCTGCTGCGCGGGTGGGCGCTGCCGCTGGGGCTGGCGGTCGTGTCCGTCGAGTACCGGCTGGCGCCGCGCACCCGCTTCCCGGGGGCGCTGGAGGACTGTTACGCCGGACTCGCCTGGGCGGCCGAGCACGCGGGTGTGCTGGGCGTGGACGCGCGGCGTGTGGTCATCGGCGGCAAGAGCGCCGGCGGCGGGCTCGCCGCGGCCCTGACCCTGCTGACCCGCGACTGCGGCGGTCCGGCGCCGCTCGGCCAGCTGCTGCTGAGCCCGATGCTCGACGACCGCGGCGACACCTTCTCCAGTCGTCAGATGGCCGGCCATGACACCTGGGACCGCGCCTCCAACGCCACCGCCTGGCAGGCCCTGCTCGGCGAGCGGTACGGCGCCGCCGACCTCTCCCCCTACGCCGCCCCGGCCCGCGCCACCGACCTGGCCCGGCTGCCCGCGACCTACGTCGAGGTCGGGTCGGCCGAGACCTTCCGGGACGAGGCGGTCGCCTACGCCAACGCGATCTGGCAGGCCGGCGGCGACGCCGAACTGCACGTGTGGCCCGGCGCCTGCCACGGCTTCGACACCCTCGCCCCGGACGCGACCCTCAGCCGGGACGCCCACGCCGCCCGCACCCGCTGGCTACGACGCGTCCTGCAACGGTGAACCGGTGATCACCCGCCCAGGGGCGCGAGCCGCCACAACGCGGCGGGCAGCTCGCCGCTGTGCACGACACCCAGCCGCTGGGTGGCGCGGGTGAGCGCAACGTACAGGTCGTTCAGTCCGCGCGGCGAGTCGTCGACGATCAGGCCCGGCTCCGCGATCAGCACCGAGTCGAACTCCAGCCCCTTGACCTGCTTGACGTCCACGACCGTCACCGGGCTCGGCGCCGCGGGGTTCTCACCCACGGACGCCTGCGGCACCGCCGCCACCACCGCCTCCGCGAGGTCCGGCAGCAGCTGGTCCGGCACGATGACCGCCAGCCGCCGCCCGCCGAGCCCCGCCGCCTCCCTGGCGACCACCTCGGCCAGCCGCTCGGCGAGCCGCCCCGGCTCGACCCGCAGGTGCCAGGGCTGCTCGCCCGAGTCCCGTACGGAGGGGGGTGCGTCCAGCTCCGGGTCGAGTTCGGCCAGTACCTCGGCCGCGACGGCCATGATCTCGCCCGGCACCCGGTAGTTCTGGGTGAGCTGTTCGAACCGCCACCGGCCGGCGACGTAGGGGTCGAGGACCCGCGCCCACGACCCGGTGCCGGCCAGCTCTCCGGTCTGCGCCGTGTCGCCCACGATGGTCATCGACTTGGTCGGGCAGCGTCGCATCAGCAACCGCCAGGCCATCTCGGACAGTTCCTGGGCCTCGTCCACGATCACGTGGCCGAAGGTCCAGGTGCGCTCGGCCGCGGCCCGCTCGGCGGGGGTGCGGCGGTCGGTCTCCTCGGTCCGCTCGGCCAGCCATTCGGCGTCGACCAGGTCGGAGGCGGTCAGCACCTCGCCCTTCTCCGCCTCCAGGGACCGCGAGCCCGCCGCGACGTCCAGTACGCCCTGGGCGTACTCGACCCGCCGCCGCCGGGCCGCCTCCTCGCGCAGGCGCTCCGCCCGGTCGTCCTCGCCGAGGAGTTCGGCGGCCTCGTCCAGCAGCGGGACGTCGGACGCCGACCAGGGGCCTTCCTCGTCCTCGTCCCGCAGCAGCGACGCCCGGTCCTCCCGGTCGAGCTCCGGAGCCGCCGACTCCAGTCGCTCCGGCGAGCGGAACAGGTCCGCCAGCAGCTGTTGCGGGGTCAGCTCGGGCCACAGCAGGTCGAGCACGTCCCGCACCGCGGAGTCCTCCAGCATCGCCCGCCGGATGTCCTCCACCTCCTCGTCCTCCAGCAGGCGCGGCCCGCCGAAGGGGTCGGCTCCGATGAGGTCGGCGTACTGGTCGGCCAGCGCCGAGGTGATCTCCCGGACCACCAGCGGCCTGATCACGTTGTGCTGGAGCAGTGCGCCACGGGCCCGGTCGCGCACCCGCGTCACGGTCGCCGGGTCCAGCGTCAGCGTCTGCCCCTCGTAGTCGATCTCGATCGGCTCGTCGGGCACGTGCTCGCGGTCCCGGACGGCCGCCTGGATGACCTCGGCCATCACCAGCCGCCCCTTGACCTCGGCGACCTTGGCCGACTCCGGGGCGTCGGCCCGGACCCCCGGGTAGAGATCGCCCACGGTTGCCAGCAGGACGCTGGTCTCGCCCAGGGCCGGCAGCACGTCGCCGATGTAGTGCAGGAAGGTCGGGTTCGGCCCGATCACCAGCACGACCCGCTGGGTGAGCTGCTGACGGCGGGTGTAGAGCAGGTACGCCGCGCGGTGCAGCGCCACCGCCGTCTTGCCGGTGCCCGGGCCGCCCTGGACGACCAGGACCCCGCCGTGCTCGGCCCGGATGATGCGGTCCTGCTCGGCCTGGATGGTCTCGACGATGTCCGACATCCGCCCCGTGCGGCCGGCGTTGAGCGCGGAGAGCAGGGCGGTCTCGCCGGCCGGCCCGCCGGGGCCGGCCCCGGCGGTCGCGGTGTCGAGCCCGTCCAGCACGAGCGGTTCGTCGTGGACGTCGACCACGACGCGGCCCCGTTCCCTGATGTGCCGGCGCAGCCGAACGCCGTCCGGGTTCACCGCGGTGGCCAGGTAGAACGGCCGGGCGGCCGGTGCCCGCCAGTCGACGAGCAGCGGCTCGGACTCCTCGGAGTCCTCGAACAGGCCGACCCGCCCGATGTACAGACGGCTGTGGTCGAGCAGGTCCAGCCGGCCGAAGCACAGCCCGTGGTCGGCGGCTTCGAGCTGGGCCAGCCGGCCGGAGTACATGGCGTGGGTGACGTTGCGCTCCAGCCTCGCCTGGTCCGTGCCGCCGGAGGCCTTGAGGACCGCCGCCATCCGCTCGGACAACTGCTGCCTGAGTTCGTCGAGCCGTCCGTAGAGCATGGACACGTACTCCTGCTCACGCCCGGTCTCCGCGTCGGGATTTGACAACCTACCAGCCCTCCATGCTATGATGAGGCGAGATGGGCCATGGCTCTGTTTACCGAGTTTGAAGCATACTCAGCTTCGCCTGCCCTCTCCACTCCGACGGTTCGAGGTCGGCCCCGACCATCCGGGAACGCCCCGGTCACCGTCAGCGCTTCGCCAGCCGCCTCAGGGCCGACTCCGCCGCGTGGAAACCCGCCATCCCGTGCACCCCTGCACCCGGTGGGGTGGCGGCGGAGCACAGGTACACGCCGGGCACCCCGGTCGCGTACGGGTCCACGGCCAGGCGGGGGCGCAGGACGAGCTGACGCACCGTGTTGGCTCCCCCGACGATGTCGCCGCCGACGTGATTGGCGTTGTCCGACCCCATCCGCGCCACCGTACGGACGGACCGGGCGCGGACGCGCGTCCGGAAGCCGGGGGCGAACCGCTCGATCTGGTCGAGGACCGGCTCGGTCGCGTCGCCCCGGTAGCCGTGCGGGACATGGGCGTAGGCGTAGACCGGGTGGAGGTCCCCGACCGAGCGGGACGGGTCGGCCAGGTACTGCTGACCGACGAGCACGAAGGGCCGGCGGGCCATCCTGCCGCGGAAGGTCGCCTCCTCGACGGCGGCGACCTCCTCGAACGTCCCGCCGAGGTGGACGGTGCCCGCGGACCGGCAGTGCTCGTTGGCCCACGGGATGCCGCCCTCGACCGCCAGGTCCACCTTGAAGGCCGCGGGGCCGTACCGGTAGCGCCGGTAGGCGCGGGCGGTCCGGCGCGGCAGGCGGTCTCCCAGGATCCGGGCGGCGGCCTGCGGGCCGGTGTCCAGCAGGACGAGGTCGGGCCGGTCGAGCTGGTCGAGCTCGCGGACCTCCACTCCGGTCTCGACGGTGCCGCCGAGCCGCTCCAGCAGCCGCGCCATCGCGGTGGTGATCGCCTGCGAGCCGCCCTGCGCCACCGGCCACCCGTGGGCGTGACCGGCGGCGACCAGCATCAGGCCGATGGCGCTGCTGAACGGCGTGCGCAGCGAGCTGAAGGCGTGGGCCGCCGCGCCGCCGAACAGGGCCCGGGCCTGGGCGCCGCTCCACCTCCTGGACGTCCACGAGGCGGGCAGCACGGCCTGGGCACCGAACTCGGCGAAGGCCAGCGGCGAACCGGGCAGGTGCGGGACGGGACGAAGGACGTCGTCCGCGAGTTGGTCGAAGCGGCTCGACAGCCGGCCGAACACGCGCCGCCACGTCCTGCCGTCCGCCGGCGGCATGAGCTCGGCCGTCCGGTCCAGGTCGCGCCACAACACCCCGGCGGCTCCCGAGTCCAGGGGGTGAGCGAGCTCCGTCTGGGACCAGAGCCACCGCAGCCCGTACTCCTCCAAGCCCAGCGACCGCAGGAACGGCGAGGCAACGCCGGTGGGGTGGAAGGCGGAGCAGTCGTCGTGGATCAGCCCGGGCAACGTCCGCTCACCGGACCGGGTGCCGCCGCCGATCGTCTCCCGCGCCTCCAACACCCGTACCCTGACGCCCTCCTGGGCGAGGCGGATCGCGGCGGCAAGCCCGTTGGGGCCGCTGCCGACCACCACGGCCGTCGTCATGCCGTCAGCCCACCTCTCGCCGGGGCCATCGGGGGGCGAACGGGTCGGCCCACCCGGCACACGGGGGTCAGCCTAGATGCCGGTGGCGGATTGACGGCGCCTCGTGCGATATCCGACCCGCGGTTCGCGGCGGCCGCACGGAGCGGAACGAGGCCGGGGCCGACGCGATCACGCGTCGGCCCCGGCCTCTGTAGTAGCGGGGACAGGATTTGAACCTGCGACCTCTGGGTTATGAGCCCAGCGAGCTACCGAGCTGCTCCACCCCGCGTCGGTGTGACCACCATATGCGAAAACCCGATGATCGCAAACTCGGGTTTCCCGGACGGCGCCCCCGCGCCACGGGAGCATCTTGGGCCGTTGCGGTGAGCGACGGCCCGGCGCGCCGGGTCGGCGACGGCTGAGCATGCGTCAATAGATCGTCCACGTACGCCCGTTGTCCGGAGAGGTGCCCATGTCCACGTCGTCCCCGGCAGGCCTGATCAAGCACGTGGTGATCATGGTTCAGGAGAACCACACCACCGACAACTACTTCCTCTCGATGGCGCCCTACGGCGCCAACGTCGCCACCGGCTGGCCCGTCTCGCCCAACCCCCCGGTGGCCGACCCGCCGCACGACCGGCACGCCTACTACCGCTGGCTCACCCAGCAGGGCACCGCCGCCCACGTGCAGTTCGACACCGCCACCGATCTGCCGTTCTACGCCTGGCTGGCGGCCTCCGGCGCGTTCCTGGAGAACCACTGCTCGGGCTTCGGCACCAACTCCACGCCCAACCACCTGCTCATCACCGGCGGCCAGTCCCCCACGCTGCGCAACCCTCCGCACAACAGCCAGCCGGTGTGGGACCTGCCCTCGCTGCCCGGGCACGTCCAGGAGAACGGCCTGAGCTGGAAGGCCTACACCGGCGCCACCGGGTACCCGGTGGAGTTCTACCAGCAGCTCAAGGGGTCGGCGAACATCGTGCGTTCGGCCAAGCCCTCGCAGCAGTTCCTCGACGACGCGGGGAACGGCTCGCTGCCGGCCCTGTCGATGGTGTGGCACGACGGCCCGTACGACGAGCACCCCAAGGCGGACGTGAAGCTCGGCATGGACGCGGTCTGGCAGGCCGTCGACGCGGTGGTGCAGGCCGGCTCCTGGGACGAGACGGTGTTCATGCTGACCTGGGACGACTGGGGAGGCTTCGACGACCACGTCGACACCCCCAAGGTGGAGTACACCTCCGACGGCGTCCAGCTCGCCTTCGGCCCCCGGGTGCCGCTGCTGATGTTCGGCGGCCGGGTCCGCCCCGGCATCGACTCGCGCTGGTGCTCCCACGTCAGCCTGCCCAAGACCGCCCTCCAGCTGCTCGGCCTGCCGCCGCTGGGCGTGCGGCGGGTGGACGACGACGGCGGCCTCGCGGACCTGGTCGACCTCTCGGGCACCGGCAACACCATGCCCAAGCCGCCCGCGTTCGGCAGCCAGGTCACCCTGCCGCCGGCCCCGAGCCCCGCGCCCCAGCCGGCGCCGCTCCCGCCCTCGCCGGTCACCGTGCCGATGCTCACCGACGAGGTGCTCCTGCGCGACGGCAGCTCGCTGGGCCGGCCGAACGACGTGCTCATCACCAACCCCTGAGCCTCGGCCCCCGAGTCCCCGACCCCCGGGTGCCCCGCGCCACTGCCCCGCTTCCCCCGCTCCCCGGGGGAGGCGGGGCAGTGATCGTTACTGCTTGACAGGGTGCGTAATACTGTAACGCGCGCGATCCGGGACGGCCGCGGAACGGGCAGCGCGGCCACCCGTTCCCCGCAGCTCGGAGCACCACATGCACCCCTTCCTCGACCATCCGGGGCCGCTCGCCTTCGCGCACCGGGGTGGTGAGCTCGGGCATCCCGAGAACTCGCTCGCCGCGTTCGAGGCCGCCGTGGCACTCGGGTACCGCTACCTCGAAACGGATGTGCACGCGACCGCCGACGGCGTGCTGGTGGCCTTCCACGACTCCCGGCTCGACCGGGTCACCGACCGCAGCGGGGCGGTGGCCGAGCTGCCCTGGGAGAGCGTCAGGCGGGCCCGGATCGGCGGGACGGAGCCGGTGCCGCTGCTGGAGGACCTGCTCGGGGCATTCCCGGCGGCCCGGTTCAACATCGACGTCAAGGCGGCGCCGGCCGTCGCTCCGCTGGTCGAGACGATCCGCCGGACGAACGCCTGGGACCGGGTCTGCGTCGGCGGCTTCTCCGACAGCCGCCTGGCCGCCGTCCGGGCCGCCGTCGGGCCCCGGCTGGCCACCTCGCTCGGGCCCCGCGAGGTGGCGCGGCTGCGGCTGCGCTCGCTGGGCGAGCTGGTGCTGCCGAGGTCGCCGCGGCCGGAGCGCGGGGCGTCGCCGTACCTCGGGATCTGCGCGCAGGTGCCGGAGCGGCACCGGGGCGTGCCGGTGGTCGACCGGGCCTTCGTCCGGGCCGCGCACCGGCTCGGCCTGCAGGTACACGTCTGGACTGTGGACGATCCCACACGGATCCGCTCTCTCCTGGACCTCGGTGTGGATGGCATCATGGCCGATCGCATCGACGTCCTCCGGGACGTCCTCAGCGAGCGCGGCTGCTGGACGGACGGCAGCACCGGCTCCAGCACGGGGAGATAGGGCCGCATGAGCACCACGGACCACCTGCAGGACCACGTGGCGGAGGACCCGCCGCGCGCCAGCGACGACGGCCGCGCCCTGCGCCGGACGCAGTTCGGCTGGTACATCAACGACTGGGCCAACGCCGCCTTCTCCGCCACCGTCCTGACGGTGTTCCTCGGGCCGTACCTGACCGAGGTGGCCAAGAAGGCCGCCGACGCCTCCGGCGACGTGCACCCGCTCGGCCTGTCGATCCGCGCCGGATCGTTCTTCCCGTACACCGTCTCCTTCTCCGTGCTGATCTCCGTCGCGGTGATGCTGCTGACCGGCACGGTCGCCGACCGCACCGGGCGGCACAAGGAGCTGATGTGCGGCTTCGCGTACGTCGGCGCGCTCGCCACGATGGGGATGTTCTTCCTCGACGGCGACAAGTACCTGCTCGGCGGCGCGCTGCTGGTGGTCGCCAACATCGCGTACGCGGTGTCGGTCGCCCTCTCCTACGCCTACCTGCCGGGCCTGGCCTCCCCCGACGAGCGCGACAAGGTCTCCTCCAAGGGCTGGGCCTACGGCTACGCGGGCGGCGGACTGCTGCTGATCGCCAACCTGGCGCTGTTCCAGAACTGCGACTCACTGGGACTGTCCTCCGGCACCGCCGTGCGGATCTGCCTGGCCTCGGCCGGACTGTGGTGGGCGCTGTTCACCGTCGTCCCGCTGCTGCGGCTGCCCTCCCGGGCCGGCGTCGCGCCCAGCCGGGCCGCCGCCGCGGCCGACCAACCCGCCGAGGGCAGCCTGCGGGAGCTCGGCCGGACCCTGAAGGGCATGCGCAAGCACCCGCTGACGCTGCTCTACCTCGCTGCCTTCCTCTGCTACAACGACGGCATCCAGACCGTCGTCTCGCAGGCCTCGCTGTTCGGCAGCGAGGAGCTCGGCATGGACCAGACCTCGCTGGTCACCGCCGTACTGATGGTCCAGGTCGTGGCGATCGGCGGCGCGCTGCTGCTCGGCCGGATCGCCCAGCGGTACGGCGCCAAGCGGACCATCCTCGGCTCGCTGGTCGGCTGGGTGATCACCCTGGCGCTCGGCTACTTCATGCCCGCCCACCAGCCGGCCTGGTTCTACGCCCTGGCCTGCATGATCGGCCTGGTGCTCGGCGGCAGCCAGGCGCTCTCCCGCTCGCTGTTCTCGCACCTGATCCCGGCGGGCCGGGAGGCGGAGTACTTCAGCCTGTACAAGGTCAGCGACCGCGGCACCAGCTGGATGGGCCCGCTGGTCTTCGGCCTCGCGTACCAGGTCACCGGCAGCTACCGCTCGGCGATCATCTCGCTGCTGGTGTTCTTCGTGATCGGCTTCGCGGTGCTGGTGAAGGTGCCGCTGCGCCGGGCCATCGAGGCCGTGGGCAACCCGGTGCCCGAGCGGCTGTGACGTGACCGCTGCTCCCCTGACCGGGCCCTGCCGCTCCCCTGACGCCTCAGGAGAGCAGCAGGGCCCGGTCCCATGAGGGCGGTAGGGACGTCGTCGCGGCCAGCAGGACCAGCAGCAGGCCGGCGGCGCCGTCGAGGAGGCCCGGGGTGGTCGCGGGGGCCTCGGCGCAGCGGGTGAGCAGGCGCTCGGCGAGGACGAGGACCGCCCGGCGGAAGGCCGGGTCGCCTGCCGCCGCACGGTATCTGACAGTTGATCGGATTCGATCTTCCCCGGCCGGGCCACCGGCACCGCCGGGGCCCGCGGGCCCTTCGGGCGACCGGCCCGATCTTGGCCGGAGCGCCCGGGTAAGGTGGTGGATCGTGGCCAGTCGTAAAACGTCGATCTTGGAAGCAGCAGCCCGGGTGATCGCCCGGCGAGGGGTGCGCGGGCTGCGGGTGGAGGAGCTCGCGGCGGAGGCGGGTGTGTCCACCGCGCTCATCTACTACCACTTCAAGGACCGCACGGGGATCCTCCGGCACACGCTGGAGTTCATCAACGACCGGGCGGAGCGCTACACGACCGACCGCCCGGTGGACGCACCGCCGCTGACCGCGCGCGAGGAGCTGGAGCAGACGCTGCTGCTGGAGCTCCAGGACACGGTCGAGGTGCGGGAGAACAGCACCGCGTGGGGCGAGCTGCGGGCGAGCGCGGTGTTCGACGAGACCCTGCGCGAGGATCTCGCGCGGGCCACCCGGATCTGGGTGCAGGAGATCGCCGAGCTGCTCGGCGTCGTACGGCCGATGTCCTCGGCGGTCGCGCTGGCCGGTGCCGCCGAGCGGCTGACCACGCTGCTGGAGGGGCTGAGCACGCGCTGGCTCAGCGGCAGCCTGCCGTTGGCGCACGCCCGCACGCTGATGGTCGACGCGATCGACGCCGAGGTGGACCGGCTCGACTCCTGATCGGGCCCCGCCCCGAGCGAACGGTCACGCTCCGTACAGACTCCCCGGCAGGGGAGTCATGGCACGCCGATGAGTTTGACTGATTTTTCAGTCAATGCCAGCCTGAACCCGGAGCCTGAACCACAGGCAGGGCGCTGCCGCCGGCCCGTTCGCGTGGTGCGCCGGTGCGTTGCGCCGCAAAGAGTGGACCTGGCGGCCCCGTGCGCCCTCCCGGCGCCGCCGCACGATCCGGAGACCCTCATGAGCCACTACCGCGATGACCGATCCACCGAGGCGTACCCCTGGGTGCCCGCCGACGGCGTCCCGCACGCGCGGACCTGGATGTCCTGGCCCTCCCGCCGGGGCGTCTGGGGGCTGCGCCTGGGCGGCGTCCAGGAGGACATCGCCCTGATCGCCCGCACCATCGCGCAGTTCGAGCCGGTGGTCATGTGCGCCCCCGACGACTGGAGCGCGGACAAGGCCCGCGAGCGGTGCGGCGCCGCGGTGGAGGTGATCAGCGCCATCCCCACCGACGACCTGTGGATGCGCGACACCGCGCCGGTGTTCCGCCGGGACGGCTACGGCGGCCTGGAGGCCGTGGTCCTCAACTTCAACGGCTGGGGCAACAAGCAGGTCCACTACGACGACGCCCGGGTCGCCGAACGCCTCGCCACCCGCCGGGGCCTGCGCTACTCCTACGCGGACTTCGTCGGCGAGGGCGGCGCGATCGAGACCGACGGCGACGGCACCGTGATGGCCACCGAGAGCAGCCTGGTCAACAAGAACCGCAACCGCGGCATGAGCCGGGACGAGATCGAGGACGCCGTCCTGGAGGCCTACGGCGCGGACAAGATGATCTGGCTGCCCGGGATCAGGGGCCAGGACATCACCGACGTCCACGTCGACGTCACCTCCCGCTTCGTCCGGCCCGGCGTGGTGATGGTGCAGCTGCCGCCCGCCGACCGGAACGACGCCTGGGCGCGGGACGCCCGCGAGCAGTTCGCCATCCTGTCCGCCGCGACCGACGCCCGGGGCCGCCGACTGCACGTCGTCGTGGTGCACGGCCCGGACACCGTCCGCTCCCGCAGCTCCAAGTTCGTGGACTCCTATCTCAACTTCCACCTCGTCAACGGCGGGGTCATCACCGCCCAGTTCGGCGACGCCTACAAGGACGCCGCCGCGCGGGACACCCTCGCCGCGGCCTTCCCCGGCCGGGAAGTGGTGCAGCTCGACGTCGACCGGCTGATGACCGGCGGCGGCGGCATCCACTGCTCGACCATGCACGAGCCGCTGCCGTAGCCGTCCCGCCCCTCCTTCCGCCGCCCCCGACCACAGCCGGAGCAGCCGTATGACCACCGCCATGTCCCGCCGTAGCCTGATGCACAACCTGGCCGGCGCGGGTGCGTCCTCGCCCTCGGCCTGACCGCCTGCAACAACCTGGACGACCTCGACGCCGGGGACGCCGCCTCGGCCTCCCCCCAGCCCGGCGGTACCGCCCCGGGCGGCACGGGTGCCCGCCGCTTCGGCGCCGAGTGGGAGAAGCACCTGCGCACGGTGATGTCCTGGCCCGCCTCCGAGAACGTCTGGGGCGACCAGCTCCCGGACGTCCGCCGGGACGTCACGGGCCTCGCCCAGGCGATCCCGGCGCGCGAGCCGGTCGTGCTGATGGCCCGCCCCGAGCAGCAGGACGCCGCGCAGAAGGCCTGCGGCTCGGCCGTCGAGGTGGTGCCGATCGCCGTCGACGACCTGTGGGCCCGGGACACCCTGCCGGTGTTCGTCGAGGAGGGCGGCAAGGTCAAGGGCATCGACTTCAACTTCAACGGCTGGGGCGGCAAGCATGGTTATCCTGCGCAGGACCTGACCGGCGGCGAGCCCGGTGCTGCGTTGCGCGCCCCGACCAGGGCGAACAGGGTCGCGGCCATCCAGCCGAGCGAGGGCCGGACCAAACCCTGGCCGCCCCGGTAGAGCACCTCCGCACCGGCCAGTACGGCCAGGCCGAGCGCCCACATCGCGGCGATCATGACCAGGCGAGGATGACGGTGCTGCGCGCCCTGGTGACCCGGCCCTCCAGGAGGGCCGCCCCGGACGCTCATGCCGTACCGGACGGGCTCGCCGAGGCGCCCGCCGCGACGGGCTGCTGCTGGGTGGCGCAGTGGATGCCGCCGCCGCCCGCGGCGATGTGGTTGATGGTCAGCTGGGTGACCTTGCGGCCGGGGTGGAGGTCGCCGATGATGCCGGCCGCGCGGTCGTCGGTGGCCTTGTCGCCGAAGCGCGGGACGATGACGCCGCCGTTGCAGACGTAGTAGTTGATGTAGGTGGCGAGGAAGTTCTTGCCCGCGCCCTGGATCAGGGCGACGTCCGGCTCGGGGAGGTCGACCACCTTGAGCGTCCGGCCCCTGGCGTCGGTCGCGGACCGCAGCACCTGAAGGGCCTGCGCGGAAGCAGCGGTCCAGACGTCCGGCGGGGTGTCGGCGGCCGGACGGTGCAGCACGACGGTGCCGGGCTCGGCGAAGCGGGCGAGGGCGTCGACGTGGGAGTCGGTGATGTCCTGCCCGGCGACGCCCTTGAACCAGATCACCTTCTCGACGCCGAGCAGCTCCTTGAAGCTCGCCTCGATCTGGTCGCGGCTCTTGCCGGGGTTGCGGTTGTCATTGACCCAGGAGCTCTCGGTGGCCATCAGGGTGCCCTCGCCGTCCACCTCGATGCCGCCGCCCTCGCCGGTGATCGGGGCCTGGAGGCGGGTGATGCCGTAGTGGTCGAGGAGGTTGCGGGCGACCTGACTGTCGTTGACGTGGGTCTGCTTGCCGCCCCAGCCGTTGAAGTTGAAGTCGATCCCGGCGAGGTCATGGGAGCCGGTGACGAAGGTCGGGCCGGTGTCCCGGGCCCACAGGTCGTCGACCATCAGCTCCAGCACCTCGACCGAGGAACCGCAGGCCTGGCGTGCCTGGTCGGCCTGGTCGGGCCTGGCCAGCAGGACGACCGGTTCGAAGCCCGCGACGGCCTGGGCCAGGCCGGCGATGTCCTGCCGGACGCCGGGGAGTTGGTTGCCCCACACCTCTTCCAGGGCCGGCCAGGCCATGAAGGTGCGGGTGTGCGGGCTCGACTCGGCGGGCATCGCCCGGGCCTTGGCGGCCTGACTTCCCGACGCCGTCCCGTTCGGGCCGGACGGCTGCTCCTCCGCGCCGCCGTCGGAGGAACAGCCGCCGGCCAGGGCCAGGGCGGCGAGCGCGGCCCCGGACTGCAGCAGGGCGCGGCGGGACGGCCGGGGGTGAGCCATGGAGCCTCGTTCCGGTAGGTGTCGGGGTTCGGCTCCGCAGGCTACTGACAGGAAGGTCAGGGTCCGGTGCGGCACGCCTCCGCCGTTCGGGGGAATCCGCTCGGACGCCGTCCGCTCAGGAGGCGTCGGCGGCCTCCGCGGCCTCCCGCTCGCGGCGCAGCCGGTGTTCGGAGTGTTGCGTTCGTTGAGGTACAGCCCGATCCCCGCTCCGCAGAGGGTGATGACCACCGCCAGGACGGCGGTGAACCGCCAGTGGCGGCGGCGTCGGGGGCCGGGTGCACGGCCGGCTCGGTCGCGGCGGTTTCGTCGATGGTGACCTGCACGGTCGTCCTTTCTACGGCGGAACGCGCCGGGCCGCCCGGGCCGTCTTACAGTGCGCGGCGCGCGGCGGCGATCCGGTCGGGATCCCAGCCGGGCCGGGGGACGGACTCCAGCAGCAGCCTGGTGTAGGCGTGCTCCGGGGAGTCCAGGACGTGGGCGGTGGGGCCGGATTCGACGATCCGTCCGTGGCGCATCACGATCACCTCGTCGGTGACGCAGCGGACCACGCCGAGGTCGTGGGTGATGAAGAGGTAGCCGATGCCGGTCTCCTCTCGGATGTCGGCGAGCAGGTTGAGCACCTGCGCCTGGACCGAGACGTCCAGGGCGGCGACCGCCTCGTCCAGGACCAGGACGGCCGGTCGCACGGCCAGCGCCCGGGCGATGGCGACGCGCTGGCGCTGGCCGCCGGAGAGCTGCCGGGGCAGCGCCTCGGCGGCCCGGGTGCCCAGGCCGACCTGGTCGAGGAGTTCCCGGATCCGGGCCGGGTGGTCGGTGTCGGGGAAGTGCAGCCGCAGGGTCTCGCGGAGCACGGCCTCGACGCTGGTGCGCGGGTCCAGGGAGAGGTACGGGTCCTGGAAGACCATCTGGACCTCCCGGGCGCGGGCCAGCCGTTCGGCCCTCCCCCGCGCCCGGCCGCTCCGGGCCCGGCCGTGGACCAGGACCTCGCCCGCGTCGGCCTGTTCGAGGCCGACCACGATCCGGGCGGTGGTGGTCTTGCCGGAGCCGGACTCGCCGACGATGCCGAGCGAGCCGCTGGCGTCGAGGGTGAAGGAGACGTCGTCCACGGCCTGCACACTGCCGAAGGTGCGGCGCAGTCCGCTGACCCGCAGGACGGGCTCAGCCATCGGTGCGGCTCCCTTCGAGCGGGTGGTGGCAGGCGGCCGGGTGCTCGCCCTGCTGGGCGGGCACCTGCTCGCGGCAGATCCCGGTCGCGTGGCGGCAGCGTTCGGCGAACGCGCAGCCGGTCAACTCCCTTTGCAGGTCCGGCGGTTGGCCGTCGATGGCGGCGAGCCGGCCGGCCGGGGCGTCCAGCGCGGGGGTGGCCGCGAGCAGGGCGGCGGTGTACGGGTGGCGGGGCTGCTCGAACAGCGCCGAGGCGGGGCCGTGTTCGGCGATCCGCCCGGCGTACATCACGTAGACCCGGTCGCTGATCGCGGCGGCGAGGCCGAGGTCGTGGGTGACGAACAGCAGGCCGGTGCCGAAGCGTTCGCGCAGCCGGCCGAGCAGGGCGACCACCTCGGCCTGGCTGGTGACGTCCAGCGCGGTGGTGGGCTCGTCGGCGAGCAGCAGGACCGGGTCGCCCATCAGGGCGGCGGCGATCATGACGCGTTGCAGCATGCCGCCGGAGAGCTGTCCGGGGTAGCGGCGCAGCAGCTCCGGTCCGAGACCGACGGCGTCGAGGAGTTCCACGGCCCGCCGGTCGGCGTCCGCGGCGCTCATCGTGCCGGTGAGCCGCACGCTCTCGGTGAGGAAGTCGCCGATCCGGCGCAGCGGGTTGATGGCGGCCCGGGGATCCTGGAAGATCATCGCGGCCTGGCCGGTGCGCAGGGCGCGCAGCCGGTCGGGCTCCATGGTCAGGACGTCCTGACCGTCGACCAGGACCTTGCCCTCGGTCTCGGCGCCCGGCGGCAGCAGGCCGAGGGCGGTGCGGGAGGTGAGGGTCTTGCCGGAGCCGGACTCGCCGACCAGGGCGACGGTCTCACCGACGCCGACGGTGAGGTCGACGCCGTCGAGGACGGGGCGGGCGGTGCCGGGCAGTCGGAGCCGGAGGCCCTGGATGTCGAGGGCGTTCACGCGGTCCTTCCCGTGGTGCGGTGGTCGTTCACGTGCTTCCCGTTCATGCGGACCTCCGGGCGACCTGGTCGGCCCAGCGTTCACCGACGACGTTGAAGGCGACGACGGTCAGCACGATGAGGGCGCACGGCAGGATCGCGGAGAGCGGGTAGCCGTGCTGGATCGCGGTCTGGCCGTCGAAGACCATCCGGCCCCAGTCGGGGGTGAGGGCGGGGACGCCGACTCCGAGGAAGGACAGGCCTGCGAGGTCCATCAGGACGTAGCCGAAGTTGACGGCGGACTGGGCGAGGACGATCGGCGCGATGTTGGGCAGGACGTGCCGCAGGCAGATCTGCAGGGCCGAGTGACCCTGGACCTGGTACGCGGAGACGTAGGGCCGGGTCCGTTCGGCCAGCACCAGGGAGCGGGTGAGGCGGGAGACGTAGGGCAGGTAGGCGATCGCCAGGGCGACGACCGGGGCGAGCAGGCCCTCTCCGTACACCGAGACGATCAGGATGGCGAGCAGCATGCCGGGGAAGGCGAAGACCAGTTCGGTGCTGCGGGACAGGACGGAGTCGAGCCAGCCGCCCCGCCAGCCGGCGGCGAGGCCGACCGCGGTGCCGGCGACCGTGGAGAAGGCGACCACGCCGAGCGGGCCGAGCAGCGAGGTGCGGGCGCCGAGCAGGAGCCGGGAGAGGGTGTCGCGCCCGGCGGCGTCGACGCCGAGCAGGTGGTCGGGCGAGGGCCCGGCGAGGGCGTTGCCGAGGTCGACGCCGTTCGGGTCGTACGGCGCCAGCCAGGGCGCGAGCAGCGCGGCGAGCACCACCAGGGCGGCGAAGCCGAGGCAGATCAGGTGGAGCGGGCCGCCGGCGGACTTGATCCGGGCGAGGCCGGGGCGGCGGGTGAGGGCGACACTCATGCGTCGGACCTCCTGGAGCCGAGGGTGACCCGGGGGTCGACCAGCGGGTGGAGCAGGTCGACGATCAGGTTCACGGTCATGAACAGGGCCACGATGATCAGCGAGATGGCCTGGACGGTCGGGAAGTCCTTGGTGGTGGTGGACAGTTCGAGCAGCTGGCCGAGCCCGCCGATGCTGAAGGCGGACTCCACCAGGATCGTGCAGACCAGCAGGGTGGAGACGATCAGGCCGCCGGTGGTCAGCACGGTGCCCAGCGCGTTGCGGAACACGTGGCGGCTGATCACCTCGCGCTCCGGGACGCCCCGGCTGCGCGCGACGGTGACGTGCTCGCCTTCCAGCGCCTCCAGCATCGCCGAGCGGGTGACCCGGGCGAGCATGCCGATCAGGTACAGCGCGAGGGCGATCGCCGGGAGGGTGAGGTGCCAGAGCATGTCGCCGAGACCGTCCCCGGCGCCGCTGGTCGGGAACCAGCCCAGCTTCACCGCGAACAGGCCCTGCAGCAGGACGGCCGCGACGAAGGAGGGCGTGCCGAGGGCGAAGGTGGTGGTGACCAGGATGGTGGAGTCGGTCGCGCCGCCGCGCACCGCGCCGAGCCGGCCGAGCACCAGGCCGACGACGACCACGACCACCAGGGCCATGGCCACCAGCAGCATGGTCGCCGGGAGCCGGTCGGCGAGCAGCTTGGAGACGTCGGTGCGGTAGGTGATGGAACGCCCGAAGTCGCCCTGGAGGACCTGGCCCAGCCACCGGAGGTAGCGGATCAGGAACGGGTCGTCCAGGTGGTACTGCTCGTTGATCGCCTGGAGGGCCTCCGGGGAGGCCGACCGGCCGGACAGCAGGAAGCTCGCCGGGTTGCCCGGCGCGAGGTACATCGCGCCGAACACCACGAAGGACGCGCCGAGCAGGGTGACCGCCATCTCCAGCAGGCGTCGGGCCGCGAACCTCAGGAAGCCCATCGCTCCGGGGGAGTTCACCGGGCGGCCCCCACGTCGGCGGCCCACGGGTAGTACATGTACGAGATGGTGGTCGGGGCGCCGGTGATCCGCTTGCTGAGGAACAGAGCGGTGGGCCACTCGGCGACCGGGATCCAGAGCAGCTGCTGGGAGGCGGTCTGCTGGAGCTTGGCCTCGATCGCGGCGCGCTTGGCCGGGTCGTACTCGGCAGTGGCCTGGTCGACCAGCCCGTCGTAGGCCTGGTCGCTGTAGCCGCCGAAGTTCTGGTACGCGCCGGTCTTGAAGTTGGCCAGCAGGTCGAGCGGGTCGGTCACCGAGTCGTAGTAGGTCTCGGGGAAGAGGTCCAGGCCCTCCCGGGCCTTGGGGTCGGTGAACAGCGCGGTGAAGGCGTTCGGCGCGATGGTCTTGAGCTGGACGTTCAGGCCGATCTGCGCGCCGGCGGACTGGACGGCGGTGGCGAGCAGCGAGACGTCCTGGCCGATGGTGCTGGTGGCGACGGTGACGGTCTTGCCGCTCGCGCCGGCCTCCTTGATCAGGGCCTTGGCCTGGTCGAGGTCCTGGGCGGTGGGGGTGAGGTTCTCGAAGGCGCTCTTGCGGACGTCCTCGGGGCCCCGCCCCAGGCGGCCTTGGTGGTGAGCGAGCCGGTGACGGTGCCGGCGCCGGCCAGGCCGGTCTTGACGAAGCCGGAGCGGTCGAGCGCCAGCGACAACGCCTTGCGGACCCGGATGAGTCCCGGCGCTGCCGACCACTCGCGTCGACTCACGGCCCCCGACCACTCGCGTCCGCCGATCCGCCGCCGACCGCCGCCCGCGCGCAGCCACCGCACCTCGATCCACCCTCGGCCCCACCGGAGATCACCGTGTCCCAGTCCTCCCTCGCCCGCCGCACGGTGCTGCGCTCCCTCGCCGGTGCCGGTGTGCTCGCCCTCGGCGTGACCGCCTGCGCCGCCGACGATGACCCGGCCGAGCCGGCCGCCCCGTCCTCCGGCGCCGCCGAGCCGCCGTCCGGGCCGACGCCGGCGAACCCCTCGGCGCCCGCACCGGCGCGCGGACGCCGGCTCGGCGGCGAGTGGGAGAAGCACGAGCGGACCTTCATGGCCTGGCCCGCCTCCGAGAACGTCTGGGGCGAGCAGCTCGGCGCCGTCCGGAAGGACATCGCCGCCGTGGCCCGGGCCATCGGCCGGCGCGAGCCGCTGGTCCTGCTGGTCCGTCCCGGCCAGGAGGACTCGGCCCACGACGCCTGCGGCAAGGACGTCGAGCTGCTGTCCGTCCCGGTGGACGACCTGTGGGCCCGCGACACCGTCCCGGTGTTCATCGAGGACGGCGGAAAGATCAAGGGCGTCGACTTCAACTTCAGCGGCTGGGGCGGCAAGCAGGAGCACGGCAATGACGCCCGGGTCGCCCGGGCGGTGCTGGACAAGTACGGGATCGAGCGGGTCGCGACCCAGCTGGTCGCCGAGGGCGGCTCCTTCGAGAGCGACGGCCAGGGCACCCTGCTGGTCACCGAGAGCTCGGTGGTCAACGACAACCGCAACCCGGGCCGTGACCGCGACCACGTCGAGGCCGAGCTCAAGCAGGCCCTGGGCGTCACCAAGGTGATCTGGCTGGCGGGCGTCAAGGGCAAGGACATCACCGACGCCCACGTCGACTGCCTGGCCCGCTTCGCCGCGCCCGGCGTCGTCTTCCTGGACCGGGCCTTCCCCGGCACCCCGGCGGACGTCTGGTCCCGCTCGGCCGACCAGGCCCGGGCCGTGCTGGCGGAAGCGACCGACGCGACCGGCAAGAAGCTGAAGGTCGTTGAGATCAGCCAGCCCGACCCGGACAAGATCACCGGGCGCGGTGACGCCTTCGTCTCCTCGTACATGAACTTCTACATCGGCAACAAGGGCGTCTACCTGCCGCTGTTCGGCGACTCCCGGGCCGACGGGCACGCCCAGGAAGTGTTCAAGGACCAGTTCCCGGACCGCGAGATCGTCCCGCTGCAGATCGACACCATCGCGTCCGGTGGCGGTGGCATCCACTGCTCCACCCACGACCAGCCCGCCGGCTGACCTGCCCGCCCAGCGGTCCCGCCGCCCAGCCGTCTGACGCCGTCCCGCCGCCCCGAGGGAGAACCGACCCCGTGCAGCTGACCCCCACCGAACGCGACCGGCTACTGATCTTCACCGCAGCCGAACTCGCCCGCGCCCGCCGCGCCCGCGGCCTGCGACTCAACATCCCCGAGGCCACCGCGCTGATCTCGGACACCGTCTGCGAGGCCGCCCGCGACGGCCTGCGGCTGACGGAGGCCGTGGCGCGCGGGCGGGCCGTCCTCTCCCCCGACGACGTACTGCCCGGCGTGCCGGACCTGGTCACCGAGATCCAGGTCGAGGCGGTGTTCGAGGACGGCACCCGCCTCGCCGTGATCGCCGACCCGTTCGGCGGCGGCGGTCTCGGCGAGGCGGCGCCCGGCGCCGTCCTCCTCGCCGACCACGGCGACCCCACCCCACGGCCGGTGCGCACGGTGGCCGTGCGCAACACCGCCGAGGTGCCGGTCTCGGTCACCTCGCACTTCCACTTCTTCGAGGCCAACCCGCGCCTGGACTTCGACCGGGCCGCCGCGTACGGGATGCACCTGGCCGTCCCGGCCGGGTCCTCGGTGCGCTTCGACCCGGGCGCCGTCGTCGAGGTCGGCCTGGTGCCGATCGGCGGCGAGCGGGTCGCGATCGGCTTCGCGGGGCTGGTGGACGGCCCGCTGGACTCGCCCCGGGTCCGGCGGGAGGCGCTGCGGCGGGCCGCCGCGCAGGGCTACCTCGGGGTGAGCGGTGACGACGACGCAAAGGAGACCGAGCGGTGAGCAGCAGCATCGAGGCGTCCGAGTACGCGGCCGTGCACGGCCCGCGCGCCGGGGACCGGGTCCGGCTCGGCGACAGCGGGCTGGTCGTCCGGGTCGAGTCGGACTCCCAGCGGCCGGGGGACGAGTTCCTGGTGGGCTTCGGCAAGACCGCCCGGGACGGCCTGCACCTCAAGGCCGCCGCCGTCCGGGACACCTGCGACGTGGTGATCAGCAACGTGCTGGTGATCGACGCGGTCCAGGGCATCCGCAAGACCTCGATCGGCATCCGGGAGGGCCGGATCACCTCGATCGGGCGGGCCGGCAACCCCGACACGCTCGACGGGGTGGAGGTGGTGGTCGGCACCGGGACGACGATCGTCTCCGGCGAGGGGCTGATCGCCACGGCGGGCGCCATCGACACCCATGTCCACCTGATGTCGCCGCGGATCATGGAGGCCTCGCTGGCCTCCGGCGTCACCACCATCATCGGCCAGGAGGTTGGCCCGGCCTGGGGCGTGGGCGTCAACTCGCCCTGGGCGCTGCGCCACGCGTTCAACGCCTTCGACGCCTGGCCCGTCAACATCGGCTTCCTGGGCCGCGGTTCGTCCTCGCACCCGGCTCCGCTGTTGGAAGCCCTGGCCGAGGGCGGCGCCTGCGGGTTCAAGGTGCACGAGGACATGGGCGCCCACACCCGGGCGCTGGACACCGCGCTGTCCGTGGCCGAGGTGCACGACGTCCAAGTGGCGCTGCACACGGACGGGTTGAACGAGTGCCTGTCGGTGGAGGACACCCTGCGTGTGCTGGAGGGCCGGACCATCCACGCCTTCCACATCGAGGGCTGCGGCGGCGGGCACGTCCCCAACGTGCTGAAGATGGCGGGCGTGCCGAACGTCATCGGCTCCTCCACCAACCCCACCCTGCCCTTCGGCCGGGACGCGGTGGCCGAGCACTACGGCATGATCGTCTCCGTCCACGGGCTCAAAACCGATCTGCCCGGCGACGCCGCGATGGCCCGTGACCGCATCCGGGCCGGGACGATGGGCGCCGAGGACGTCCTCCACGACCTGGGGGCCATCGGCATCACCTCCTCCGACGCCCAGGGCATGGGCCGGGCCGGGGAGACGGTGCGCCGCACCTTCGCCATGGCCGGCAAGATGAAGGCCGAACTCGGCCCGATGGAGGGCGACGGGCCGGACGACGACAACGAGCGGGTGCTGCGCTACATCGCCAAGCTGACCGTCAACCCGGCCATCGCGCACGGGCTCAGCCACGAGGTCGGCTCGATCGAGGTCGGCAAGCTCGCCGACATCGTGCTCTGGCGCCCCGCCTCCTTCGGCGCCAAGCCGCAGCTGGTCCTCAAGGCCGGGTTCCCCGCGTACGGCGTCACCGGCGACCCCAACGCGGCCACCGAGACCTGCCAACCCCTGGTCCTGGGGCCGCTGTTCGGCGCCCACGGCGCGACCCCGGCCGACCTCTCGGTGGCCTTCACCAGCCGCGCCGCGGCCGAGTCCGGCAGCGGCGACCGCCCGTACGACAGCATGACGACGCGCCGCCGCCGCGCCGCCGTCCGGAACACCCGCGGCATCGGTCCCGCTGACATGGTCCGCAACAGCCGCCTGGGCGCGGTCCTGGTCGATGCGCGGACCGGGCTGGTCACCCTCGACGGCACCCCGCTGCGCTCCGAGCCCGCCGAGGAGGTCGCCCTGAGCCGGCTCTACTTCCTCTGACGTCAAGCCACAAGGACGGGCTGTCCGGCAGCTCCTGCATCCGCTCGGCGCGGGTCCGCAGATAGCGGCCCAGCTCCTCCGCGCTCGCGCCGTCGCCCGACACGTCCTCGCCGGCGACGACCTGGTGGTCGGCGTCCGCCACCTGCCGGGCCGTCGCCGCTCGGCAGGCCTCGACATGGGCCCGCTCACGCGCCAACTCGCCGTCGAGGCCCAAGGTCTCGGACGTCATCGCTTCCCCCGTGGTCGGCTCGGCTGCTGTTCGGAGGATCCATCACAACTTAACCAAGTGAATCTCCTAACCGAGTCAGATATTAGTTGGCCGTGGTCGGCTCAGGACACCAGGGGCGCCTCCTCGACCTCGGTCAGCGTCACGGTGCACAGCCCGCCGCGCTGGGCCTGCACGTCCGTGACCTTCAGCTGGGTGCCCGGCAGCAGGATGAACTCCTCCTCCCCCGTGAAGGCCGAGAACCGCTGGATGCCCGCGGCCCGCAGCGGGCGCACCTCGAACAGCGTCCGCTTGCCCCGGCTGCCCAGGAAGGACTGGGCCACACCGAGCTTGGAGGTGCAGGAGGACACGCCCCACCACGTCACCGTCCGCCCGAGCGGGTACTGCTTGCGCAGGTCCAGCGAGACCCCGCGCCAGAGCGGCTCCGTGCGCACCGGAAGCTGCGAGACCGCCGCGAACAGCAGCCGCAGGTACGGCAGGTACGGCACCAGCCGGCCGCGGTCCGGCGAGCGCAGCACCGCGTTGATCTCCCGGTAGAACGCGGACTCGCAGGTGTAGAGGTAGAGCGCCGCGATCGCGTCGGCGGACAGGCCGGACTCCCCCTCGTCGGCACGCCGCTTGCCGAAGTCGTGCGACAGCGCGACGTGCCGCTCCAGGCCCCGGAGCAGCTCGGCCACCGGGGCCACGGCCCCTCGGAAGTCCATCAGCGGTGTCTCGAACACCCCGCTGATCGCCGGGAGTTCGAGGCCCTCGTCCTTGACGCTCGCGAGTCGGTCCAGGTAGAGCTGGTGCAGCTCCATGGTCGAGGCGATGAACGCGCCCATCCGCTCCGCGACCCCGCCGTCCGCACCCCCGCCCTGTGCCGCACCGGTGTTCCAGCCCGCGCTGGGGAGCCAGTCGACCTCCTCGCAGCCGAGCGAGGCGAGCGCGGCGTTCACCGTGGCGAAGTGGTCGCCGTCGCAGAAGATGTCGCCCTGGGCGGCCGGGTTGGCGTGGTCGATGTGGCGGACCTCGACCTCGGGGTACTTCTTCTGCAGCCGCAGCACCACGTTCTTCAGGCTGCGCGCGTGCGCGCCCCACCAGGCGAAGACGACGCCCCGGTCCTCCTCGTCGGCCTGCTGCTTGGCCCGGAGAATCTCCTCGATGATCCGCTCGGCCACCGGCCGCCAGAACCCGGTGTGCTGGTCCGGCCCCATCGCGCCGTCGGCGCTGGCGGTCAGGGCCGCGTTCAGCAGCAGCACGCCCTGGGTCAGCATCGCCTGGAACCACTCCGGCGGCTGGACGGTCTCCCGCTCCTTCAGCAGTGCCCGTATGTCGGCGATCGGCGTCTTCTTGGGGATGCCGTACTTCCACATCGCCGCGGCCTTGATGAGGCAGCGGATACTGATCACCCGGCCGAACTGGCTGTCCTTCCAGTCGTGGAAGGTGTTGTCGAACATGGCGATGCCGGTGGCGCTCTCCGGCCGCGGGTAGGGGTTCTGGCCGAAGACCACGACCTTCCACTTGTGCGGTGCGTGCGGCTTGAGCGCCTGGAAGGTCAGCTCGCGGACGGGCACGACCTCCGGGCTGCGGCCCGGACCGATGAACGAGGCCGCGCCGGGCTGCGCCTCGATGACCGGCTTCAGCAGCGGGAGCCACGGCTCGCCGCCGCCACGGAACAGCTCCGCGAGGGCCAGTGGGTCGTTCGGGTCGTTCGGCTCGGGCTGGGCAGCGGTGGGGGTGTCGGCAGAGCTCATGGCGGTACTCCGGCTGGATCGGATCACGGAACGGGAGGTGACTGCCCGTCAGCTTCCCGGCGGACAGCACATTCCTAGCAGCCGGGACCGACAGTCCCGGGCGGCCGGTCGGCGGCGGACGGATTGCTATCAGGTCATGTTCCGCCCGGCCGGAGCCATGAGAACAGGTCCCGGCAGCCGGACAGAACAACCCGAAGACAGCCCAGCAGGGCGTCAGTCAGTGGTAGAGCCACGACCACCGGAACCTGAGTATCAGCATCAATGTCAGTGGTGCGAGCTAGCGTCCTGGTCGACCGCGGGAAACAGCTCGACGAACGACAGGAGTTCCAGCATGACGACGGACCGCACGCAGTCCCCGCTGAGGGTGGTGCTGGCCGACCTCAACACGACGGTGGTCGAGTCGTGGCGGGCGGCCTTCGCCGACACCCCCGGCATCGAGATCCGGCACGGCTCGATCCTCGCCGAGGAGGTCGACGCCTGGGTCAGCCCGACCAACTCCCGTGGCCGGATGGACGGCGGAACGGACGCGGCGATCAAGCGGCACCTGGGGGCGGGCATCCAGCTGCGGGTGCAGCGGGCGATACGCGACCGCTACGCGGGCACGCTGCCGGTGGGCAGTGCGGTCTGCGTACCGTCCGGGGCGGTCAACCCGAAGTTCCTGATCTCGGCGCCCACGATGCAGACCTCCTCGCAGAACGTGAGCGAGACACTGAACGTGGCGCTCGCCTGCGCCGCCGCCTTCCAGGCCGTGCACCGGCAGAACCGGCTGGCGCCGGGCAGCATCCGGTCGGTGGCGCTGGTCGGCATGGGCGCCCGGACCGGCCGGGTCCCGGCCCGGGTGTGCGCCAACCTGATGTGGACGGGCTACACGCTGTTCAACGACCACAGCTTCGAGAGCGACGAGGAGCTGCGCGCCACCATCCTCGCGCAGCTGGAGGACATCGAGAAGGCTCCCGCCACCCAGCGGGTGCGCATCTCCGCGCCCACGGGCCGCAGCCGGTCCGGGCGGTAGCCGCGGCGGCCCCCGGTACGCGACCCGCGGCGGGCCGGTAAATCGGTTCCGGGCGCCGGGCCCGCGATCACCACCGTGCAGGACGCACTGGATCTCATCGGCGCTACCTACGTCGGCGCCGAGATCGTCGCCGTGGCCACCGACCGCCTGGACGACAAGTTCTTCGTCCTGAGCACCGGGTTCGCCGGCGAGGTCATGCAGAAGTTCGTCAACTACCATGTCCGGCTGGCCGTCATCGGGGACATCTCCCGCCACCTGGAGGCCAGTTCGGCGCTGCGCTCGCTGGTCCACGAGTCCAACGCGGCCGACCACATCTGGTTCCTCCCGGACACCGAGGCCCTCGCCGCCCGCCTGGCGGGCCGCGCCTGACGGCACGCCGACCGCGGGCCCGGATCCGACGGCTGCCGTCGGATCCGGGCCCGTCGCCGAAACCGGGGGCCTGCGGTCAGGCGGCCCGCCGCGCGTACACCTCGATCTCGATCCTCATCCGAGGGTCGGCCAGGCCGCACACCATCATGGTGGCGGCCGGCCGGACGTCGCCGAAGCAGCGGCGCAGCACCGGCCAGCAGGGCTCGAAGTCCGCGCGCTCGGGCAGCAGGTAGCGCACCCGCACCACGTCACCGAAGCCGCACCCCGCCTCGGCCAGCGCGGCCCCGATGTTGCGCAGGCACTGCTCGGCCTGCTCCACCACGTCCTCGGAGATCGTCATGGTGGCGTAGTCGAACCCGGTCGTGCCGGATACGTGCACCCAGTCACCGTCCACCACGGCACGGGCATAACCGATCTGCTCCTCGAAGATCGAACCGCTGAGGATCGCACGTCGCTCTGTCATGCGCGGAACGCTAGGCGGCCCGCACCGATACGTCCAATACACCGTCAGGCATGACGTGATATCCCTGGGCGTATGGAGCAGCGCCCCGAACTCCCCCTCCCGCAGCTGTACGCCTTCACCGTCCTCGCCGAGGAACTCCACTTCGGTCACGCGGCCGCCCGGTTGGGCATCGCCCAACCGCCGCTGAGCCAGCAGATCCGCCGCCTGGAGGAGAAGGTCGGGCATCCGCTGTTCCACCGCGAACCCGGCGGCATCACGCTGACGGCGGCCGGCCGGGAGCTGCTGCCCACCGCGCGCCGGGTGCTGACCGAGCTCGCGGACGGCCTGGCCGCCGCCCGCGCCGTCGGCAGCGGCGAGACGGGCCGGCTGCGGATCGGCTTCTCCGCCTCGCTCGCGCTCACCGTCCTGCCCGGCCTGCTGCACACCTTCCGGGAGCGGCACCCGGGCGTACACCTGGACATCCGCGAGATGACCACCGCGCCGCAGCTCGCCGCCCTGCACGACCGGGACATCGACCTCGGCCTGCTGCGCGAACCGCCCGAGGCCGAGCCGGGGCTCTGCTTCCGCACCGTGCTCAGCGAGAGCTTCGTCGCCGTACTCCCGTCCACCCACCCGCTCGCCGTCCAACGGAGCGTCCGGCTCGCGCAGTTGGCGGACTCGCCGTTCGTGCTGCTCCCCCGCGCGGTCGGCCCGCAGCTGTACGACCGGATCGCCGGCCTGTGCACGGCGGCGGGCTTCACCCCGCGGATCGGGCAGCACGCGGTGGAGTGGCAGACCGTGTGCGCGCTGGTGGAGGCCGGCCTCGGCGTCTCGCTCGCCCCGGCGAGCATCCGCCGCATCCGGCTCAAGGGTGTCGCATTCCGCCGAATCGAGCCCGTCACCGACCGCACCCGGGTGGCCGTCGCCTGGCGCCGGAACGACCGGAACCCCCTGGTGGCCCACCTGTTGGCAGCCGTCAGCCGGACCGACCCCGCTGCCGGTTAGCCACCGGATCCACCCACTGTCGGAGGTTGCGCTCCGGATGGCCGACGGCCCGGGCGAGTTCGCCGCCTCCACCCCGGCCACCCCGGCCACCCCGGACGCGGTGGCCGCCCTCGCCCGCGGGGAGGCCGGGTAGGCCGCGCGGCCCGGGCCCGCGGTCGGGCGGCGCCGCCAGGGCCCGCCCTCAGACCCCGGTGAGCGCCAGCTGGATCCAGCGCTCGGCCTCCCCCACCGCCACCGGCACGTCGAAGGCCTCCGGCGCGGCCGCCGCCTGCACCACCAGCCCCTTAGTCAGGCCCACCAGGGCCAGCGCGAACGCCCGCGGGTCCACCCCGGCGCGCACCTCGCCCTCGGCCAGCCCCTGCCCCACCACCTCCGCCGCCCAGCCTCGGGTACGCTCGTCCAACTCCGCCACCGCAGCGGTCAGTTCGGAGGAGCCGGCGAGCGCCTCGGCGCCCAGGACCACGAAGGCCCGGCCCAGGTCGGTCGGGTTGCGCACCCCCTCCAGGCAGCCGCGCGCGAAGGCGCACAGCTCCGCCACCGCGCCGGCACCGCTGCGCTCCGGCGCGGCCGCCGCCATCGCCTCGGCCAGTGCCTCCTCCTGGAGCCGGGCCAGCAGGGCGGCCTTGGAGCCGAAGTAGTGGGTGGCCAGGCCGCGGCTGAAGCCCGCCTCCTCCCCGACCCTGGCGAGCGTGACCCCGGTGCTGCCGTGCTCGGCGATCAGCCGGGCGGCGGCGGCGAGCAGCGCCGCCTCGGCGCGGGCCCGCCGCTCGGCCTGGGTGCGGCGCGGCGGGGACTCCTGCCGTGGCGACTCCTGCGCCGGGGACTCCTGCCGGACGGCGTCCTGCGGCGCCTTCATCGGGGCGGCCGTTTCATCGTGCGTGGACATAGCACCACGCTAGGGTTGAATTTGCTTGTTGGACAACAAGCAAGTTTGGTGCGGCGAGGCACTTCCCGGCCCCGTCGCTCCCGACAGAAGGGAAGTCCCGATGACCGCCACGATGCTCGCCGGCCGACTCGACGTCGCCAAGGGCGCTTTCGCCGTCGAGGAGGTGCCCGTCCCGTCGCCCGGCCCCGGCGAAGTGCTGATCAAGGTCGAGGCCGCCGGCGTCTGCCTCTCCGACGTCCACCTGATCGAGGGCATGCTCAGGCCGCTCCACCTCAAGGGCGACAAGGTCACCCTCGGCCACGAGGTGGCGGGCACCGTCCACACCCTCGGCGCGGGCGTGACCGGCGCCGCCGCCGGCGACCGGATCCTGCTGCAGGCCGGCGAGACCCGCGACGGCGTGGTGTACACCCGGGGCGTGGACTACGACGGCGGCTGGGCCGAGTACGCGCTCGCCACCGCGACCACCCTGGTGCCGATCCCCGACGACCTCCCCTTCGAGCAGGCCTGCTTCATCCCCGACGCGGTCTCCACCCCCTGGGCCGCGATCACCACCACCGGCGCCGTCCGCCCGGCCGAGGCGGTCGGCGTCTGGGGCGTCGGCGGGCTCGGCGCCCACGGCGTGCAGCTGCTGCGGGCCATCGGCGCCTTCCCGATCGTCGCCGTCGACCCGCTCCCCGCCGCCCGCGAGCGTGCCCTCGCCTTCGGCGCCGACGCCGCCCTCGACCCGGCCGACCCCCGGTTCACCGAGCACCTGCGGGCGGCCACCGGCGGCCGCCCACTCTCCGCCGCCTTCGACTTCGCCGGCGTCGCCCCGGTGCGCGAGCAGGCCATGGCCGCCCTCGGCGAACGCGGCCGGCTGGTCCTCGTCGGCCTCACCGACAAGCCGCTGACCGTCACCAACGGCACCCTGGTCAGCTACCTGCGCCAGCAGATCCTCGGCCACTACGGCTCCGAGGGCCAGGACGTCATCGACCTGGTCGACCTGGTCCGCGGCGGCCGCCTGGAGTTCTCCCACTCGGTGAGCGGCACCTTCCCGCTGGCCGAGGCCGCCCGCGCGGTGGAGTCCCTGGAGCGCAAGGAAGGCAACCCGATCCGGCTGGTGCTCAAGCCCTGACCGCCCCGCCCCCGGTCGCGGGGCGGGTGATCGGACGTCCTCCCGGAAACGTGCGGCAGCCGGCGGAAGGGACGGCCCGGTGCACCCGCCCCGAGACATCCCTTGGCACGAGGGCAGCCGGCTCGACCCGCCCGCGGACGGCCTCACCGACGGCACCGACCTCCTGGTCACCGTCCGCACCGGCCGCATCGGCCACGCCGGCACCATCCGCGCCCGCCTCGCGGCAGCCCGCTGACCGCTGACCGCTGACCGCTGACCGCTGACCGCCCGCGCTACTCCACCGGCGACACGTCCGACACCGGCTCCGCCGCGACCACCGCCCCCTTCGACTCCAGGTACAGCCGCGCCCGGAACACCCCGAACAGACTCGCCGTCACCGTCGCTCCGGCTCCCAGGAACAGCCCCGCACAGCCCACCAGCATCGCCCCGAGCCTCCGGTCGGTCGCCGTGAGCCCGACGAAGAACACCACCACGGAGGGCAGGAACGTCAGCAGGAAGGGCGTCGCCAGCACACTCGTCCCCTGCATGAACCCCGCACGGTCACGCCGGTACGTCTCTCGCGAACCCCGCATCGCATCACGGACCCCGACCCCGTCGAGCACCATCGCCGGCACCACCAGGTAGCTCCCCAACGACCACGCCGCACCGACCACCGACACCGCCCCGAGCAACTGCGCCGCACCGATCGGCGCCCACGCGGCAATACCCGGCACCCGCCCGGCGGCCCGCCCGTAGCTGGACCCGACCCCCACCGGCCGCCCCCGCAGAGCGTCGGCGGCCGCGATGAGCAGCGCCGCATGACCGAAGACGGCAAGGAACGACAGCACCACCAGCCCGGCCACCCCCAGCACCAGGCTCCCCCCGAGCAGCACCTCGGCCCACACCACCAGCCCGGCCGCCCCGCCCACCACGGCCACCGTGACCCCCGGCAGGACCAGCAACTTCTTCCGCCGCCACACCACCCCCAGCGGCGACCGACCCGACACACTCCCGCTCATTTCCTCACCCCAGCGGCCACCACTACTCCGGCAAGCTGCCCATGTGCCCGTCGTCCACCCGTATCGGCCAGAAGTGGCGACGGCTCGCGAAGGCCTCCGGCTCCAGGGCGCGCAGCACCTCCTCAGCCGCGCCGTCCAGCAACTCGCACGGGCCGAACACCGACCACGACCCCGCCATCTCCCACCCTCCTCCTCCGCCGACCGACAAACGATCTTCCGCCGACGCGAGTGACCATAGCCGACGCCACCGACAGTCAGCCCGGCCCCCATCCGTCCGACCGTCAACTCCGGCGCGGCAATCGCGAAATGGCATGCACGCCACTAGCCAACCGTCCAGTAGCGCCCCTACCGTCGACTCCCCGTGGCTTCGACGGAGGAGCTCGCCTTGCGCCCACGCCCCCACCGCCTCCGATTCCCGGCCGCCGCCCTCGCGTCGGCCCTGCTCGTCACCGCTGCCCTGACCACCCCCACCACCGCCACCGCCGTCCCCACCGACACCACGACGGCCGCCGCCGACTACTGCGGCGGCCACTGCACCGACATCCTCCCGCCCGGCGAGAACGGCAACGCGACGCTCGCCGAGATCCTGCTCAACCGGATGTTCGGCAGCCGCCCCGCCCACACCGACGACCAGCTCGGCCCGTACGCGGCGCTCGCCTCCGGGTACCCCGGGCTCACCGAGGCCGGACTGCGCGGTTTCTTCAACGACGCCTCCTTCGGCGTCCCCGCCGACCAGGTGGCCAGCACCACCTCCCCGCGCCCGGACGTCACCATCGTGCGCGACAAGGCCGCCGGTATACCCCACATCACCGGCACCACCCGTTACGGCACCGAGTTCGGCGCGGGCTACGCCGCCGCGCAGGACCGGCTCTGGGTGATGGACCTGTTCCGGCACGTCGGCCGTGGCGAGCTGTCCGGCTTCGCGGGCGGCGCCGCCGCCAACCGCCAGCTGGAGCAGAGCTTCTGGCAGGCCGCGCCGTACACCGAGGCCGAGTTGCAGCAGCAGATCGACGCGCTCGCCGCCCGCGGCGGCCGGGCCGCCCAGGCGCTCGCCGACGCGAACGCCTACCTCGACGGCGTCAACCAGTACGCCACGCAGGCGTACAACGGCCGCACCTTCCCCGGCGAGTACGACCTCACCGGGCACATCGACCCGATCACCAACGCCGGTTCGATCGAACCGTTCAAGCTGACCGACCTGGTCGCCCTGGCCTCCGTGGTCGGCGCGCTGTTCGGCGCGGGCGGCGGCAACGAACTCGCCTCCGCCCAGGTCAAGTCGGCCGCCGAGGCCCGCTACGGCAAGGACGCCGGGGACGCGCTCTGGAAGTCGCTGCGCGAGGCCGACGACCCCGAGGCGGTGCAGACCCTGCACGACGGGCAGAGCTTCCCGTACGCCACCGTGCCCGACCAGCCGCAGGGCCAGGCGCTGCCCGACCCCGGCTCGGTGGTGCCCGAGCGGATGATCTACGACGCCACCGGCTCGGCGGGGTCGGCCACGACCACCGCGAACGGCGTCCTGCCCGGCAACCTGCTCACCGCCAAGCACGGCATGTCCAACGCCCTGCTGGTCTCCGGCGCGCACACCGACGACGGCCACCCGGTCGCCGTGTTCGGCCCGCAAACCGGTTACTTCGCCCCGCAGTTGCTGATGCTGGAGGAGATCCAGGGGCCCGGGATCAGCGCGCGCGGCGCGGCCTTCGCGGGCCTGAGCTTCTACGTGCAGCTCGGCCGCGGCCAGGACTACGCCTGGAGCGCCACCTCGGCCGGGCAGGACATCACCGACACCTACGCCGTCCCGCTCTGCACCACCGACGGCTCGCCGGTCACCACCGCCGCCAACTCCTACCTCTGGCACGGCCAGTGCCTGCCCTTCGACCGGCTGGAACGCAAGGACGCGTGGAACCCGACCACCGCCGACTCCACCCCGGCCGGCTCGTACACCCTGGTGATGTACCGCTCCGACTACGGCCTGGTGACCGCCCGCGGCACCGTCGGCGGCATGCCCGTCGCGTTCACCTCGCTGCGCTCCACCTACCGGCACGAGGCCGATTCCATCATCGGCTTCCAGGAGTTGAACGACCCCGGCGCGGTCCACGACGCGCCGAGCTTCCAGCAGGCGGCGCAGGACATCAACTACACCTTCAACTGGTTCTACGCCGACTCCCGCGACATCGCGTACTACAACTCCGGCAGCAACCCGGTGCGCGCCGCCGGCGTCGACGCCGGCCTGCCCGTCCTCGCCCAACCGGCTTACGAGTGGGCCGACTTCGACCCGGCCACCAACACCGCCCGGTACACCCCGCCCGCCGAGCACCCGCAGTCCGTCAACCAGGACTACTACGTCTCCTGGAACAACAAGCAGGCCGACGGCTACACCACCGCCGGCTTCGGCAACGGCTCGGTGCACCGCGCCAACCTGCTGGACGACCGGGTCAAGGCGCTGCTCAAGGACGGCGGCAAGGTCAGCCGGGTCTCGCTCACCCAGGCCATGGAGAGCGCCGCGCTCACCGACCTGCGGGCCGAGGACGTCCTCCCCGACCTGATCCAGGTCCTGCGCAGCGGGCCGGTCACCGACCCGGCGACCCTCACCGCGCTGCAACAGCTGGAGGCCTGGCTCGCCGACGGCGGCCAGCGGAAGGAGACGTCGGCCGGCAGCCACACCTACGCGGACGCCACCGCGATCCGGGTGATGGACGCCTGGTGGCCGCTGGTCGCCGACGGCGTCATGCGGCCGGGGCTCGGCGACCAGCTGTTCGCCGCCCTGACCGGCGCACTGCAGATCAACGAATCGCCCTCCGGCGGGCAGACCGGCGCCGCCGCCGGCGGCCCGGTGAGCGCCAACGAGTCCATCCCGCACAAGGGTTCGGCCTTCCAGTACGGCTGGTGGAGCTACCTGGACAAGGACCTGCGGTCCGTCCTCGGCGACCCGGTCGCCGGACCGCTGGCCCGCCCGTTCTGCGGCGGGGGCGACCTGACTGCCTGCCGGAACGTGCTGCTGAACACCCTGAGCCAGGCGGCCGCCCAGACCCCCGCCCAGGTCTACCCGGGCGACGGCGACTGCTCGGCCGGCGACCAGTGGTGCGCCGACACCATCATCCAGCGGCCGCTGGGCGGGGTGACGGACGACAAGACCACCTGGCAGAACCGGCCGACGTACCAGCAGGTGGTGCAGTTCGCCGGCCACCGCTGAGGCGGTTGACCCACGTCCGCCGGCGCCCACGCAGAGGGCGCCGGCGGCGTCACTTCGCCCGCCTGTTGGCCTTCCGCTCCTCGTCCCGCAGGTTGCGGGCCTCGCGACCCAAGCGCCTGGACGCCTGCACATATGCTTCGGAATTGTCCGGGGAGATCCGATCGGCGACGGCGTAGGCCAAGTCCCCCGCGCTCTCCATCAGGGCGGCGAGCGCCCCCAACAGCGCCACCTCCTCCGCCTCCGGAACCTTCTCCCGGCCGGTGTCCCGCGCCTTCGGCAGCGCGTTCTCCCGCAACTGCCGCCGCGCCTCGCCCACCGCGTCGACCATCGCCCGCATGCCGCTGTCCATGCCGCCCCCAGCTCCTGTCCGGTCTCCGACTTCCCGGTGAGTGTGCCCGCCCGCAGGGGAATCAAAAACCCCACCCTGTAGCACCTGAAACACAGCTATGGTGCTTACATGGCAGCAGACAACTCCCTCGCGACCGGCCAGCGCTCGCTCGGCGACCCCGACCTCCACTACCCGCTCTGGCCCCCGCTCACCGCGGGTTGCCCGCGGACCGGCTCGGAGGACGTCTCCTACCCCGTCGAGGTCGACTACGCCTACGACAAGGCCGACCCGGCCGGCCTGTTCGCTCCCGCCAAGGCCCGCGGCGGACTGGAGCGGTGGGCGCCGCTGCTGCCCCCGCTGCTCGCGCCGGGCCTCGGCGAGGGCGCCACCCCGCTGGTGGAGATCCAGCCGGGCATCCACATCAAGGACGAGTCCCGCAACCCCACCTGGAGCCACAAGGACCGGCTGAACCGCTGCACCGCCGGCGCCGCCGTGGGTGTCGGCGCGCCCGGCATCGCGGTCGCCTCCTCCGGCAACCACGGCGCCTCGGCCGCCGCCTACGCCGCCCGCGCCGGACTGCCCTGCGTCGTCTTCACCGGCCCCGACGTGCCGCCGGCCGTGGACGCGTTCCTCAACGCCTACGGCGCGGTGGTGCTGCCGGTGCCGTGGGAGGCCCGCTGGCCGCTGCTGCGGCAGGTGGTCGAGCGGTTCGGCCTGCACCCGGTCAGCAACCTGACCACCACCCACACCGGCCACGCCTACGGCCCCGAGGGCTACAAGACCGTGGCGTACGAGATCTTCCAGGACGTGGGCGTGCCGAGTGCGGTGTTCGTGCCGACCGGGTACGGCGAGCTGCTGTTCGGTGTCTGGAAGGGCTTCACCGAGCTGCGCCGCCTCGGCCTGGCCGACCGGGTGCCGCGCGTCTTCTCCTGCGAGTCCGCGGCCTCCGGCCCGCTGCGGCGAGCGATCGACCGGGGCGCCCCGGCCACCCGCGTGACGGTCGGCCCGAGCGACGCCTACTCGATCGCCTCCCCGGTCAGCGGCTACCGGGGCGTGGTCGCGGTGCGCGAGAGCGGCGGCCGGGCACTGACCGTGGACGACGGCCAACTCGCCGACGCCCAGCGCGAGCTGGCCCGCGCGGGCCTGTGGGCGGAACTGTCCTCGGCGGCCGGCCTGGCCGGCCTGCGCAGCCTCGGCGACGAGGCCCTGGGCGAGGGCCCGGTGGTCTGCGTCTCCACCTCCAGCGGCTTCAAGGACAAGGCCATGGGCAGCCGCCCGCCCACTCCGGTCACCCCCGAGTGGGCGGACGTCGAACGCCGCCTGCGCGCCGCGGGCATCACCGGCTAGCGGTCCACCGGCCAGCGCTTCACCGCGTACCCCAGGTAGGTCACTTGCGGCCGGACAGCCGGGGACAGGACGAAGTCGACCAGCGGCGGGATCTCCTCATCGGCGATCCGGCCGCTTCGGCGCGCCAGGATCGCCCGGACCAGGTTGAGCGGGCTTCGCGGCTTGAACTCGCAAATGTCCTGGTTGCGCAGGCCGTGCCGGGCCAGCGCGGCGGTGACCTCGTCCGGGGTGCGCAGCCGGGCGGACCGACGTCGCCTGCTCCATCGCCCGCGCCACCGACCTGTTCGGCGACGCCTGGACGGCGCTGATCATGCGGGACGTGCTGACCGGCATCCACCGCTTCGACGACCTGGCCCAGGGCCTGGGCATCTCCCGCAAGATCCTGGCCGCCCGGCTGGCCCGGCTGGTCGAAGAGGGCGTGCTGGTGCGCGAGCGCTACCAGGAGCACCCGCCGCGCGAGGGGTACCGGGCCACCGAGAAGGGCGCCGAACTGCACGCCGTGCTGATGGCGCTGATGGCCTGGGGCGACCGCTGGTACGCGGGCGAGGCCGGCCCGCCGGCCCGGATCCGCCATCTGGACTGCGGGCGGGACACCACGCCCGTGACGGCCTGCGGCCACTGCGGCAGGCCGCTCACCGCCGCCAACACCACCGAACTGCCCGGCCCCGGCGGCCGAACCGGCCCCGGCACCCAGGTCCTCGGCCCGCTCCTCGCCGCCCGAGCCACCTGAGCCACCCGCGCCGCCCGAACCGAACACTGACGACCCAGCGGTAGCACCCGATCAGCCGACACCGGACCCGGCCCCGCTACGCCGCGGCCCGCCCCCGGCGCACCAGCCACCAGGTGACCGCCAGCGACACCACGAACAGCGTCAGGTTGATCCCGTTCTCGATCAGGTGGAAGGTCCCCAGCCGGCCCTCCGGCTGCAGGCTCTGCTGCATCCCGACATAACCCTGCTGCTTGAGGCAGGAGAAGAAGGCGTCCCCCCGCCCGTCCGGGATGCTGCCGCAGGCGTGCGACATCACCTCGCTGTACGGGTGGACCTGCCCGGCCGCGTCCACGAACGGCGCCTTGCCGCCGTCCAGCACCAGTTCGTTGGGCACCGCGGCGAACGGGTCGCCGCCCGCGCCCCGGTCCGGCCCCAACGGGACGGTCCGCGTCACCGGGTCCATCAGGTGCGGGCGCAGCTGCTCCATCAGCGTGGTGCGCCCGCCGAAGGCGCTGAGCACCACGACCAGCGAGGGCAGCACCCGGCGCAGCGCGGCGCCCACCGCGACGCCGAACATCCCCCAGCCGAGGCCGAGCGTGAGCGGCATCCAGCCGCCGGCCTGGAACAGCGTCCCCTCGAACAGGCTGCGCCGGTCGGCGAGGTGAACCAGCTGGGTGACGTGCTGGCACTCACCGGCGAGCGCGGCGGCCAGCCCGCCGATGACGGTGCCGAGCACGGCGAGCTTGCCGAACAGCCAGCGCAGCGGGGTGATGTCCTGCGACCAGGCGAGCATCAGCGTGCGCTGCTCGTACTCCCGGGCCAGCAGCGGCGCCCCGATGAACATGCCGAGCATCGCGGGCAGGAAGACCACCAGGCTCAGCTGGTAGCCGGCGATGTCGGCGCCGTCCCTGATCCGGGCGAGCCGCTCGTCGGCGACGGCCTTGGCGCAGTCCGGCCCGTGACACAGGTCGATCGCGCTCTGCAGGTCGGAGGCGTTGACGGCCATCCAGACGAGCAGGGCGGCGGTCACGGCGGTGGCGCCGATCAGCACCGTGCGGTGCTGGCGCCAGGTGAGCCAGAGGATGCCGCGCCACAGGTTGTCGCGGGCGGCGGCGGGCGGCGGGGTGGTGGTCGGGGCGCTCATGCGCCCGCCTCGCTTCGCTCAGCAGGGGCATTCGCCCACGCGCACCTCACGATGGTGAGCTCACTCCGTTCACTCACCGGACAGCCTCCCCGAGGGAGGTCTTGAGGTACGCGAGCACGATGTCCTCCAGGGTGACGGGGTGCCCGGTCCAGCCGGGGGCCTCCAGCGGGGTCGCCGCGCCGAGCAGGGTGCGCACCGTGAAGGTGGACTGCCGGCCGGTGTGGCTCTCGTGTACGACCTCGCCCTCGACCGGCGGCCGGTCGGCCCGTGGGCCGGTCAGCCGCAGGTGCTGGGCGAGCAGGTCCTCGGCGTCGCCGTCGAGGATGTTGCGCCCGTGCGCGAGCAGGAGCAAGTGGTCACCCACGCCCGCGAGTTCGGCCACCACGTGGGTGGAGAGCAGGACGGTCATCCCGGTCTCGGCCACCTCGCCGAGCAGTTCGCCGGTGACGGCCTTGCGGGCGACCGGGTCGAGGTTGGCGAGCGGCTCGTCCAGCAGGAGCAGCGAGGGGCAGGCGCCGAGCGCGACGGCCAGCGCCACCTGGGCCTGCTGCCCGCCGGAGAGCTTGCCGCAGCGCCGGTCGAGCGGGATGTCGAACCGCTCCAGCCAGGCGAGCGCACGCGGCCGGTCCCACACCCGGTTGGTGTGCCGGCCGAAGTCCAGCATGTCGGCGACGCGGAAGTCGCGGTAGAGCGGCTTGTCCTGGGCGAGCAGCACGACCCGGCCGCCGACCCGGTAGTCCCCGGCAGTGGCCTCCAGCATGCCGCTGACGATGCTCATCAGGGTCGACTTCCCGGCGCCGTTCGCGCCGACCAGGGCGGCCACCCCGCCGGCCGGAAGGGTGAAGGTGCAGTCGTCCAGGGCGGTGACGCCCCGGTACCTCTTGGTCAGCCCGCGCACCGTCAGGGCAGCTTCGACGGCGGTCACGCCTGCGCCCCGTGCCAGCCGGCCCCGTCGGCGGCCCGCTCGGCGGTGGCCCGCTCGGCTGCAGCACGCTCGGCTGCGGCCGGCTCCTCGGCCAGCACCGCGGTGACCAGGGCCTTGACGTCCTCGTCCTCCAGCCCGGCCCGGCGGGCCTCGACGACCCAGCGGGTGAGGCCGCTGCGCAGCCGGGCCATGTCGTGCGGGTCGACGGCGCCGAGCGAGCCGGTGACGAAGGTGCCGGACCCCTGACGGGCCTCGACCAGGCCGACGTGCTCCAGCTCCTTGTACGCCTTGAGCACGGTGTTGGCGTTGACCGTGCACGAGACGACGACGTCCCGCACGGCCGGCAGCCGGTCCCCGGGCTTGAGCACTCCCAGCCTGAGCGCCTCCCGCACCTGGCGTACGAGCTGCGCGAAGGCCGGGAGGCTGTCCGCCCGGTCCACATGGAATTCGATCACGGGGCATCTCCTCGCATCGTTGAGGCCTGCCCCTGAATTGTTATGGTCTAGTAGAACACTAGTCAATCACTACACTGAAACTCTTTCAGAACCGACGGTGCGTCAGAGCTCGACCAGCACCTTCCCCCTGCTCGCCGAGCGGTCCACGTAGAGGCTGCGGTACGCCGCCCGAATGCCGTCGAACCCCTGGTGGACGGTCTGCCGGTAGCGCAGGTCCCCACTGCGGACCAGCGCCCCGAGGTCCCGCCGCAGCGCGGCCCAGTTCTCCTCGGTGAACCACTCCAGCGAGAAGACGCCGCGGATCGTGGTGCGGGGGAACATGATCATCGGCAGCAGCCGGGGCCCGGCCCACTCGCCGCCGACCTGGCTCCCCCACTGCCAGCAGACCGCCACCCGGCTGTCCACCGCGAGCATCCCGAAGACCACGTCGGTGAGCGTGCCGCCCAGGCTGTCGAAGTAGCGGTCGACCCCGCCCGGGGCGAACCCGGCCAGCTCCTTGGCCACCCGCTCCGGATCGTCGCCGTCGCGGTAGTGCAGCACCTCGTCGAAGCCCAGCTCCCGCAGCCAGTCCCCCTTCGCCGGGGTCGCCGTGGTGCCGATGACCCGCGCACCGCGGTGCTTGGCGAGCTGCCCGACCACCGAGCCGACGGCGCCGCTGGCCCCGCTGACCACCACGGTCATGCCGGGTCGCACGTCCAGGAACTTCTCCACCGTGCCCCAGGCCGTCATCCCGGGCCCACCCAGGAGGCCGAGCGCGGTGGTGACCGGCAGTTGCTCGTCGTAGTCCGCGCGGTCCAGCCGGCGGTAGGCCGGGAACACCATCGGGAAGGTTCCGGTCTGCCAGGGCACGGGTGCGCCGTTGCTGATCACGTGGCTGCGCCAGCCGCCGAAGCCCTGGACCAGGTCGCCGACCGCGAACCGCGCGGCCGGCCCGGCCACCAGCACCTCCATGATCGAGTCGGCGCCCATGTGGTCGCCGATCGGGGTGTCCAGCGCGATGCCCTGCAGGTACGGGTCCACCGACACCCACCGGGTGCGCAGCAGCATCTCGTCCTCGGCGAGCCGGACGTCCACCTCCTCCACGACCTTCCGGTACATCCGCTCCACGTCCGGCACGCCGTCCAGGTGCTCCCGGACGACCCACTTCTCGATCCTCATGACGTGACTCCAAACTGCCGGTCGTCGGGTCCGACCGGCTCGGTGATCAGGGTGGGCGGCGGCGCGCTGTCGTCCACCTCGGCAGTGAACGGCCTGCGGTCGTCGCGGCAGATGAACTGGACGACGTGCCGGCCGGCGGCGGCCGCGCGGATCAGGCCACCGGTGGTCGCCCAGACCCCGGAGAGGTAGAAGTCGGCCAGACCCGGCAGCCCCGGGCCGTTACGCTTGATCTCCTCCTCCAGGGTCTCGCCGCTCTCCACGAACGGCTGCCAACCGAGCACCGTGCCGTCGTAGTTGCCGGTGTAGCGGACCTGGGTGAGCGGGGTGGAGACGTCCTTGACGGCCACCGCGTCCCTCAGCCCCGGGTGGTGCCCGTCCAGGAACTCGATGACGGCGTCGCGCACCCGGCGCTTCTCCCGCTGGTACTCCCGGCCCCGGCCGACCGGCAGGGTGTGCAGTTCCTCGCCGCGCCGCAGCCGGGGCCCCTGCTCGGGGCCGGTGCTCAACCGCCGCCAGGGGGCGATGTCGCAGAAGTAGCTGGCGTAGACGACGGTGGTCGACTCGGGCGACAGCTCCGGGTAGTGGCGGCTGCGGAACTGGATGTTGATGCTGGGGTGCCGGATGCCGGTGAGCCGCGCCGCGAACTCCTCCTCCAGCAGGTAGGTGGTGCACGGGTCGCCCGCCGGGAAGGGCCGGCGCAGGCCGAGGAAGACGGTCAGGTAGCCGGGGAAGACCATGCCCGGCTCGGTGAGCGTCTCGGTGTACAGCCGGCGGTAGGTGTCGTTCAGGTAGCGGCCCTTGAGCAGGTCCATCACGGTGGTCCGCCCGTCGCAGGCCGCCACCACGATGTCGGCCCGCACCTCCCGGCCGTCGCTGAGCCGCACCCCGACCGCCGCGTCCCGCTCGACCAGGATCTCGGTCACCTTGGCGTTGTAGGTGATCTCCCCGCCGAGCCGCCGGTAGCGCTGCTCGACCGAGCGGGCCAGGCCGAGCGAGCCGCCCTCCGGCACCCCGGCCGACTGCCCGGCGTGCGAGGCGAGTTGGAAGTAGGTCGGCAGCACCGGGAAGTTGGGGTGCTTCTCGTACAGCACGAAGTTGAACGCCTCGCGCAGCAGCGGGCTGCGGAACCGCGCCGAGTAGTCGCTCATCAGCACCGTGATCGAGCGGCGGATGACGTTGACGTACGGCAGGAAGGAGGCCAGCATCCGCCAGCGCTCCCAGCGACCCATCAGCCCGACCGGTTTGAGGAAGGGGTAACGGGTCAGCGCCACGCGGAACTTGCGCAGTCCGGCGCAGAACTGCCGGATCTGCCGGGCGTCCTCCGGGGCGAGGTCCAGCAGGTGGGCCTCCAGCCGGTCCGGGTCGGAGTAGAAGTAGACGGCCCGCCCGTCCCGGGCGCGCACCACGTTGAAGACGTCGAAATTACGCATCCGCTTGCCCTGCAGGGCGCCGAGTTCGAGCCAGATCCGGTGCATCTCGTTACCCGGCCCGCTGCCCAGCAGCCAGCTGACGCAGCAGTCGAAGGTGAACTCGCCGCGGTCCCAGGCGGTGCAGCAGCCGCCGGGCAGCTCGTGCATCTCCAGGATCCGCGTCCGGTAGCCGTTCATCTGTGCGTAGCAGCCGGTGGACAGGCCGCCGAGCCCGCCGCCGATGATCACCATGCTCTGCCGGCCGCTGCTCGTCCCCGTCATTCCGGCCCTCCGACGGTCATCCGGCCCACGGTGGCCCGGTCGAGTTGCGGCAGGCGGCCCCATTTGCCCGCGTGCCAGGGTTCCCTGTTGTCGCTGGGCCAGGCCCGGAACGGTCGGCCGAGTTCCCGGCAGAGGTACTGGGCGGCGTACCGGCCGCTGGTGGCGGCCCGGATCAGTCCGCCGAGCGAGGTCCACTGCCCGGCCATGGAGAAGCCGCTGAGGCCCGGCAGCCGCATCCGGTCCCGGTTGACCAGGCGGTTGGCGGCGTCCTCGGCCTCGGAGAAGGCCTGCCAGGCGAGGATGCTGCCGTAGGTGTTGCCGGTGAAGCGCTCGGTGGTCACCGGCGAGGCCACGTCGACGAGTTCGATCCGCCCGCCGAGGCCGGGGTGGGTCCGGACCAGGAACTCCCGGACGAACGCCGCGACTTCCTGCTTGCGCGCCCGGTAGGCCCGGCGGTCGCGCACCCGCAGCTCCTTCCAGGATCGGTAGTCGCTGAAGTAGGTGCAGTGCAGCACCGACTTGCCGGGCGGTGCGAAGCCCTCGGCGTAGTCGGAGCGCAGCTGCACCACCAGGCTGTGCTGGAGCGAGCCGGGCAGCCGGGCGGCCTGCTCGGGCGGGAGCAGGTAGGTGGTGCTGTGCGGCTCGCCCGCCGGCAGCGGTCCGTCGACGCCGACGAAGGCGGAGACCACGGCCGGGTAGAGGTTGCCGGGCTTGTCCAGCAGTTCGCCGTACAGCCGGTCGGTGGCCGGGCTGGAGTAGCGGCCCGCCAGTAGCCGGTCGAGCACCGTCGGCCCGTCGCAGGCGGCGACCACGTGGTCGGCGAAGTGCCTTGAGCCGTCCCGCAGTTCGACACCGACGGCGCGGCCGCCCTCGACCAGGACCCGGTCCACCCGGCATCGGTAGCCGATCACCCCGCCGAGCGAGGTGTACCGCTCCTCCACCGAGCGGGCCAGTCCGAGCGAACCGCCCTGCGGGAAGCCCGCGTTGCCGGTGTGCGCGGCGGCCAGGGTGTACAGGTACGGCAGCAGCGGGAAGCCGGCCGGCTCCTGCAGGAACATGGTGGGGAAGGCCCGCCGCAGCAGCGGGTCCTGGAAGCGCTCGGCGAAGCCGCTCATCGGGGTGGTCGCGGTGCGCCAGAACAGCCGGAAGGCGGGCAGCAGGGCACGCAGGGTGCGCAGCCGTTCGGCCGGGGTGCGCAGCGGCGGCGGGGTGAGGTCCCAGGGCAGGTCGATCGCGGCGAAGCGGCGCAGGTCCTTGCAGAAGGCACGGATCGGCGCGGCGTCGCCAGGGGCGAGGGCCAGTAGGTGGGCCTCCAGCCGGTCCGGGTCGGTGTGGAAGGTGACGGCCCGGCCGTGCTCGTCGACGACCCGGTTGAAGGTGTCGAAGTGGGTCACCGACTTGCCGTCCAGGGCTCCGAGTTCGCGCCAGACCTGGTGGGCGCCGGTGCCCTCGGCGGTGCCGATCAGCCAGTCGATGCAGTAGTCGAACAGGTAGCCGTGCCGGGACCAGGCGGTGCAGCAGCCGCCGGGCAGCACGTGCTTCTCGAAGATCCGGGTCTCCAGGCCGCTCATCTGCGCGTAGCAGCCGGTGGCGAGGCCGGCCAGGCCGGCCCCGATCACGATCACCCGGGGCGGGCCGCCGTCGGCCCGGTGCCTGGCGGACCAGTCCGGCCCGCGGTCAGCTGCGGCCATCAACGGCGCCTCCGGCCAGGATGGCGCCCGCCAGTTCGGCGTTGCGGGCCGCGAACTCGCCGTCGAGCATCTCGGCGTGGTCGCCGTGGCCGGTGTGCACGGCGGTGCCGGTGGTGGAGGCGCCGTGCCAGGAGCCGGGCTCGCCGCGCTCGTGCACGGCGAGGCGCTCGCGCTCGCAGACCACGTCGAGCCGGGCGTTCACGGTGCCCGTGTTGGGGGTGCGGCTGCAGAACTCCAGGTAGTCCCGGGCCTGTTCCAGGGTCTCCTGGGCGACGATCCGCGAGCCGGTGTGCCGGTGCAGGTGCTCGCGCAGCTCCCGTTCGAAGACCGCCACGTGCTCCTCGCCCAGGTCGAAGGCCGCCAGGCTCCGGTAGGCGTCCACCAGCAGCACCGAGCCGACGGTGCGGCCGCGCCGTTCCAGTTCCTTGGCCACCTCGAAGGCGAGGTTGCCGCCGAGTGAGTAGCCGAGCAGGACGTACGGGCCCGGCTCGTGCAGCGCCTCGACCAGGTCGGCGTAGCGGGCGGTCTTGTCGTCGCCGGTCAGGTAGTTGAAGGCGGCGATCCGGTGCTCGGGCAGGTGCGCGGCGAGCTGCCGGTAGACCAGGCCGTGGCCGCCGGCCGGGGGAAAGCAGAAGACCGTACGGGCTTCGGGAGCACCGGAGTTGAACCAGAGGTGGGGTTCGCCGCCGGCCACCTCCCCGGTGATGATCTGCTCGACGGTGCGGGCCATGCCGTGCAGGGTGGTGACCTTGAACAGCAGGCCGACCGGGATGCTGATGTTGAACTCGGTCTGGAGGTGGTGGATCAGCTCGATCAGCCGAATGGAGCTGCCACCGAGCTCGAAGAAGTCGTGCTGGAGGCCGACTTCGTCCAGGCCGAGCAGGTTCCGCCAGTGCTCGGCGACCCTGATCTCGTAGAGGGTGACGGGCGGTTCGTGCTGCTCGGCGCCGATGTCGGCCTTGGGCTCCGGCAGGGCGGCGAGGTCTACCTTGCCGTTCGGGGTGAGCGGCAGGGCGGGCAGTTCGGTGAGGTAGGCGGGGATCATCACGGTGGGCAGGTGTTCGGCGAGGTGGCGGCGCAGTTCGCGGCGGTCCAGCTCGACGCCCTCGGCGGCCACCAGGTAGGCGGCCAGCACGGCTTCGCCCGAGGAGTCCTGCCGGACGGCGACGCAGGCCTGGGCGAGTTCGGGCCGGGTGGTGAGGTGGGCCTCGATCTCTCCGAGCTCGATCCGGTGGCCGCGCACCTTGACCTGGTTGTCGATCCGGCCGAGCAGGTGCGCGGTGCCCGCGGTGTCCCAGTGGCCGAGGTCGCCGGTGCGGTAGAGCCGCAGCGGCGTGCCGTCGAACTCCAGGGTGGTGAAGCGCCGTTCGGTCTGCTCCGGGTCGTTCGGGTAGCCGGCGGCGACGCCCGCGCCGCCGATCCACAGCTCGCCGGGCACCCCGACCGGGACGGGCTCGCCGTAGCGGTCGAGGATGTAGAGCGCGCTGTTCGGGAAGGGCCGGCCGATCGGGACCATCCGGCCCGGTTCCAGCTCCTCGGCGGTACCCTCGTAGTAGCTGGAGTCGACGGTGGCCTCGGTCAGGCCGTAGGAGTTGACCAGCCTGGTGTCCGGCCCGCACAGGGCGCGCAGCCGCCGGTGCTCGGCGGCCTTCCAGGAGTCGGAGCCGACGATCAGCAGCCGCAGGAAGTCCAGCCGCAGGCCCTCGCGTTCGCAGTGGGCGAGCAGGGCGCGGGCCACCGCGGGGACGAACTCGCCGCAGTCGACGGCCTCCTGGCGCATCACCCGGTGCAGCCGGGCGGTGTCGAAGAGCAGTTCGCGGTCGACCAGGACGAGGGTGCCGCCGGTGCCGAGCGCCCGGGCGAGGTCGCCGGAGAACACGTCGAAGGCGGTCCCGGCCATCTGCAGGTGCACCCGGGCCTCGGTGTCCAGCCGGTACTGCTCGCGCCAGCCGGCCGTGACCGCGGCCAGGTTGCGGTGGTCGACCCGCACGCCCTTGGGGCGCCCGGTGGAGCCGGAGGTGTGGATCACGTACGCGGCCCGGTCCGGGTCCGCGGCGGGCAGCGGCCCGGCAGCGGTGGCCGGTCGCTCCAGCTCCTCCAGGGTGATCAGCGGCGCGGGCAGTTCGGCCGGGAGCGGGCGCCACTCGTCCACCACGGCCAGGGCCGCCCCGGCGTCGGCCACCTGGAACGCCAGCCGGTCGGCCGGGTGTCCGGGGTCGAGCGGCAGGTAGGCGGCGCCGGCCCGCCAGATCGCCAGCAGGGTGGTGATCAACTCGGGTGACTTGTCCAGGCAGACCGCGACCACCGAGCCCTCGCCGACGCCCAGTTCACGCAGCCGTACGGCGGTGCGCTCGGCGCGCCGGTCGAGCTCGCCGTAGGTGACCCGCCGGACGGCGCCCCGGCCGGGGGCCACCACCGCGACCGCCTCCGGGTGCTCGGCGGCGGCCTTGGCGATCAGCTCGGGCACCGTCACCGCGTCGTCGATCCGCCGCTCGACGCCGCTGAACTCGTCGAGGATCCGGCGGCGTTCGGCCTGGTCCAGCATCCGCAGCCGGCCGACCGGCTCGCCTTCGGCGGCCCTGGTCATGGCCTCCAGCAGGTTGCGGTAGTGCGCGGCCAGCCGCTGGACGGTGGCGGGTTCGAAGAGGTCGGAGTTGTACTTGAACACGCAGTGGAAGCAGCCGTCCGACCGGTCCTCGTAGGCGGACAGGGTGAGGTCGAACTGCCCTTCCTCCTCGGGGAGTTCGATGTACTCCAGGCGGTGTCCGAAGCGCTCCACCGCGACCTTGTGGGTGAGCAGGATGAACATCGCCTGGAACACCGCGGAACGGCTCGGGTCGTGCTGCAGCCCCAACTGCTCGACCAGCAGCGGGAACGGGTACTCCTGGTTGTCCAGGCCGCCGAGCACGCTCTCCCGCACCCGGGCCAGCAGCTCGGCCACCGTCGGCTCCCCGGCCAGGCTCACGTGCAGCGGCAACGGGTTGACGAAGTAGCCGTAGACGGAGGCGAACTCCTCCTGGGTACGGCCGGTGACCGGGCTGCCGACCACGATGTCCGACTGCCCGGACCAGCGGTGCAGCAGCAGGTAGTAGGCGCCGAGCAGCACCATGAACGGCGTGGCGTTGTGCGCTCGGGCCAACTCGTGGACCCGCGCTGTCAGTTCGGCGTCCAGCCGGAAGAACTCGGAGGCGCCGTTGTGGGTCTGCACCGCCGGGCGCGGCTTGTCGGTGGGCAGTGCCAGCACCGGCATCCCGGCCGGCAGGTGGCCGCGCCAGTAGTCGAGCATCCGCCGCGCCTGCGGCCCCGCCAGGAAGCGGTTCTGGTGGTTGAGGAAGTCCAGGTAGCGGGCGGCCACCGGGCGCAGTTCGGGGGTGCGGCCCCGGCGCAGCGCCTCGTAGACCTCGAACAACTCCTCGATGAAGGTGAAGGTGGAGATCGCGTCCGAGACGATGTGGTGGACGGCCTTCATCAGCACCCAGCGGTCCGGTCCGCGCCGGAACAGCCGCAGCCGCACCAGCGGGTCCTCGGCCAGGTCGTACGGCCGCCGGTACTCGTGGACGATCAGCTCGTGGATCTCCTCCCAGGGGCGGCCCTCGACGTCGAACAGCCCGGTGTCGGCGTTGACTTCGGCGCGGATGCGCTGGACCGGGCGGCCCTGATCGGCGGTGAAGGCGGCGCGCAGTCCGGGGTGGCGGGCGACCAGGAAGGCGAAGGCGGCGAACACCAGCTCCGGGTCGAGTTCGGCGCGCACCTCGACCGCGCCGCCGATGTTGTACGCGAAGCCGTCCGGGTGCAGCTGGCGCAGGAACCACAGCGCCTGCTGGTTGTGGGTGAGCGGGTAGCGGGACTCGTCGGTGTGGAGCTCGACCTCGGCCTGCTCCGGGCCGCCATCGGCGGCGAGCCGTTCGGCCAGCCCCTCGGTGAGCAGGTCGGCCAGGTCGCCGACGGTGCCGTTGCTGAGCAGCGCCACCACCGGCAGGGCGACGCCGAGTTCGGCGTGCACCCGGGCCCGCAGCTCCATCGCGAGCAGCGAGTCCAGGCCGTGCGCGCCGAGCCTGGTGTCCGGGCAGATCCGCTCGGCGCCGATCCGCAGGACGGCCGCCGCGGCGGCCGTGAAGCGCCTGGTGACCAGCTCCCGCCGGGCCTGCCGGTCGGCGGTGCGGTAGGCGTCCAGGAAGCCGCCGGTCTCGGCCGGGGCCTGCTCGGCGGCGCTCGCCGCGAGTTCGGCGACCAGCGGCGGCGGGGCCGGGTACCAGGCGAGGAAGGTCGGCCAGTCGACCACGGTGGCGACCAGCAGCTGGGCCCGGTCCTGTCCGAGGACGCGCTCCAGCACGGCGGTTCCGACCTCCGGCGGCAGCGAGCTCATGCCGCGCGCGTCGCGGTAGTGGGCGACCAGGCCCAGTTCCTCGATCATGCCGGTGGCCCAGGGGCCCCAGTCCAGGCTGAGCGCGGGCAGGCCCGCGGCGCGGCGGTGATGGGCCAGGGCGTCCAGGAAGGCGTTCCCGGCCGCATAGTTGGTCTGTCCGGCGGTGGTGAGCAGTGAGGCGACCGAGGCGAACAGCACGAAGTGGTCGAGCGGTTCGGCCTCCAGCAGCCGGTGCAGCAGGTGACCGCCGACCACCTTGGGACTGTACGCGGCGTCGAAGGCCGCGCGGTCCAGCTGCGCCAGCAGGGTGTCCCGGACCTGCCCGGCGAGGTGGAACACCCCGCGGATCGGCGGGAGTTGGCGCTGCCGGTAGTCGGCGAGCCAGCCGGCGAGGGCGGCCTCGTCGGTGACGTCCACCGGGGCGAGCAGCGGTTCGGCGCCGAGCGCCTCCAGTTCCCGCAGGAAGGCGATCCGCTCCCCGGCCGGGCTCGCCGGGTCCACGCCCTGCCACTCGGCGCGTTCCGGCAGGGCGGTGCGACCGACCAGGATCAGCCGCCGGGCGCCGCGTTTGACCAGGGTGCGGCAGAGCAGTCGGCCGAGCGCGCCGAAGGCGCCGGTGACCAGATAGCTGCCGTCGGGGCGCAGGACCGGCGGCAGCGGCCGGGTGAGGCCCTCGGCCGGGCGCAGCCGGCTGGTGAGCCGGCCGCCGTCCCGCAGGGCGATCTCCTGCTCCTCCCCGGCACCGAGTTCGGCGAGCAGCGCCCCGGCCTGCTCCCCGGCGTCGAGCGCGGGGTCGAGGTCGACCAGGCTGCCGCGCTGGGCGACGAGTTCCTGCTGCCACAGCACCCGCCCGATGCCCCAGACGGGGGCGCCGAGCGGTTCGACCCGGTCGCCGGGCCCGGTGGCCTGGGTGCCCCGGGTGACGATGTGCAGTCGACCGTCAGGGCGGGCGGCGGGCAGCGCCTGGGCGAGGGTGATCAGCGAGTAGGCGCCGAGGGTGGCGAGCCCGTCGAGCTGTCCGGGGTCGGTGGCGTGGAGGGCGGGCTGGTCGAGGTTCCACAGGTGGACGACGGTCCGGTACGCCGGGTCCAGGTCGGCGAACAGCCGCCGGAGGTCCTCGGCGGAGTCGGGCCGCACCGTCGCCTCCCCGTCGGAGACGGCGTACGAGCCGCCGGGTCGGACCAGGTGGCAGCGGGCGCCGCGCTCGGTGGCCAGGGCGGCCAGCCGCTCGGCGAGGCCGCCGCCGTCGGCGAACAGCAGCAGGTCACCGGTCGGCCGGTCGAGCGGCGCCGCCGGGGCCGGCGTCCAGGCGAGTTCGGTGAGCCAGCCGTCGATGGTGGCCAGGCCCACCGAGGCGGAGGCCTGGGCGACGTCGGCGACCTTGAAGCCGGTGATCCGGCCGAGCGGGGTGCTGTCCTCGGCGTAGAGGGCGAGGTCGCCGACGAGTTCCTCGCCGCTGTCCCGGGTGACGGTGGCGTGCGCCCACAGCGGCCGGTCGCCGGCCTGGTCGAGCCGGACCTCCTCGATAGAGACCGGCAGCCGGACGCTGCCGCCCTCGGGTGCGTGCAGCCGGGTGGTCAGCAGGGTCTGGAAGCAGGCGTCCAGCAGCACCGGGTGCAGGTGGTGGTCGGCGGCCCCGGGGCCGAGCCGCGGGGTGGGCCGGATCAGGGCGAGCGCCTCGTCGGGCCCGACCCAGGCCTCGGCGATGGCCTGGAAGGCGGGCCCGTAGTGGTAGCCGCGCTCGGCGAGGCGCCGGTAGCAGTCCGGGCCGTCGACGTGCCGGCCTCGGGCGCGCAGTGCGTCGAAGTCCGGTGCCGGCCGGTGGGCGCGGCGCTGGCCGGTGCGGACCCGGCCGCTCGCGTGCACGGCGGGCTCGCCGCCGGCCGGGGTGGAGGCGATGGTGAAGCGGGCGTCCTCGGGCGCGTAGCCGAGCTGGACGGGAACCGGCTCGCGCTCGGAGAGGAACAGCGCCCGGTTCAGCTCGACCTCGGCCAGCACCACCTCGGTGCCTCCGGTGAGCGCCCGGACGGCCTGGGCGGCCATCTCCAGGTACCCGGCGGCCGGGAAGACCACCTGTCCCTCGATCCGGTGGTCCGCCAGGTACGGCAGCCGCTCCGGGTCCAGCGCGGTGCTCCAGCAGGGCTGGGCGCTCGCGGTGCGGCGGCCCAGCAGCGGGTGGTCGACCCGCCCGAGCCGGACCTGCTCCACCGGCTTCGGCTCGACCCAGTACCGGTCGCGCCGCCACGGGTAGGTCGGCAGCGGCACCGGGCGCCCGGCCGGCTGCACCGCGTGCCAGCTCAACTCGACGCCCAGGGTGTGCAGTTCGGCCAGGGTGCGGGCGAAGCGCTCGGGCTCGTCCTGGTGCCGGCGGATCGACGGCAGGGTGTGCGCCTGCTCGGAGCACTCGCGGATCGCGTGGCCGAGCACCGGGTGCGGGCCGAGCTCCAGGAACAGCCGGTGACCGTCCTCGGCCATCCGCTCGACGGCGGCCCGGAAGCGCACCGGGTTGCGGACGTTGCGCCACCAGTACTCACCGTCCAGCTCCGGCCCCCGGGCGAGCCCCTCGTCGGCGGTCAGGTAGAGCGGCAGCTGCGCCTCGCGCGACTTGATCCCGGCCAGCGCGGCGATCAGCTCGTCCCGGATCGGGTCCATCCGCACGCTGTGGTACGGGACTTCGACGTCGAGGAAGCGGGTGAACACGCCCTGCCGCCTGAGCTCCTCGGCCAGTTGGCGCAGCGCCTCGGTGTCCCCGGCGAGGGTCACGGCGGAGGGGCTGTTGACGGCGCCGAGCGAGACCCGGGTGCGGTACGGACGGATCCGCCGCTCCGCCTCGGCCTCCGGCAGGCCGACCGCGAGCATCGAGCCCGTCCCGGCCAGGCGCTGCTGCAGCCCGCTGCGCGCGAGCACCACCCGGACGGCGTCGGCCAGGTCGTACACCCCGGCCTCGTGGAAGGCGGCGACCTCGCCGGTGCTGTGCCCGACCACCGCGTCCGGCACCAGGCCGTGGCTTCGCCACAGCGCCGAAAGCCCCACCTGGACGGCGAAGTTGGCGGGCTGGGCGAGCCAGGTCTCGGCCATCCGGGAGTCCGCCTCGTCGCGGCCCGACTCCTCCAGCAGCGACCAGCCGGCCTGCTCGCGGATCTCCCGGTCGACGGCCCGCACGGCCTCCCGGTAGACCGGCTCGCTCTCGTACAGTCCCCGGCCCATCCCCCACCACTGCGGGCCCATGCCGGTGAACACCCAGGCCAGCCGCCGCTGTCGGCGTTCCCGGGAACGCCCCTGGACCACCCGCGGGTGCGCCTCACCGCGCTCGTGGGCGGCCAGCGCCTCGTCCAGGTCCTGCCGTCCGGAGTAGACCACGGCGAGCCGTTCGGGCAGGTGCTGGCGGCGGTGGGCCAGGGTGTGGCCGAGGTCGGCGAGCGCCGTCCCGGCGCCCAGCTCGGTGCGGACGGCGCCGGCCAGCTCGGGCAGTCCGGCGGCGTCCCGGGTGCTCAGCGGCAGCACCGCACGGGCCGGCTGCGGCACCGGCCGGGCCGGGGCGGGGAGTGGCGGCTCCTCCAGCAGGACGTGCGCGTTGGTGCCGCCGAAGCCGAAGGAGTTGACGCCGGCGCGGGCCGGGCCCTGGTGTTCGGGCCAGTCGACGGGGGCGGTGGGGATCTCGAAGGGCAGCGCGGCCAGGTCGATGCCGGGGTTGGGCCGCTCCAGGTTGAGGTGCGGCGGGATGCGGCGGTGCTTGAGGGCCAGCGCGGTCTTGATCAGCCCGGCGACGCCGGCGGCGGCCTCGGTGTGCCCGATGTTGGTCTTCACCGAGCCGACGTAGCAGCGGTCCCCGGGGCGGCGGCCGATGCCCAGCACCCGGCCGAGCGCGGCCGCCTCGATCGGGTCGCCGACCGGGGTGGAGGTGCCGTGCGCCTCGACGTACTGCAGACTGCCGGGCAGCACCCCGGCCTCGGCGCAGACCCGCTCGATCAGGGCGACCTGGGCGTCCGCGCTGGGGACGGTGATGCCGTTGGTGCGGCCGTCCTGGTTGACGCCGCTGCCGAGGATGACGGCGTGCACCGGGTCGCCGTCGCGCAGCGCGTCGGAGAGCCGCTTGAGCACCACCACGCCGACGCCCTCGGCCCGGACGTAGCCGTCGGCGGAGGCGTCGAAGGCCCGCGAGCGGCCGTCCGCGGAGAGGAAGCCGCCCTTGGTCTCGGCGATCGTGTACTGCGGCGCCATGTGCAGCAACGCACCGCCTGCCAGGGCGAGTTCGCTCTCGCCGCGGAGCAGGCTCTGGCAGGCCAGGTGGACCGCGACCAGCGAGGAGCTGCAGGCGGTGTCGATGGAGACGCTGGGGCCGCGGAAGTCGAAGCAGTGCGAGATCCGGTTGGACACCATCGTCATCATCGTGCCGGTGGCGGTGTGCGCGGCGATGGTGCCGAAGTCGAGGTCGGCGAACTGCAGGATCTTCCAGTCCAGGGTGAAGGCGCCCATGTAGACGCCGACGTCCCGCCCGGCCAGCTCGCCGGGGCGCAGCCCGCCGTCCTCCAACGCCTCCCAGCTGACCTCCAGGAGCTTGCGCTGCTGCGGGTCCATGTGCTCGGCCTCGCGCGGGCTGATGCCGAAGAAGTCCGGGTCGAAGGTGTCGAAGCCGTCGATGTAGCCGCCCCGGCCGCCGATCAGCCGTCCCGGCTTGGCGCGGTCCCGGCTGCCCAGGGTGCCGGTGTCGTACCGGTCGGCGGGGGTGTCGGTGAGACAGTCCCGGCCCTCGATCAGGTTGCGCCAGTAGGCCCGGTGGTCGTTGGCGTGTCCCGGCAGGCGACAGCCGATCCCGGTGATCGCGATCCGGTCACACGGCACGGCGAAGGGCGAGGTGGTCATGATCCAATCCGGGGTCGATGGCGGGACGGCGCGGGCGCGGGAGGGGCGGCTTCGCGGGCCGGGGTCAGGCGGTGGACATCGATGGCGGCGTGAACACAATTCCCCCGCGCCGGCATTGGCATTCCGACCACGAACACTGAATATGCCGATGAGCCGATCAGGCCCGGGGTCAATTGCATCGCGGGTCGCGCGGCAAGGACATCAGGAGATTCCCCGCAAGAGCCGAAGCGGATGGGCTATCCGGCATGCGATGGCGGACAGCACGCTCCCCCTCGTTCTTCGCGGACTAACGACTGGAAACGTCAGAGACTCTAGCGGGAGCCACAGGTCGGGGCAGTCATTCGACGTGTTAACGCCACAAATGACCCGATCCGACGAACATTGGTGCACGAAGTTGACGTCGGGTCGGCGCGAAGAGGGCGCATTCGTCAGCAGGCGCACGAGATACCGGATCGCAGCGCGGTCAGGTCGTCGATCGGGCGCCGCCGCACGCCCTGCGTGCGGTGGCGGTGGACTCGGCACTTCTTCCTCGATCGGGCCGGCGGGGCGGGCCCGTCGAGGGGGACGGACCGCGGCGCAGCCGCGCCACGGCGCGTCTGACGTAGAGTCGGCCCTCGGGCTTGCCCCGCCTTTCGTCTGACGTCGGCCGAGTCGAGGAGACCCCTGGTGACCACGGACACCGTCCCCGTGCCTGAACTGGCCCCCGAGGCCGTCGAGCAGTGGCGGGGCGAGGAGGCCCAGCTGGTCGACCTGCTGGCCCGCGCCCAGCGCGGCATCGGCGGCATCGCCGCCTTCCGGCTCGGCCCGACCCCGACCGTCCTGGTCACCGACCCGGCCGCCGTCCAGCACGTGCTCGGCCGCCACCCCGACCGGTACGTCAAGCGCTCGCACCGGGCCCGGATGCTGGTCGGCGACGGCGTGCTGTCCGCCACCGGCGAGGCCTGGAAGCGTCAACGGCGCCTGCTGCAGTCGCAGTTCACCGGGACGGGCATGCGCCGCCACGAGCAGCGGATCGCCGCCGCGGCGCGCCGGACCGCCGAGCGCTGGGAGGGCTACCGGCGCAGCGGGGAGACCTTCGACGTGGGCGAGGAGATGCGCGGCTTCGCCCTGGACACCGTCTGGCGGGCGCTCACCGGACTGCCGCTGGACGACCGGACGGACGGCGAACTGCGATCGGTGGAACGGGTGGTGGCCGCGATGCCGACCCTGCCGACCAATGCGGCGGACGCCCGGGACGCGGTCGCCGAGGACCTCGCCCGGATCGACGCCGTCGCCCAGGCGGCGATCGACGCGGCGCGGTCGGTCCGGGATGTCGAGGAGCCCGGCGTGCTCCGCGTCCTGCTCGACGCGGCCGACCAGCACCCCGAGTACACCGACCGGTTGATCCGCGACGAGCTGGTCACCCTGCTGGTGGCCGGCCACGAGACCACCGCCACCACGCTCACCTGGCTGTTCCTGCTACTCGACGACAACCCGGGCGCCCGGGGCGCCGACCCCCAGGCGCTGGTCAGCGAGACCCTCCGGCTCTACCCCTCCGCCTGGCTGCTCCCCCGGCACGCCGTCGAGGACGACGTGATCGCCGGGCACCGGATCGCCGCCGGTACGGACGTGCTGGTCTGCCCGTACCTCACCCACCGCGACCCGGCGCTGTGGCCCGCCCCGGAGCGCTTCGACCCGACCCGGTTCACCCCCGGCGCGGACCGCCCCGGCCAGCTCGGCGCCTACCTGCCCTTCGGCCTGGGCGCCCGCGCCTGCCTGGGCACCCAGTTCGCGGTGCGGGAGACCACGGCGCTGCTGGAACTGCTGCTTCCGCTGGGAGTGTTGGAGTTCCGCTCCCGGCCGGCCGGGGCCGCCTACAGCATCACGGTACGCCCGGACGGCCCGACCCCGGCGGTGCTGCGCTGAGCGGGGTTTCCCCGAGCTGTCACACATCCGTCCCGGGATCCGTCGGGTCAGTGGAAGCACCACTGCTCCCGACGCTCCCGAGAGGAACACCACGATGACCGCCCATTCGACCACCGGCCGCTCGATCACCGCCGAGATCCCGCTGCGCCCCCGCCTGGCCACCGACCCCGGCGAGCTCGTCCCCGAACTCGCCGAGGTGTCGGCCGCGTTGTTCAAGGCCGTCGGCAACCGCTCGATCCCGCGCGCCACCATCAGCCTGGTCCAGCTGCGGGCCGGCCAGATCGCGGGCAGCACCTACCTGACCGTCCTGCACACCGGGTTCCTGCGCAAGGCCGGCGAGTCCGAGGAGCGCATCGCCTCGGTCGCCGCCTGGCAGGACTCCCCGTACTTCACCGCCCCCGAGCGCGCCGCCCTCGCCCTGGCCGAGGCCACTCTCCAGCCCAACCCGCACGGCGAGCGCGTCAGCGACGAGCTGTACGCCGAAGTCGCCTCCCACTACGACGAGAAGGCGCTCGCCACGCTCACCCTCGCCATCGGCCAGGTGAACTTCTTCACCGCCATCGCACTCATTGCCAAGCCCGTCCCCGGCCGGTCCTTCACCGACCCCTGGGCCTGACCCACCACCACCCCACCCCGGCCCGCCGAGCCCTTCGCCCGGCGGGCCGGTCGGCGTTCCATACCCCAACGGCGCCGCCCCGTCCCGCAGTTCGTCCGGGACGCCCGGGGACGCCGCGGGTCGGGGCGTGGGACGGCGTCCCACCGTCCCCAGCCGGTCCGCACCGATGGCGATCGCCCCCGGTCCTGACGCAGGCTGGCACGTGTCGACGGAGCGTCAGGACCGGTCGGCACAAGGCACCTTCACTCGATTCGAGGAGCCACCATGTTCAAGAAGACCATCGCCGCGCTCGCCGTCGCCGCGAGCGCCGTCGTCGGCGTGGGCGTCGTCGCCCCGGCCGCCGAGGCCGCGCCGGCCGGCTGCAACGCGGGCGGCCTGTGCGTGTACTGGGGATCGAACTACAGCGGCAACGTCCAGACCGTCTACCAGGACAACAACGACCTGAGCATGTACGCCAACTTCAACGACAGCCTCGGCGGCTCGGCGTTCAACAACGGCAACAGCTGCAACGTCGTCGTCTACGCCCAGAAGAACGCCGCGGGCCAGGGCTGGATCCTCTACCGCGGCACGGGCTGGACCACGATCGAGAGCAACCTGCCGCAGATCCTCTCCAACCGCTGGTGCACGGTCTGATCCAGCGATGAAGACCAGGATCACCCTCGCCCTCGCGGCGGTCCTCCTGGGCCTCGGTGCCGCCGGATGCTCCTCGTCCGGCGGCACCACCCCGCCCGGGGCCCAGCCACGCCCCTTCGGCGGCGTCACCCACTACGACGAGCCGCAGCGCGTCGCCCTGCACAACACCGAGGAGGGACTCGTCACCTCCTGCATGCGCGAGCGCGGCTTCGAGTACCGCCCCCAGAGCCTCAGCACCGGCGACCACCGCGTCGACGCCAACCCGTACGGGCTGCTCAGCGGCGACCAGGCCGCCGACGACGGCTTCGGCGTCATCAGCACGGCCCTGAACCTGAAGCAGACCGCCGACCCCAACCAGGACCACGCCGCCGACCAGGCCTGGAAGTCCGCCCTGCTGGGGACGGACGCGCACCGGGTCACCGTCGACCTGCCCGACCACCAGCAGTTCTTCTACAACAGCGACTCCTGCCTCATCCAGGCCGACACCACGCTCTACGGCCCCGACTACCTCCGCCTGTACAACACCTTCCAGGTGCTCAGCGGCAAGGTCGTCACCGCCGTCCAGGCCGACGGCCGGTTCACCGCCGCCGAGGGCCGCTGGCGCGACTGCATGTCCGCCGCCCACCAGAGCGCCGGCCACCTGGCCGACCCGATCGCCGTGATCGATCAGCGGGTGCAGCAGGACGGCGGCGACCCGGCGAAGACTCACGAACTGATCGGCGGCGAACTCTCGTTGGCCAAGACCTCGGCCCGGTGCCAGGAGCAGGCCGGGCTCGCCACCGCCGTCAGCCGGGCGCAGAGCGACGTCGAGAAGACCGTCCTCGGCGGTGACGGACCACTGCTCGACCAGCTCCGCTCCCTCCGGCAACAGGCCCTCGCCCGGGTGGACCGGCCGACCGGAACACCCTGAGGGCCGCCCCCGCCCCCACGCACCTCGCCCCCTCGCCCCCCACGGCCCCACGCACCTCGCACCTCGCACCGGCCCGCCGAGCCCCTGCCCGGCGGGCCGGTGCGATCTTCGGTGCGATCCCCACTGCCGACGACCAGTTGCCGATCGCCGCGGGCCTCCCGGGCGCCGCTTCCCCCCGATCACGTGTGAATAGGATCCACTTCCCGAGCGTTGCCGCAGGCAGCTGCAACACAGGACGAACGATCAACAGCGGTCGAAACGATCAAGGGGGAATCAGCGCATGGTCGCACTCTCGGACAACCCGATGACCTGGGTGATGGCCGGGGACAGCATCACCCAGGCCGTCTACCACACCCACGGCGCCCGCGGCTGGGTCGAGCACGTACAGGAGCGCGTCTGCTGGCAGCTGGACCGGCTGACGGACATCGTGGTCAACAGCGGCGTGTCCGCCTGGAAGGCCACGGACGTCCTCGGGGCGTACGACTTCGTCATCGGGCGGTTCGCACCGGACGTGCTGTCGCTCTCGCTCGGCACCAACGACGCCCGGGCCGGGCTGGACGGGGTCAAGGAGTTCCGCGACGCCATGCGCGAGATCATCGACCGGTCCGCCGGCGCGCAGATCGTCCTGCACACGCCCCTGGTGGTAAGCCACGGCGGCCGCGCCGCCCGCGCCGAACTGCCCGCCTACTGCCAGGCCGTCCGCGAACTCGCCGCGGACACCGGCGCCCTGCTCGTCGACCACGAGGCCCACTGGCTCGCCGAGTTCCCCGACGGCGAGGCCCTCCTGTGGCTCGACGACCCCGCCCACCCCAACGCCGCCGGCCACCTCCGCATGGCCAACCACACCCTGCGCACCCTGGGCCTGGGCGAACTCACCGAGCTTTGACGGACGGGTGCCGGTGGCCGGCGTTCAGACGTGAGCGGGCGGCCACCGGCACCAACGACTCTGCCCCACTCCCGATCAGCGGAGCTCGACTCTCACTGCTTGATCACGGGCGTGCTTGCGGACAGACTGCGACCCATGAGGCTCACAGACATGCCCACCGACACACGAACCACCCGCGTCGAAGCGGCCCTCTCCTTGCGGGGCAGGCGCACCGGTGAGCGCTGACCTGCCCTACTTCCGTTACCACCCCGAACCCGTCGCCAGCGGATCGATCCGCGAGAGCACCGAGACCTGTGCCTGCTGCGAGCGCGCCACGGGCTGGATCTACACCGCGACCTTCTACACGGCCCAGGACGTCAGCGGGCGATTCTGCCCTTGGTGCATCGCCGACGGCAGCGCCGCCGAACGATTCGAAGGTGACTTCTCCGACTCCTACGGACTCGACGGCGTCAGCAGGGAGACCCTTGAGCAGGTCACCCGCCGCACCCCGGGCTTCCGCGCCTGGCAGGACCCGCACTGGCTTGTCCACTGCAACGACGCCGCCGCCTTCATCGGCGAGGTCGGATACGCCGAACTCGCCGCCCGTCCCGAGGCGCTCGACCAGCTCCGGGCCGACCTTCGCATGGGCGGCTGGCACGACGCATCCCAGCTCGAGGGCTTCCTGACCCATCTCGGGCAGAGCGCAAGCGCGATGCTCTTCCGCTGCACCGGCTGCGGCACCCACCTCGCCTACGCCGACGCGTCATAGCGACGACCCGGCCCGGCACGCGCGTTCCCTTCAAAGCCGTCCGCGCGACCGGCAGGATCAGCGACCACCGCAAGGAGCCGCTGACTGCCATCTCCCCCGAGTTCGTGGGGTGAGGGATGCTGAAGACCAGCGAGCCCTGGGGCATCAGCACGCGCCGTACAGCTGAGAACGCGGCATCGAGGTCGGGCACGTGGTTCAGGGAGAGCCCCGCCGTCACCCAGTCAGCCGAGTCGTCGGCGACCGTGTCGAGTACACACCCGTCGTCGACGGTGTAGCCCACCGTGCCGGGCCCGGTTGTCCCGGCGGCCCGCGCGTGTTCGATCAGGCGTGGGGACGGGTCGATGCCCGTGGCCGAGGCCCCGCGGGCAGCTGCCGCACGGGTGATGATCCCCTCGCCACACCCGAGGTCGAGGACACGATTGCCGCTCAGCTCGCCGGGGAGGTGCTCCAGTAGAGCGTCACGATTGAAGTCGTTCAGAGCGGAGCCGGCCCGCAGGAGTTCCGCGTACCAGTCGGCGATAGTGTCCCAGGAGTCAGTCATCAAAACCTGGACGCTATCGACGTCTTCCGGGCGCCTCCACCGACTTTCCGATCGCCCCAGCCCTTGGAACCAGTCGTGCAGCATGCCTGCTCACGCGTCGAACGTGATCACGGGTGTCCCGGCGTTCCGGGTGAGGAAATGCAGCAGGTTGGCGAAGCCGCGCGCGTCGTCGATCGCCTTGTGGGTGTGTTCCACATCGCCGAGCCAGTGCGGGGGCAGCTTCGGCGCCGGAAGGTCAGCGGCCGGCCGCCCGGTCAGTGCCGCCGTGTACGAGCGCAGACACAGCGCCGGTCCGTGGAAGAGGCGATCCCGCTCGTACGGGCCCTGGTGCAGCCCGTACGGGGTGAACCGGCGCAGGTAGTAGTCGATCCATGTGCCGTCGAACGACAATGGCGCCGCTGCGAATGCCCGTTGGCCGGGCAGCGACCGGATCCACTCCACGTACCTGCTCATCACGTCGACGACGGGCTCCGGGTTCGCGGTCGCGGCCTCCCACGTGCCCGGCTCGGAATCGAACCATTCCTTCGTGCGCGGGTTCGGCGCCGACCCGGGGAGCGGTTCGAGGACGGCCTCGAACTCGCCGAACGTCCGCCCGTCCATCGTCGCGGCAACGGATGCAAAGGACCGCATCGAGTTCGGGCCCGCCCACGGACCGTCGACCTCGATGTCGGTCACCACGTACGTCCAGTCGCTGAGTTCAGTCATGCGGTCGACGGTACCGCTGCCACGCCCACGCGGAGCTGCGGATGCCCGCACGGCTGTTTGAGAAGGCTGCCCGTTCGTCAGTCGACGATCAGCAGGCTGGCCCCGTTCGGCGCGCTGGAGCGGTGCGCCTCGGCATCGTCGGCCACCTGGTAGCTGCCGCCCCGGCCGGTGACCACGACGCGGCCGTCGTCGAGCGTGGTGACGAGCTCGCCCTCCAGGACGTACAGGACGTGCCCCTTGCGGCACCAGTGATCTGCGACGTACCCGGGACTGTAGTCCACCCTGCGGACCCGGACCTCGCCGAAGTGCTGCACGCGGCTGGTCACCTCCCCGCTCTCACCCGGTTTGCGCTCCTCGCAGACCTGGCTCCAGTCGGTGGCGGTGAAGGGGAAGCCACTGAGATTCATATGGTCACACTACCTCGCTCGACACGGCCCGACATCCAAGTTGTGTTGCTGCCCGGCGAGTTGACGGCAAGGCATTCCTTCCGCCGCGCCCGAGTGCTCGGGCGCGGCGGGCGGGCGTCCAGGTGAGCCCGTGCCGTCCACGACCGGTCGGTCTCGGTGGTCAGCTGTCCCCGAGTGCCAGCTTGATGCCGAAGCCGACGAGTACCGTACCGGTGATCGCGTCGATGACCCGCTGCACCGAGCCGCGGTTCAGCCACCGGCGGACGAGCTGGGTGCCGAATATCAGCGCGCTGAACCAGACCAGCCCCTCCAGGTCATGCACGGTCGCCAGGACGACCCCCATCAGCAGATGCGGGGCGCCGCTGGGGATGAACTGGGGCAGCATCGCCATGTAGAAGACGCCGTTCTTCGGGTTCAGCAGGCTGGTGCCCAGCCCGCGCGCCCAGGACCGTACCCACGTCGCCTCCGCGGTCGCGGCTCCCGCTCCGTCCGCCGCATCCCCCGACGCGGGCCGGCCGCGCTCCTTGAGCGTCCGACGGATCATGCCGATCCCCAGCCACGCCAGGTACCCGGCACCGGCCACGCGCAGCGCGTCGTACAGCAGGTGGGATGCCGTGAGCACCGCCGAGGCACCGACCGCGGCGGCCACGCCCCACACGAGCACCCCGCAGAGGATCCCCAGCGCCGTCGCGAAGGCCCGGCGCCTGCCCAGGGTGATGGCGGAGCGTAGCACCAGAGCAGTGTCCAGCCCCGGCATGATGGTCAGCATGCCTGCCACGACGGCGAAAGAGGCGATAGCAGAGGAAACGGTCATGCGGCCATCCTGAAGTCGCGGCCGCGATCACGTCCAATGCGGTCTGCTTCACCGCGCATCAGCAGGAGTGATGCCGCTGCTCGTGCGGCAGGACGGGCACGGTTCCCTGCCGCCGAGCCGAGTCGGGGCACTCGGCTCGGCCGCGCCGCCGCGCGGCGGCGCGGTCAGGCGGGTATGCCTCGCTTCGGGTTCTGGTCCTGGCGCTCGGGGTCGGTGCGGTCGTCGGCCTTGGGCAGCCGGAGCGCCGTGATCACGCCCAGGGCGACGGTGGCGAACGCGAGCGCGAGGAGCACGGCGAAGGCGGCGCCGATCAGGAAGGTGGCGGTACTCGGTCTCATCCCAGCGCACTCCCTTCGAGGACACGGAGGAGGTCGAGGAGGTTGAGCAGAGTGCTCACGGGCGCGTTGCCGAAGTCGACCAGGATGCGGCCGTCGAGGGTCGTCTCGGTGACGGTGGCGGAGCCCCAGCGCAGGCCGAAGGGACGTCCGCGCTCGTGCAGTTCGCGCAGGAGAGTGGCGACCTGCGGCTCGGTGTGGTCGCGCAGCCGGGGGTCGGTGGGCGCGACGGGTGTGCGGCGGGGGCTCACGAGGTGGGAGGAGTACAGGGACAGCCTGGCTGCGGACTTCCTTGAGGTTGCGGAGCTTGAGAGTGGTGCACGGCGGCTGACGACGTACTCAACTTCCTTCATTCCAGGCCTGCTCCAGACCGGCGCCTACGCATCAGCCCTGTTCGCACAGACCTACCCGCCGCTGCCTCACCATGAGATCGACCTCAGAACGGCCTTCCGCATGCAGCGGCAGCGAGTGGTCCGCTCCGGGGCCGCGCCCTACACGGCGTTCATCCATCAGGCAGCCCTGCACATGCAGTTCGGCGGACCGAAGGTGCTCACTGACCAGCTCAAGGCACTCAGCGTAGACTCGGAACATCCGAGCATCTCCATTCGAGTGGTGCCGTTCAGTGCTGGTGTCGTCCCGAGCCCCAGCGAGAACTTCACCTACGCGGAGGGGTCGATCACCGAGCTGGACACCGCGCAGATGGACACTGGCCACGGCATCCATCTCTTCGATGCGCCAGCCCATCTCGCGAGGTTCCGCGCCTTGATTTCACAGATGGACACCACAGCCCTCTCCGAGCAGGATTCACGAGAGTTGATCAGGTCCGCCAAGGAAGAGATGGAACACAAGCATGGCTAGCTCCGAATGGCAGAAGTCCAGCTACTCCGGCGCAACGGACAACTGCGTCGAAGTCCGCACGGTCGACGGGCTGGTGGAAGTCCGTGAGTCCGACGACGCCGACATAGTCGTCCGTACCACCGCCTCCAACTTCGCCAGGCTCCTCCAAACCGCCAAGGCCGGTGAGTTCGACCACCACGCCAACTGACCCATCGGCCCTTCGCTCCACGGAGCGAAGGGCCGATGCAAGGCGCGATCCGTCAAGGTCAGACGGGCGGCATCAGATCGCTCTCGCTGATGGTGTACGTCAGCAGGGGGTAGACGAAGTCCGTCTCATTGTTCTCACGGCGCCGTAGTTGGTAGAACTCGCGCCTCTGCTCATCGTCGGCCGACACGAGGCGCGCACCCTGCGGGAGGTATGCATGCCCGTCGCGAAACCGAACGAAGGTCTTTGACGTTCGAAAGGTCACGCCCAACCACTGGTTGTCCGCCGCTTGACCGGGCGCGTCCAAGACGATTTTGTGCTTGAGTCGCCGATTCGAGTCGACAGAGAACGCGACGATGCTGTTGTGGGCGAGGGGGATCTCGAACTTCTCGCCACCGGACCCCTTTGACTCGAAGATCAGCTTCCTCGGCGGGCTCGCTTCGGGATGCTGGTAGCAGGAGAAGACGGCGATAAACGACTCGTCGGCCAGATCGAGGGCCTGGTCGGAATGGCTGCCCATGGTCGTGTAAGCGTTCGTGTAGCTCTCGATGAGAGCGTTGTTGAAACCGACCGAAAGCGCCGCACGTTCTTGGATCTGCTGCGCCAGCCGTTCGTGCACCGCCCGGAAACGCTGCGTCGGGCTGCCGTATCGCGTGGTGGTACGCACGAGGGGCGCATCACCCGCCTCGTCGATCCTGGTGAGCACGGCACCTCGCCGGCCTTTTCCCACGTCTTCCAGACGAACCGACGCCGACAGCTCCGCGAAGAGGTTCTCCTCGGCCGGCAAAGCGCACGATAGGATCTCGTCCGGGATCCTAGACTCGGGGGGCACCATAGTCTCCCGTGTTCATACTGAAGAGAAATTCGTCGCCGTAATCAATGAAGGACGAGGTCCTGTTCTCCTCGGCGTACAGCCTGCGCAGCTCGTCCATGCCGGCCGGTGTGGGTGGCCCCAGCTTCACCAGGTCTCCGGCCACCTTGAGGAACGTGTGGCCGTTCTTGTGGACGGCTTCGGCGCTCGAACAGCGCACCACGTACCCCAGCCGGGTCGGGAGCAACTCGGCGTCCAATGCCGAGGGCCGGATTTCATGCGTGTACAGGCGGTTGGTGGACAGCGGCATGAAGAACACGGAGCCGGGATAGAGGGTCACGGTGAACTGCGCGGGGAGCGCGACCCCGTCGCGTCCTTCGGTCGGCTCCTTGAGGCGAAAGTGGAGTTTGGTCAGCCCGCTGGCGCCCTTCACACCGTAGTCGAAGGCGTCTTCGGCTAGGGGCTGCAGCTTGTCGAGCCCGTCATAGAAGGTGCAGAAGGCCATGATGCCGTTGGCGGGCATGTCCTTGGTCTTGTCGGCATGGGCCGAGATCTTGGCCTTGGACTGCTTGCGCTCGGCCGTGGCAAGGGTGTTGTGGTAGATCTGGGCGAGGACGTGATTGAGCGGTGCCTGGTTCCGGAAGACGGCGGCGGCCTCGCGGTTCAGAGCCTCGACGATACGCGTGTCGGTCGGGCGAAAGCTCTCGGTCGGCCCCGAGAGGTTCGTGGAGCACCGGAGCAGGCGGAAATGCAGTTCGTCACCGTTTCGTGTGACGGGTGTCAGGTAGATCCCGCTGCGATGGGCTGTTCCGGGTTTGGTGGACTCCGTCAGGGACTGGAACTCGTGCTCCGCACGGATCCGCCCGAAGTGATCGGCGTCGAGCCCGAAGAAGCGGCGGTAGTACACGCCGACGCCGTGTACGCGGATGGGAACCCGGCCGAGGCCGACGAGGGTCCAAGGTTCGTCGACGTCCTCGTCGTAGCCGTGTGACAGCTCCCGGATGACGAATACCCGGGCCGCCTCACGCAGTTGGCGGCCGCTGATCCCCGATATGTCGCCGCACAGGTAGACGGTCTTCTGCGCGAGGTCGGGCGAACCGGAGGCAAGGTCCTCCGGCGTGATCGTGGAGCCGAAGAAGTCCCTGATCACGTCGTCGTCCTGCACCATCGAAGGCGCAACCAGGATGTTGCTCGCGTCCTCGATGCAGGCTTCTGCTGACTCTGTCGCGTACATCAAACGGTACCTGCCATTCGCAGATCATCGACTGGACCTCGGCGGGTGTCAACGCCGCCTCCGTGCGGGCGAAAAGGGGGTGCGCTGACTGGGGACCGGGGCCGGGTGGCCGGGTGACGCAGCGGTCCCCGGCCACCCGGCCGTGATCATCGGTCAGACCCGGGCCACCGGTGCCTGGAGTTCCGTCACCCAGTCGTCGCGGTTCTCCGGGCACTCCAGGCTGATCTCCCGGGGGTATCCGGCCGACCGGTAGCCGTTTCCGTCGATCCAGCGGGCCAGGGTCTGAGCCGTGGGCAGCACGGTGTCCATCGAGCCGCGGTGCACGATGGTCGCCGCCTGGTCGAGGGCCGGCAGGTCGAGCACCCGGAAGACTCCGTCCTGGAGGGGGGCGGAGACCTGGACGGCGGCGTGAACGCTGATCCTGCCGTCGCCCTCCGGGGCGTCCTCGTAGTAGGCGACACCGGGGCCGGTGGGAGTGACACCCGCCGCGTCCAGGAGCCGGAACAGCTCGTCGTAGAGGGGCCCGATGACGGGGCTGATGTCGTCGGGCGCGAAACTCGCGGCGGTCGCGGTCAGCTCCGCCACCCGCACGACCGGGACGCTCTTGATGACGATGTCGTTCGTGGGCATGTGCCCCTCACTTTCGATCGCTCGGAGCCTTGCCTCGACCTGCACCAGCCGCACGGCCGCCACAGCCATTGCGGTCTCCAGCTCGGCCCTCCGCAGCCGCAGCATGCCTCGCAGTTCCTCCGTGGCGACCTTCTCCTCCACGATGTCCTGCACCTGCTGGAGGGTGAAGCCGAGGTCCTTGAGCGCGATGACACGGTTCAGGCGGGCGAGCTGGGCCGCGGCGTAGTAGCGATAGCCGGTGACGGGGTCGACATGGGCCGGGCGCAGCAGTCCGGTCGCGTCGTAGTGACGCAGCATCCGGACCGAGACGCGGCCGTGCCGGGCGAAATCTCCGATGGTGAACATGGTGTCTCCGAGTTCATCGCCTGACACGGTGTGAGGGTCAAGAAGCTACCTGGCCCGCGACAAACGGCGAGAGCGAGGGGTGGCGTCGTCAGCTCCAAGCCTCCGAGTCGATCGGCTCACCCCAGATCACTCCACGGCCGCGCTTCAGGAGCTCCGGGGCGATCGTCCATTCCTGCGGATCTGCCAGGGCCTGTCCGGCGCATCTTGCCGGGCGCACGACGCCGGACAGGCCCTAGGGTCGCTTGGGGATGGTGATGTCGGGGAATCCACCGGGGCAGACCAGCGTGGTGGCGTTCCCGTCGCCGGTGCAGATGATTTCGCTAGGGAAGCCGCCGCCGGGCAGCGGCACGCTGCGTTCGGTGGGGAGATGGCGGGTGGGCAGGTCGTGGCTGCCGGAGGCGATTCCGAAGCCGATGACGACGAAGACCGCGCCGACGCCGGCGAAGAACAGGCCCACCAGAGCCGCCACGGTGAACCCGGCCTTGGCTCCCGACCGGCCCCGGTCGGCGGTCACCGCCCGGTGCGGCTGGTCGGGCAGGTACCGCACAGGCACGTGGTCGCCCACCACGCGCGGTGCGCCGGAAGCGTCTTCGAAGCGGATGTCCCGGCCGTCCGCGGTGCGGAAGCCGATGATCACGTGCCGGACCGTGCGGGTGCGCCGGTCGGAGGGATCCGATCTCGAGACCCGTTCCTGTGTCACGTACGTCTCCAGGCACCGGGCCTCCGCCGCGAGTCCGACCGCCAGGATCCGTGCCCGCAGCCGGGCCCTGCGCGCCGCGGCGATCGGTAGCGCCAGCCCGCCGCAGACCGCCAAGAGCCCGATGAAGCCGAAGACGTACCCGATGACGTTGCCGTCGTCAGACATATCCACCCCCGTGAACGTGCCGGTCGAACACGTGAACCGCGCTCTGGGAGACGGCTGTTGGGCCCTTCTGGTTCCGGCGGATCGGCCAGCTGGTCCGGCCCGGAGGTGATGGTTCGGTGTCGGTGGGTGGCGTCAGCATCTTTGAGGGGTTCGGGGCAGGGCTGGGTGGCCCTTGGACGGGCCCGCTTATGCGGTCTGGAGGAGGTTGTGCAAGCGGGCGATGCCGAGCATGGCGTGGTGGACGCCGTCGCCCTTGAGTCGGCAGTCGCGCAGGATTTTCCAGGTCTTCATTCGGGCGAAGACGTGCTCGACGCGCGCGAGAACTCGCTTGTGGTCGTGGTTGTGCTCTTCCTGCCAGTCGGTCAGCTCTCCGCCTCGGGGTCGGCGGTGTGGGATGACCAGGCCGGTTCCGGGGTAGCCGCCGTCGGCGATCGTGGTGGTTCTGCCGACGGCAGCCTTGGCGCCGGACTCCTCCCATGCCTTGCAGTCGTTGCGGTTGCCCGGCAGAGGTGTGCCGATCGCGACGACCAGGCGGGTGTGGTCGTCGATGACGACCTGGTGATTGGTGGAGTAGCGGTAGTTCTTCGACTGCGCGGCGATCGTGTGGTCGCGGGTGGGGACCAGGGTCCCGTCCACGATCAGCACGGTGTCCTTGCCGAAGCGGCGGCGGGGCTCGGCGAACGGCGCCACCCGCCGGCCGCCGAGGAACGGCACCCAGCGCGGTACCACCTCGCCCCACCCGCTGACCAGGCCGGTGGTTAGCAGCGCCAGCGCCTCGGTGAGCGCACTGAGCCCGACGACGTAGAACGGCGTCCACCAGGGAGCGGCCGGTGCCGCCGGGCCGACCATGCCCATCCGGAAGTCGGCGGCGAACGGCAGCCGCCACAGGCAGTGGGGCAGCACGACGAACGGGAGGGCTTTGGCGAGTCGGATAGCCCAGACGGGGACGGGACGCTCGGTGTCGCCGAGCGGGAGGGCGAGACGTGTGATCGGCATGACCCCACCCTCGCCAAACCTCGACGGCAGTGCGTCGGCCACGCGCACGATCACGATCCCCCACGACAGCCACCCCTCGATCGTCCTCGCGGCCGACCATCGGCAGAACCCGGGCGGCCATCTCGGAAGTCAGTTACGGGACAGCCCTTGGCGCGGCTTCGAACGCTTCATTTCCGGGCTCGTCAGGTGCTGCCGCGATGGTCGCGAAGGAACCGGCACGGATTTCCTTTCCCCGGTGAACCTCGGGTTGTCTTGTCGCCGTTCACCCTAGTGACGGCCCACCGCTCGGGCGCGGACCAGAGATCGTTCATCACCGGAGGGAAGAATGCGGAAATCAGCACGCCTCAGAGGCGCACTGAGGCGATTCGGGGTGGCTATGCCCCACACCCCTGCCCGCCCAGCCCGCGCCGCCCTGCGACGCCTGCGCCGCCTGACCCGGACCGCGACGGTGACCGCCGTCGCCACCCTCGCCCTGGCCGTGGCCCCGCTGGCCGCACCGCACGCCGCCCTGGCCGAGGGGACGGACAACCGCGACGCCTTCCAGAACCTCGGTTCGGCCGACCAGCAGGACTGGATGGCCAAGGTGGGCGCGACCACGCCGCTGACGGCGATGTCCATCCCCGGCACCCACGAGACACTGGCCCTGCACGGGGGCTCCAGCGCCCAGACGCAGCAGGACTTCGGCGACAGCGCGGCAACGCTGTCCGCGCAGTTGGACCGCGGGATCCGCGCGGTCGACATCCGGGTCCGCATCATCAACAACAAGTTCGTGATCCACCACGGCCCCTTCTACCAGAACGCCAACTTCGACGACGTCCTGACCAAGGCGAAGGCATTCCTCTCGGCCCACAAGGGCGAGACCCTCCTGATGCGACTGCGGGCCGAGTGCGACGGCTCCACCTTCAGTTGCACGGACGACCACCCGACAGCGAGCCACACGGCCCTCTTCGACGCCTACGCCAAACAGTACGCGGGCCTGTTCTACAACAACGGCAAGCGCAGCGACCCTCCGACGCTGGGCCAGGCCCGCGGCAAGATCGTGCTGTCCGTCTTCAACGCCGACAACGGCGGCTCCTACGGCCTCAACGGCTTCGAGGACCACACCGAGGACACCTGGGCAGCCACCGACGCCCCGGCCAAGTGGAGCCTGGTCAGCAAGAACCTCGCCGCGGCCGGCTCGGCCCCAGCCAACCAGACCTTCGTGACCTACACCTCCGCGTCCCGGGCACCGATCAACCTCGTCCCGTCCGAGTACGCGGGCGGCTACAGCGTCCTGCACGGCAAGGACCTGGTCTGGGTCGACGGCGTCAACCTGCGGCTGATGAACTACCTCAACAACGACACCGCCAACCGCCGGCTGGGCATCGTCATGATGGACTACCCCGGCTGGGCGCTGGTGCATGACATCATCGCCCGCAACAGGTACTACGAGGCCAGGAACACCAGCCCGGCGATCTGGGTGGTCAAGGCCGACAAGACGTACGTGGACAGCAAGTACGGCCGGTGCATGACCCGCGGGCCCGAGTTCGACAGCTCCGGGCAGGGCGGCGTGGTGCAGCAGCGGGCCTGCCAGAGCAACCCGCCCAGCAGCCACCAGTGGCAGGCCGCCATGCCGTCCACCTTCGACAGCATGGGCTACTTCTTCATCAAGGCCGCCAACGGCCAGTGCCTGACCACCCCGTACAACAACGGGACTCCCCCGTCGGCCGGGACCCAGCTGTTCTGGTGGCCCTGCGAGACCCGCTGGATCTCCGACAACCAGATGTGGAACATCATGCCCACCAATCTTGCTGACCAGGCGGCCTACCGGTTCATCAACAAGTGGACGAACCTGTGCCTGATGGTGGATCCGGCGACCGCCTCGCAGTCGGGCGGCAAGGTCGTCCTGGGCAACTGCCCGGCCTGACCGAACCATCCCGCCACCTGGCCCGACGCTACACCGCGTCGGGCCAGGCCCGTCTTCGCCGTACTGAAGGAGGAGATCGGCACCCGGGTCTGGCCCGACCGTGCCACCGCCCGCGCGGAGGTCTTCGCCTTCGTCGAGACCTTCTACAATCGCAGGCGCCTACGCAAACACCCCGAGTGGGGCTACCTCACGCCACTCGAAACTCGCCAGCGGCACCGGCAAGGTCACGTCCTCGCAGCGTAGGCGGAGAGTGTCCAACCGCAGGGTGGAACTTCACGACCTCCCCTCCACCTGATCCGAAGTCACCACGCGGCGAACGCTGCAAGCAGAATGACCAATGCGGCAAGTGCCGCCACGGCATCAGGGAGACCCGCATGGCTGACTACTTTCCGTACCGCATCGTGACCAGGAGAGGGGACTTGACGCTGATCTGGCGGCCCGGAGAAGGCGATGCCCCCGATGAGTTCGGCGTTGACGAGCTCGGAAGACTCCTCGCGTTCCGTGAGCTCATACCGCTGCAGGAATACTGTGACCGCAACGGCTGGGAGCTCACCTGGGAGGGCGAAGGCACACTCGATCTGGGTGTCGTACGGCGGTGGGTCGAACACCCTGACCTTGGCCCGGTCCCGGCGGTATTGCTGCTGGATGCGTGGAACTTCTTCGAAGACCTCTCCCGCAGCGTGAAGGCCGGCCCACCTCTTCCCTCCCAGGGACCGATCCACGACAACGCCTACGAAAAGATCTTCGGGGGCGAAGCTCTCGAACCGACCGCGGGCGACGAAGCCTGGACGGACGAGGAGACCGCGGCCGTGCGCGAACTCCTGCGTGTGGGGCTGGACCTCTGGGAACAGGCCGTGCACGGGTCCGGCACCGGCTGATCGAATCTACGAGCTTTGCACGCTCGCTCCGCTCAACTGCCGTCGCAGTACGTGCGCGCGCGGCGGGCGAACTGGCGCTCCTCTCAGTGGCGGTGGTGGTTGTCGGGCTGGCCCGGGTCTCCGGGGTGTTCCAACCCATCGACCAGGGTGAGGCGTTGGGCGCGTTCGTGGTCGAGCCAGCGGACGAAGGCGGCTCGGCGGGCTGCTTCGCGTAGGGCGGGGGTGGGGTCATGGTTCTGTGGGATGGTGAGGGTGGCGAGGAGGGCGGCCTTCCAGGGGCCCACGGTGACCCACTCGCCCGGTAGGGCGGCGCGGAGGGCCTCGGCGAGGGCCACAGGGAGGGTGTCCGGGTCGGCCTCGAAGGCGCCCTCGGGGAGGGCGAGGTGCCAGCGGGTGGCCGGCGGGCGACTGGTCATGGTGCGGTAGTGGGCGATGTCGTCGGGTGAGGGCTCGACCTCGGCGGTGACCGCCTCGTAGACGGCCCGCACGGCTGCGCTGCCCTCGTAGGCGGCGGCCGTGATGGAGCCGAGTTCGACGGCGGCCTGTTGGTCGAGGCGGGCGGGGCCGGATTCGCTGACGGGCAGCTCGCGCTCCGCGGCGACCGCCTCGCAGAGGGCTTCGGTGAGGAGTACCTGCGCGACCCAGCGGACGAGCTGGCGGTCCTCCGAGCTGCCCGGCTGGGGCAGCGCGGTGGAGCGTGAGCCGTTCCGGAGGGCGGCGAGGCGCTCGTCGAGAGCGGTGCGAGGGAGAGGGTGTCCGTCGAGCAGGCCGAGAGTCATGCCTCCACCACCAGGGCGACGGTCGGCGCGTACTGGCAGCGGCCGAACCACATGACCTTGGCGAGGGCCCAGTAGGAACCCGGGTCGGCGGACTCGGGTGCGGTGACGGCGAACTCGACCTCCGTGGTGTTGCCGGCCGGGACGGTGAAGCCGCGGACCGGATCGGCGATGGCCTCCCAGGTGCCCCACGGGGACACCAGTTGGAGTTCGCCTCGGATCTCGCCGCGCGTGCGGTTGGTGAGGGTGAGGCCGAGGGTGGTGCGGTCGCCAGGGGCCAGGTGCAGGGACTCATGGGAGACGTCGACGGACAGGCCGGTGTCGCGGCCGGTCGCGGCCTTGGTGCCCTGAGCCGCCGTCCAGTCCTCGGGGGTGTCCCCAGGGACGGGCAACAGTTCGGGCAGCTCACCGACGGCGATCGTGACCACGTCCTCGATCTGCTGGCCGTCGTGCTCGATCCGGACGGCGGCGAAGTGCAGCCCGGGTTCCACGTCCGCCGGCGGGGTCAGGGTGACCGGGAAGCGCAGGTGCCCGCCCGCCTCCAGCCGGTACGGGCGGCTGCCGAGGCTCATCGCCCAGCCCTCCGGCGGCAGCACCACCGCCGTGCCCTCGACGGCGGCATCCCGCAGCTGTGAGGAGAGCGCGGCCGAGAACGTCACCGCCTCCCCCGCCGTCCGCAGCAACCCTGGCGAGGCGCCGACCGACACCGGCAGGTACCCGAGCGGTGCCGGGCCCCGGTTGTGCAGCCAGTAGCGGGCGTGGACCGGCTGGGCGGGCTCGGCTACCGGGCCGAGCACGGGACCGTCGGCCGGGGCGGTCACGGCAGGAACCGCGAGCAGGGTAGCGATCTGCGAACCGGCCAGGTCGAGGATGTCGGCCGGCTCCCCGAGCGGGCGTTCCAGCAGGTCGGCGGGCCGCACCTCGTCCAGCCCGAGCGCGCCGCCGAGCTGCGCCGTCCGCCCGAGGCCGGTCGACTCGACCAGCCGGACGGTGAGGTCGCTCCCATCGCGCGAAGCCGAGCCGTGCGCGATCGGGTTGCCGGCCGGCTTGAGCGCGCCGAGCAGCACCTCGCGCTGCGGCTCGACCCGCAGCCAGGACAGCGTGGCCGGCAGCGGCCCCTCCTGGGCCTCCACGACCCGCGCGTACAGCGGGTGGTTGAACTCCTGCCCCTGCGCGGGCAGCATCTGCGCCCGCCAGTCGCCGTCGCCGCCGACCAACGCACAGGTGAACTCGTGCGTCCAGTGCTGGAGCTGGAAGGAGGCGCCGTCCGGCAGAGTGCGCCGGGGCGGGTCGATCCACACTCCCGACGGCCAGCCGGTGCACGAGCGCATCAGCGACAGGTGCAGCGCGCCGGTGGCGTCCACCGCGAAGCCGGGCAGGCCGAAGCTGAGCAACGCCACGGTGTGGTCGGCGAGTTGGTCGGAAACCACAGAGGGGCAGACGGCAGTGATCCACGCATCGGCGAGGTCGTCCACCAGCGCCGCCACATCGGACACGACCAGCGCGGGCAGGGAGCGAAGGTCCCGCAGGTCGGCGTCCGGCCGCCACACCTCGGTGAGCGGCGTCAGCGCCGGTACCCACACCGCGCCGTGCGCCTTCAGTACCGCCGCGTACTCCTCCCCCGACCGCTCAATCAACTCCCCTGCAGCATCGTTGACTTCCGGGCCGCCGACGACGATCCGGAAGTCCGGCAGGTTGGAGTCCACGTCCAGCCACCCGTACCGCGCCCAGTCCGCCCCGGAGGTGGTGGCGGTGACCCCGACCCGGGCGAGGGCGACCACCAGCGGACGGGCGTCCGCCGCGTCGTCCAGCGTCGGCACGACCACCTCCGCCACGCCGAGCGCCCGCGAGCCGACCACCGTCCCCACCGGATCGGTGAGCTCCACCCGCGCCGTAGCGCCCAGCCCGAACCACGTGTTGGTCGGGTTGTCCAGCGTCCACGGCGCCTCCGCCGAGTCCACGTCCGGCATCGCGAAGCCGCGCCCGATGACCGCTCCCGCGACCTCGCTGACCGGGAGCCCGCCGGGCACCTCCACCGGGAAGCGCAGCCGCAGCAGCCGGTCGGCGCCGGAGTAGTCCAGGACCCTGGTCCGGCAGTCCACCCGATCGAGGTCCCGCCACAGCGTGACCGTCTGCTCGTAGCGGACCCCGTCGACCGTCCCTGCGATCACCAGCCGCTCGCCGAGCGGGCCGGTCTCCCGCCGGACCGAGGCCCCGGCGGTCCCGGAGCCGACCACCGGCCCGCTCGGCACCAGGTGCCACGGGCCCTCGCCGAAGTCGGGGTGCTGCGGGTACTCCTCGTACACCCGCAGCTCGTTGCCGATCCGGCCGTCCTGGATCAACTCCCGTTCGTGCAGCAGGTCGTAGACCGACGATAGCCCGCCGCCGCGCGCCGGGTCGGCGGTCACCCGGTACCGCCCGTTGCCGATCACCGCGCCCTCGGCGGCCGTCCAGGCCGAAACGGCGGCGCCCTCCACCAGCCGCCAGGTCCGCCAGCCGAGCGCGGGAACGTCCTCGGCCAGGAAGCGCAGCCGCCCCCGATCGATGACGCTCGGCACCGGCGAACCCGCTTCGTCCAGTACCCGCACCGACCGCACACCGTCGGGGAGTTCGACCACCACCAGGTCCGTCCGGTCGAACGACAGCGTGTTGGTCACCACCACCGCCGACCCGGCCCCCAGCGTCGAGATCCGCGCCGTCAGCGCCTCCAGCGCCGCGTCCCGCACGGCCGACGCGAGGTCGTACGCCTCCCGCCAGCCGCCCAACAGATCCAGGTACACCTGGTCCGACTCCGAGCCGGTGATCGCATCGTGGTGTGCGCCGTAGGCGAGTTGGCGCCACACCTTGTCGAGCGCGGCGGCCGGGTAGCGTCCGAGCCCGTGGACGGCGGCCAGCGTGGCGAGCTTCTCCGCGTCCACCGCCGCGACCTCGCCCGCCCGTTGGGCCTGCTTGGTGTCGATGTACGAGACGTCCTTGCCGGTGTACACGGGATTCATGTCGCGGGTCTGCGGGCCGAGTCGGCGGCCGCTCACAGACAATTCGACCCGGACCGCGTCCAGGAAGTCGCGCGGGGTGGCGCAGACGAAGCGCGGCCACAGGTACTTGGCGGCCCAGGAGCGGTGGATCTCGGTGACCCACTTGTTCGGCGGGGTGTAGTCCGTCCCCACCGGCAGCAACAGGTTCTTCGTGGCACCAACCGGCTTGAGCTTCCGGTAGAGCTCGTACACGGCCTGCTCCGCGGTGGCGAGGTCGGGCGAGGAGTCCATCCACCAGCCGGCCGAGTAGTGGTGGGGCATGTAGTGGGTGAGCACGCCCTCCCCGCCGGGCGCGATCCATTCGAACTCGCTCGGGAACTGCATCACCCGGGCGTCGTCCTTGCCCTCGCGGAAGTTCTTCTGGATCGGGCCCCACTGGTGGAACGGCCCGCGGGCCCAGGCGCTGCCGGTGAGGCCGGCCGCGGCGAGGTGGCCGGGGAACTGCGGGTCGTGCCCGAACACGTCGAGCTGCCAGGCGGTTTGCGGGTCGCCGCCGAGGATGTCGCGCTGGTAGCCGATGCCGTGGACGATGTTGCGGATGGTCGTCTCGGCGCCGGTCAGGTTGGTGTTCGGCTCGTTGTAGGTGCCGCCGACGAGCTCGACCTGCCCGCGCTCCAGCAGCAGGCGCAGGGACTCGCGGCGCTCCGGGTGCTGGTCGAAGTACGGCTTCAGGTAGTCGACTTCGGCGAGCACGAACTTGTACACCGGGTCCCGCAGCGCGAGGTCCAGATGGGCATCCACGAGGGCGAAGCCGTTGCGCTCCCACAGCGGCCGGGTGGTGGCGTCGGCCGAGAGCAGCTCCCAGGGGGAGGTGTAGGCGGCCTGGGTGTTCCACCAGACCGGGTCGTAGTGGAAGTGGGAGACCAGGAACATCGTCCAGCCAGGCTCGGCGACCTCCACGAGCGCCTCGGTCGCCGCCGACCCCGCCCCTACCGTAACGGGCAGTTGGGCACCGACCTCCGCGCCGGTGATCTCCAGCGGGACGTCGACCAGCCCCGTGCCGGTCGCCTCGCCGTGGACGCCCGGCCCGCGGACGGTGATCCGGGCGGCCGGACCGTCGATCGTCACCCGCAGGATCTGGCGCGGGGCGTCCTCGGGGCCGACGAACAGGTCGGTGCTCTCGACGGCGGTGATGGTGGTGACCGGCACGGGGGTGGTTCCTTTCCGGAGATCCGAAGAAGCGGGCGGGTCTAGGCTCCCCAGGCCTCGAACTCGTAGATGCGGGCGGCAGGATCGGTGCTCTGGGTGGGCTTGGTGACGACCAGCCGGACGTAGCGGGCGGTGGTGTTCACCGGGTGGGTGGTGGTTCCGGCCGTGTTGCCGGTCACGGTGGCGACGGTCGTCCAGGGGTCGGTCGTGTTGGACCGGACCTGGATGGAGAAGTCCCGGGTGTTGTACGAGGCGCTCTCGCTGCCCGCCTGGGCGTGCTTGACCACGAACCTGTTCAGCTTCTTCGCCGAACCGAGGTCCACCTCAAGCCACTTGGACGAGGTCAGCGTGCACCATTTATCGCTGTTCCCGCCGCTGACGCTGCCGTTGACGGCCTTGGCCGGTCCCTCGTTGGCGTTGCACTGGCCGGAGGCGGTCGCCGGGCGGTTCAGCGCCAGGTTGGTGGAAGTGGGCGGCGTTCCGGTCCAACTCACCGTGGTGGAGGCGGCGGTGGAGCGCCCGTACGTGGTGGAAACCGCCTCGACGTCCAGCGTGGTGGTGGCCTCGGTCCCGGCCCGGTCGAGCTTCCCGACGAAGTACGCGTCGTTGGGTGTGGCGCCCAGGAAGGTGCGGCTGCCGTCCGCGTTGCGCCGGTACACCTCGTAGTGGTGGACGTTGCCGCCGGGTGCGGCCGTCCAGGAGAGCCGCAGCGACTGGCTGGCGCCCGCGGTCACGTCGCTCGCGCCGAGGACGGTCAGCCCGCTCGGTGCGGCCGGGGTCTCCATCGCCCCGTCGTGGACGGCGACTTGGCCGATTCGCAGGTCGTACGCCGGGTCGGTGCCGTCCACCTGGAGGGCGAGCTGGGAGATGGTCCGGCCCGCGTACTGGGAGAGGTCCAGGGTGTGGCGTTCCCAGCCGGTGCCGGAGTCGTCGCCGACGTCCACGGTGGTGAAGCCGCCCGGGGAGTCGGTGAAGGAGAGGGCGGCCTTGAGCTTGGTCGGGCCGGCGGCCGGGGTCTTGACCACCAGGTCGAGCTTGGTGGTCGCCGCGACCGGCAGGCTGGTCTCGTACAGTCGCACGGTGTTGGCGGCGTCCAGGGTGCCGGTCAGCCGCAGCGAGGAGCCGCCCTGATAGGCGTCGGTGAAGTCGACGGACGGACTCAGCTTGCTGCCGGTGGAGTTGACGACCCAGCGGTAGGTCGGCGGGACGTCCTGGAGCGAGAGGTTGTTCCAGCCGCCGGTGGCGACCCGGGTGCCGGCCGCGTTGTAGAAGTCGCCCTGGCCGGTGTCGAAGTTGGTGACGAAGGGCTTGGCGGTGATCGGCGAGGACTCGGCGACGTAGCCGGCCAGGCCGGGCCAGCTGCTGGAGAGGTCGGTGTTCGAGGGGTCGCTGTTGGCGCCGACCCAGTAGCGGGCGTCCTTGGCGTAGAAGTCGACGCGGTCGGTGGCGGACTTCCAGGTCCACTCGGGCCGGTAGAGGCCGAGCGAGGTGGTGTGCGGCCGCCCGGACGGGAAGAGGGTGTTCCAGTCGACGGAGGTGTTGTAGCCGTTGGCCTCGGTGTCGATGCCGGAGTACAGCTCGTACTCGCTGCGGCCGAGCTGCCGGGCCAGCGTCCGGGAGGAGTCCAGACCGTCGGGTGTCCAGCCGAAGTTGAGGAACATCGAGTCCGAGGTGCGCTTCGGACCGTCCTGCAGGAACGGCGAGTTGGCCGGGGTGAGGGCGTTCTGCCAGTCGACCGCGCCCGACGTCGTCATCGCGTCGTACCACATGAAGTCGGCGCCGCTCTGCGCCTTGGTGTACTGCATCAGCTTCTGCAGCTCGGTCGCGAGGCCCGAATCGCCGCCGCCGGTCTCCTGGTTGATGAACCAGCCGTCGAAGCCGTAGTACTGGGCGGCCTGGGCCAGCTTGTCGGCGACGGGGTAGCGGTCGCCGGACTTCTGGACGAAGTCGCGCACCCACTGGAGCCGGCCGCCGTACGCGGCGGGCGGGAAGAAGACGGTGCCGTAGACCTTGACGCCGTTGCGGTGGGCGGCGTCGATGACGGTCGGGTTGGGGGCGAGGATCAGGCCCTCGCCGGCCGAGCCGCCCCAGAACACCAGCTTGTCGACGTACTGCCAGTAGCCGAAGGCGTAGTAGTTGGGGTCGGCGGAGCCCTGGGAGGGGTTGTTGGAGGTGGGGGCGAAGGAGACCAGTGAGGCGATCTTCCCCTCGCCCGCACGGGCGTTGGGGTTGGCGGCCAGGGCCGGGTCGCTGGTGCGCGGCTGGAGCGGGACACGGGAGCGGTTGAACCGGGCGTCCGGATCGGTGGCCGGGTCCCAGTTCAGGATGGTGCTGGGGTACCAGTACGAGGCGTAGGGCTGGCTCCCGGGGGCGGCGACGACCGGCGCCGCCGGAGCGGGAGCGGCCTGGGCGGCGGGTACGACGCCCAGCGCGGCCGTCGCGAGCGCGGCGCTGAGCAGCAGGGGGAGACGTCTTGACATGCGGTGGCTCCGATCGAGCGGAGTGGGTGGGGCCGGGCCCACCGGCAGCGGCCGGCCCGGGTGCATGCGGGCGTGGCGGTGCTCATCGCGAGGGGAATTCAGCGAACATGACAGCGGACAGTGCGCAGGACCGGACCCCCTCGGCGCAGCGAGGCTAAACCGGTTCAGAACCCGTGTCAACGACTCGCGCAGCAACCGCTCCGACCGGTGAGTGCGGCGCGGCACCCGGCGGCGAGGTGGACTCCCGTACGGTCAGCCGGGGCGTGGGCATCTGCAGGTCCCGTCCGGGCCCGGTCCCGTCCACCGCCTCCAGCAGACTGCGCGCGACCTGCTCGCCGAGCGCGAAGGTGTCCCGGCTGAGCGCGGTCAGCGGCGGGTGGACGATCCGGGCGAGCACCGAGTCGTCGAAGGAGACGATGGACAGCTCGCCGGGCACCGCGACGCTCATCTCCCCCGCCACGCCGAGCCCGGCGACGGCCATCACGTCGCTGTCGTAGACGATCGCGGTGGGCCGCCTGGCCCGGGAGAGCAGGGTGCGGGTGGCCGCCGCGCCCTCGGCGTCGCTGAAGTCGGTGGGCACCGAGACCGCCTCCTCCAGTCCGAGCCGGCGCGAGGCGTCGCGCAGCGCGCGGATCCGCCGCTGGGTGTGCTGGAAGTGCGGCAGGCCGGCCAGGTGGGCGATCCGGCGGTGCCCGATGGCGGCCAGGTAGTCGACGATGGAGAGCATCGCCTCCCGGTCGTCGGCCCAGATCCGCAGCTGGTTGCCGCCCTTGCCGGGCCCGCCCAGGACGACGGCGGGCAGCCCGAGTTCGTCCAGCACCGGCAGCCTCGGGTCCTTGACCTGCAGGTCGACCACGATGAAGCCGTCCACCCGGTGCTCGGAGGCCCAGCGCCGGTAGACCTCGATCTCGGCGGCGGTGTCCTCGACGACCATCAGGTGCAGCGCGACCGAGCTGGCCGAGAGCACGGCCTGCAGGCCGGAGAGCAGCTGGCTGAAGAACGGCTCGACACCGATGGTGCGGGCCGGGCGGGCGATCACCAGGCCGACGGCGTCCGCCCTGGCCCCGCCGAGGGCGCGCGCAGCGCTGTGCGGCCGCCAGTTCATCTCCTCCGCCACCCGCAGGATCCGGGCCCTGGTCGCCTCGCTGACCCCCGGGCGGCCGTTGAGCGCGAAGGACACCGCACCCTTGGAGACGCCGGCCTGGCGCGCGATGTCGGCGATCGTCGGTCTGCCCACAGAACCCGACTCCTCTCTTGACAGCCAAGTTTAGGCGGGAGCATAGTCCCTGCCATAGCTAGACCGGTTTAGTTAGTCAGATTCTGATTTCCGCACCATCCCCCACCCACCCCCAGGACCGGGAGACCCTCATGCGAAGAATCTGGGCGGCACTGACGACAACGGCCTTCACCGCGGCGGCCCTCACCGGCTGCGGACTCGGCTCCGGCGGCGGCAAGAGCAGCGACAGCGTGGCGAGTGCGGCCGCCACCGGTGAGGTCAAGGGCAAGGTCTCGCTCCAGACCTGGGCGCTCAAGCCCAAGTTCACCGACTACATGCAGGGCGTGATCGACGGCTTCAAGAAGAAGTACCCCGGCGTCGAGGTCGACTGGCTGGACCAGCCCGGCGAGGGCTACTCCGACAAGGTGCTCAGCCAGGCCGCCTCCGGCACCCTGCCCGACGTGGTCAACCTCCCGCCGGACTTCGCGTTCCCGCTCGCGAAGAAGGACGTCCTGCTGGACGTCGCCAAAGCCGACCCCAAGCTCGCCGACGAGTACGTCGCCGGTGGCGTGGAGGCCTACCGCTACCACGGCTACCAGGGCACCTTCGGCTACCCCTGGTACCTCAACACCGATGTGAACTACTGGAGTTCGGAACTCCTCACGAAGAACGGCCTGGACCCGAAGAAGCCCCCGACCACCCTGGACGAACTGATCGCCCAGGCCCGGGTGATGAAGGAGAAGTCCGGCGGCCAGACCTACCTGATGAGCCGCAAGCCGGGCCTCGGCGACCTCTACAACATCGGCGTGAAGATCATGGCCGACGACGGCAAGTCCTTCACCTTCAACACCCCCGAGGCCGCCGCCCTGCTGGACAAGTACCGCGACGCCTTCAAGGAAGGCCTGATGCCGAACGGCGTGCTGACCGACACCTACGCCGGCAACTCCAAGCTGTTCAGCTCCGGCACAGCGGCCTGGACCACCGGCGGCGGCAACTTCATCACCAGCCTCGCCACCGACAACCCGACGCTCGCCCCGAAGGTCGTCCCCTCCCCCGCGATGGCCACCCCGCCGCTGTACGTCCAGGGCCTGTCCATCCCCAAGAACACCAAGAACCCGGCCGCCGCGGTCGCCCTCGCCCGCTGGGTCACCAGCCCCGAGAACCAGGCCGCCTTCGCCCACCTGACCAGCGTCTTCCCGTCCACCAAGGCCTCCGCGAACGACCCGTTCTTCAGCAAGAGCGACGGCACCAACGCGGGCGACGCCAAAGTGATCGCCTTCACCTCGCTCGCCAAGGCCGAGCTGATCCAGCCGGTCGAGGTGGACGACGCGATGGGCTCGATCATCAAGCAGCAGTTCGCGCTGGCCATCAGCGGCGAGACCAGCTCCAAGCAGGCGCTGGACACCGCCGTCGAGCAGTGCGACAAGCTGCTCAAGGGCTGACCACCCGCTCCGAGGACCGTACCGGTGAAGCGGCGGGTCTCCCCCACACTCGCCGCCCCGGGAATGACCCGCACCCCCAGGCCCCAGGAAGGCACCGCATGACCCACCGGCGCTGGTTCACTCCCTGGCTGCTCGCCGGGCCCGCGATACTCTGGCTGGCCGTCTTCAACCTCTGGCCGGCCGTCAACACGGTGATCCTGTCCTTCACCAACGCCAAGCCCCTGGGCGGCGGGCAGTTCACCGGCCTGGAGAACTACGGCCGCCTGCTCGACGACGACCAGCTCGCCGACGCCCTGCTCAACAGCATCGTCTTCATGCTGGCCTGCCTCCCCCTGCTGACCGTCCTGCCGTTGCTGCTCGCCCTGCTCGTCCAGCGCCGCATCCCCGGCATCACCTTCTTCCGCACCGCCTTCTACACCCCGGTGATCGCCTCCGCCGTCGTGGTGGCGCTGATCTGGGGCTGGGTGCTGGACGACCGCGGCCTGGTCAACGGCCTGCTCCAGCAGACCGGGCTGGCCCACTCCCCGGTCTCCTTCCTCACCGACCGCTGGCTGCTGCTGTTCAGCGCGATCGCCCTGACCGTCTGGAAGGGCCTCGGCTACTACATGGTCATCTACCTGTCCGCCCTCGCCAACGTCCCGCGCGAGCTGCACGAGGTGGCGGCCGTGGACGGCGCCGGCCCGCTGCGCCGGTTCTGGCACGTCACCCTGCCCGGGGTGCGCCCGACCATGGTGCTGATCTCGGCCCTCATCTCGGTCAGTTCGCTGCGCGTGTTCTCCGAGCTGTACGTGCTCTCCAACGGCCAGGGCGGGCCCGGCGGCCGGGACATGTCGGTGGTGATGCTGATCCAGATGTACAGCCGCGGCTTCAACGGCCACCTGGGCTACGCCTCCGCGCTCAGCCTGCTGCTGTTCGTCATCACCCTCGGCCCGATGCTGTTCCTGATGCGGCTGAACCGGAAGGAGGCCTGACCCCGTGACCACCGTCCGCGAACCCGAGACCGCCTTCCGCGCAGCGAAGGGCGCCGGACGCCCGAAGGCCGCACGGGGCTTCAACACCCCCTCCCCCGCCCGGACCGCCGCCCGCTACCTGCTCCTGGTCCTCGTCCTGCTGCTGGTCATCGGTCCGTTCCTGTGGCAGCTCTCCACCTCCCTCAAGAGCCCCGCCGAGGACGTCTTCACCCGCACCCCGAGCTTCGTCCCCGACCAGCCCACCCTCGGCAACTACGGCCAGGTCGCCGACACCGTCCCGGTGTGGACCTACGCCCTCAACTCGCTGATCGTGGCCGCCGTCTGCGTCACCGGCAACGTGGTCGGCTGCACCCTCGCCGGCTACGCGCTGGCCCGGCTGCGCTTTCGCGGTGCCAAGCTGGTCCTCGGCCTCTTCCTGGCCACCCTGGTCCTGCCCGGCGAGGTCACCATCGTCTCCCAGTACGTGCTGGTGCGCAGCCTCGGCCTGGCCGACAGCCTGGCCGGCGTCGCCCTGCCCGGCGCGATCGCGATGCTCAACGTGCTGCTGATGCGCACCGCGTTCGCCGCCGTACCGGTCGAGCTCGACCAGGCCGCGCTGGTCGACGGCGCCAACGTCTGGCAGCGGCTGTGGCACATCGGCCTGCCCAATGTGCGCGGCATGCTCAGCGTGATCGTCATCTTCACCTTCATCGGCGCCTGGGACGACTTCCTCTGGCCGCTGATCGTGCTCAACGACCCGCAGAAGTACACCCTCACCGTCGGGCTCCAGTACCTCGACGGCACCTTCTCCGCCAACCCCCGGCTGATCGCGGCCGGCACCATGATCGCCTTCCTGCCGATCGTCGTGGTGTTCGGCGTCTGCCAGCGCTTCTTCTTCAAGGGCGTCGAGGAGGGAGCCGTCAAGGGATGAGCCCGTCAAGGGATGAGCCCGCCTCCCATCACTCCCCACCGAGTTGAGGAAGCCCAACGTGACCACCCCTCCGCGCTTCGGCGTCAACTACACCCCCAGCGCCGGCTGGTTCCACCACTGGCTCGACTTCGACCTCGACGCCGTGCGCGCCGACTTCGACTCCGTCGCCGCCCTCGGCCTGGACCACGTCCGGGTCTTCCCGCTCTGGCCGCTGTTCCAGCCCAACCGCACCCTGATCCGCCCGCGCGCCGTCGAGCAGCTGACCGCCCTGGTGGACGCGGCCGGCGAGCGCGGCCTGGATGTCGCGGTGGACGGTCTGCAGGGCCACCTGTCGAGCTTCGACTTCCTGCCCTCCTGGACCCGGACCTGGCACCGGCGGAACATCTTCACCGACCCCGAGGTCCTCGACGGCCAGGCCGCCTACCTGCGCACCCTGGCCGAGGCGCTGCGCGAGCGGCCCAACTTCCTCGGGATGACGCTCGGCAACGAGATCAACCAGTTCTCCGGCGCCCCGCACCCCGACCCGGACCGGGTCACCCCCGCCGAGGCCGAGGCCTGGCTGCGCCGGATGCTCGCCGCCTGCGAGCAGGGCGCGCCCGGCCGGCTGCACCTGCACGCCTCCTACGACGCGGCCTGGTACCTGGACGGGCACCCGTTCACCCCCTGGCACTCGGCCCGGCTGGGCGCCGCCACCGCCGTGCACTCCTGGGTGTTCAACGGCACCGCCCAGCGCTACGGCGCCCGCTCCACAGCCACCACCGAGCACGCCGCCTACCTGGTGGAGCTGTCCAAGGCCTGGGCGGACGACCCGGCCCGCCCGGTCTGGCTGCAGGAGGTCGGCGCGCCCGCCCCGCACATCGGCGCCGAGGACGCGGCCCGGTTCACCGGGGCGACCGTCGAGGCCGTGCTGGACTGCCCGGACCTGTGGGGCGTCACCTGGTGGTGCTCGCACGACGTGGACCGCTCGCTCGCCGACTTCCCCGAACTGGAGTACAGCCTCGGCCTGTTGACCACCGACCGGCGGGTCAAGCCGGCCGGCGCCCGGCTCGCCGAGGCCGCCGCCGAGGCCCGCCGCTCCTGGCAGCCGCCCAAGCCGCGCGGCACCGCCGTGGTGGTGGCCGCCGGAGACGAGGTCACCTCCCCCCGGCGCTCGGTCTGCGGCCCCGGCGGCCCGGTGTACGAGGCGTTCATGCGCCTCGCCGAGGCGGGCGCCCGCCCGACCACCGTGCTCGCCGAGCGCGCCGGCGACCGGGCGCACCTGGCCGCGCGCGGCATCACCGAGGTGGTCCACCCCGACGACGTACGTTCCCTGTAGCCGTCCTCACCGTCCCCCAGCACGCAACGGAGCCTGCCGACATGCACGATGACCGCACCCTGGTCGAGTCCCGCCTCAAGCGCGTCCTGGAGGAGCGCATCCTCCCGGCGGTCTACCCCGAGTCCGTCCCGCTGGAGGTCGGCATCTGGACCGCCCCCGGCGAGCCCGTCCCGGTCGCCGAGGGCCTGGCCGCGCCGCGCACCCCGATCGCGGTCGGTGACGCCTGGGGCGCGCCCTGGGGCACCAGTTGGCTGACCGTGACCGGCACCGTCCCCGAGGCTTGGGCCGGGCGCACGGTCGAGGCGCTGATCGACCTCGGCTTCGACGCCAACATGCCCGGCTTCCAGTGCGAGGGCCTGGTCTACCGCCCGGACGGCAGCCCGGTGAAGGGCCTCAACCCGCGCAACCAGTGGGTGCGGATCGCCGCCCCGGCGGCCGGCGGCGAGCAGGTGCTGCTGCACGTCGAGGCGGCCGCCAACCCGGTGATCCTGGACTACCACCCCTTCCTGCCCACCGAGTTGGGCGACAGGGAGACGGCCGGCGACCAGCCGCAGTACAAGCTGGCCCGGATGGACCTGGCGGTCTTCGACGACACGGTCTGGCAGCTGTCGCTGGACCTGGAGGTGCTCGGCGAGCTGATGGCCGAGCTGCCGGTGGACAACGCCCGCCGCTGGGAGGTCCTGCGCGCGGTCGAGCGCTGCCTCGACGCGGTCGACCTGCAGGACGTCAACGGGACCGCTGCCGCCGCCCGTTCGGAGCTGGCGGCCGTGCTCGCCGCGCCCGCCGTGCCGTCCGCGCACCGGATCAGCGCGATCGGCCACGCCCACATCGACTCCGCCTGGCTCTGGCCGCTGCGCGAGACCGTCCGCAAGGTCGCCCGCACCACCGCCAACATGACCGCCCTGCTGGAGGACGAGCCGGACTTCCTCTACACCATGTCCCAGGCGCAGCAGTACGCCTGGATCAAGGAGCACCGCCCCGAGGTGTACGCGCGGGTCCGCAAGGCGGTGGCCGAGGGGCGGTTCGTCCCGGCCGGCGGCATGTGGGTGGAGTCCGACACCAACATGCCGAGCTCCGAGGCGATGGCCCGCCAGTTCGTGCACGGAAAGCGGTTCTTCCTGGAGGAGTTCGGGGTCGAGAACCACGAGGCGTGGCTGCCGGACACCTTCGGCTTCACCGGCGGCCTGCCGCAGATCATCCGCAACGCGGGCTCCAAGTGGCTGCTGACCCAGAAGATCTCGTGGAGCCAGGTCAACAGGTTCCCGCACCACACCTTCCTCTGGGAGGGCATCGACGGGACCCGGATCTTCACCCACTTCCCGCCCGTGGACACCTACAACTGCTCCATGAAGGGCAGCGAAATCGCCCACGCGGCACGGAACTTCAAGGACAAGGGGGTGGCCCGGCACTCGCTCGCCCCGACCGGCTGGGGCGACGGCGGCGGCGGGACGACCCGCGAGATGGTCGCCAAGGCGGCCCGGATGAAGAGCCTTGAGGGATCGGCCACCGTCCGCTGGGAGAAGCCCGCCGAGTTCTTCGCCAAGGCGGAGGCCGAGTACCCGAACCCGCCGGTCTGGGTCGGCGAACTCTACCTGGAGCTGCACCGGGCCACCCTGACCAGCCAGGCGAGGACCAAGCAGGGCAACCGGCGCAGCGAGAACCTGCTGCGCGAGGCCGAACTCTGGTGCGCCACCGCGGCGTTGCGCACCGGCGCCGAGTACCCGTACGAGCAGCTGGACCGGATCTGGAAGACCGTCCTGCTGCACCAGTTCCACGACATCCTGCCCGGCTCCTCGATCGCCTGGGTGCACCGCGAGGCCGAGGCGACGTACGCGGCGCTGGCGGGGGAGCTGGAGGCGCTGATCGAAGCCGCCCAGCAGGCCCTGGCCGGGGCCGCCTCGGGCGGGCGCGAGCTGGTGTTCAACGCGGCGCCGCACGCGCGCTCGGCCGTTCCGGCGGGCGGGGCGGCGGTCGCCGTCCAGGACGGTACGGTCTGCTCGGTGGCCCCGGTGGACGGGGGCGGCTTCACGCTGCGCAACGGCCTGCTGGAGGTCGTGGTCGACGCCGACGGCCTGATCGGTTCGGTGGTCGAGACGGCGAGCGGCCGGGAGAGCGTCGCCCCCGGCGGCCGCGCCAACCTGCTCCAGCTGCACCCCGACTTCCCCAACATGTGGGACGCCTGGGACGTCGACCAGTTCTACCGCAACACCGTCACCGACCTGACCGGCGTGGACTCGCTCACCGCCTCGGCCACCAGCAGCCAGGCCTCGGTCCGCATCGCACGCTCCTTCGGCTCCTCCACCGTCGTCCAGACCCTCACCCTGCGGGCCGGCGAGCAGCGGCTCGACATCGACACCGAGGTCGACTGGCACGAGACCGAGAAGTTCCTCAAGGCCGCGTTCCCGCTGGACATCCACACCGAGCGCTACGCCGCCGAGACCCAGTTCGGCCACCTCTACCGGCCCACCCACACCAACACCAGCTGGGACGCCGCCAAGTTCGAGGCCTGCAACCACCGCTTCGTCCACCTGGACGAGCCCGGCTGGGGCGTCGCCCTGGTGACCGCCTCCACCTACGGCCACGACGTCACCCGCACCGTGCGCGACGGCGACGGCGGCACCACCACCACGGTCCGCTTCTCGCTGCTGCGCGCCCCGCGCTTCCCCGACCCGAGGACCGACCAGGGCCTGCACCGCTTCCGGCACGCCCTGGTCCCGGGAGCGGCGATCGCCGACGCCGTCCGCGAGGGCTACCGGATCGGCCTGCCCGAGCGGCGGGTCACCGGCAGCGCCGAGCAGGTCGCGCCGCTGGTCGAGCTGGACAACGACGCCCTGGTGGTCAGCGCGGTCAAGCTCGCCGACGACCGCAGCGGGGATCTGATCGTCCGGGTCTACGAGGCGGGCGGCGGCCGCTCCCGGGGCCGGCTCACCACCTCCTTCCCGCTGGCCGGCGCCGTCCCCTGCGACCTGCTGGAGCGCCCCTGGGACGGCACCCGCGGCGAGGTCGCGGTGGAGGACGGCGGGGTGCGGCTGGCACTGCGGCCGTTCGAACTCGTCACGCTGCGGCTCAGCGCCGCGGGCTGAACCGGTCGTGCCGCGGCTCGGCACGACCGGCTGGACGCCTGACCGGCTGACCGCCTGAGCCGCGTACGCTGTGCGGCGCCCCGACCCCCGCGGCCGGGGCGCCGCCCCTCCCACCCCCTGGAGCCCACCGTGCCGCTCACCCCCCTCTTCGCCGCCGTGGACATCGGCGGCACCAAGATCGCCGGCGCGCTGGTCGACGGCGACGGACGGCTGCGCCACCGGCTCCAGCTGCCCACCCCGGCGCGGGAGCCGGGCCCGACCGTGCTCGCCGTCGTGCACAAGGTGCTGGACCAGCTGGCCGGCACGGCCGACTGGGCCGCCGTGACGGCCGTCGGGATCGGCAGCGCCGGCCCGGTCGACCTCGCCGGCGGCACCGTCAGCCCGGTCAACATCCCCGGCTGGCGCGCCTTCCCCCTGGTCGCCGAGGTCGCCGCGCACCCGGCGGTGGCCGCCCGGACGCTGCCCGTCCGCCTGGCCGGGGACGGCGTCGCAATGGCCGCCGCCGAGCACTGGCAGGGCGCGGCCCGGGGCGCCGCCAACGCGCTCTGCCTGGTGGTCTCGACGGGCGTCGGCGCGGGGCTGGTGCTCGACGGCGCCGTTCGGCCCGGCCCCAGCGGCAACGCCGGGCACCTCGGCCACATCAGCGTCGACCTGGACGGCGAGCCCTGCCCGTGCGGCTCGCGCGGCTGCCTGGAGGGCCTCGCCAGCGGCACCGCGATCGCCCGCCGGGCCCTCGCCGACGGCTGGCGGGGCCTTCCGGGCACCGACGACCGGACGGCCCGGGCCGTCGCCGCCTCGGCCGTGGCCGGCGACCCGATCGCGCTCGCCTCCTTCGACCGCGCCGCCCAGGCACTGGCCGCCGGGATCGCCGCCACGGCCGCCCTGGTCGACCTCGACCGGGTGGTGGTCGGCGGCGGCGTCGCCACCGCGGGGGAGGTGCTGTTCACCCCGCTCGCCCGCCACCTGGACCGCTACGCCGCCCTCTCGTACATCCGCGGCCTGGACGTGCGGCGCGCCGAACTCGGCACCGACGCCGGGCTGATCGGCGCGGCCGCGCTCTGCCGCTGACCGCCCGCCGCCCGCCGGCACCACGCCCCGTTCGGAGACCCGCACCATGCCGCCCTACGCCCTGCTCGACAACCCGGTCCGCCGCTATGCCTGGGGCTCCACCACGGCCATCCCCGCGCTCACCGGCACCGGGCCCGACGGCACCCCGCAGGCCGAACTGTGGATGGGCGCGCACCCTTCGGCGCCGTCCCGGCTGGCCGGCCGGCCACTCGACGAGCTGATCGCCGCCGATCCGGACGGACTGCTGGGGCCGGACACCGTACGGCGGTTCGGTCCGGCACTGCCCTTCCTGTTCAAGGTGCTGGCCGCCGACCGGGCGCTCTCCCTCCAGGTCCACCCGACCCGCGCCCAGGCCGAGGCCGGATACGCGGACGAGGAGGCCCGGGGCATCCCGCTGGACTCACCCCGGCGGGTGTACAAGGACCGCGCGCACAAGCCCGAACTGCTCGGCGCGCTGGGAGACTTCGAGGCCCTCTGCGGCTTCCGACCGGCCGCCGACACCGCCCGGCTGCTGGACACCCTCGGCGTGCTCGCCCCCTGGGCCGCCGCCCTGCGCACCCGGCCCGCCGCCGAGGTGCTGCCCGCGCTGCTGCGCGAGGCCCTGGCCGCCGGCCCCGCCGAACCCTCATTCGGCGCCGCCGAACTCGCCACCGTCACCGAGGCCTTGGCCCGTACGGCGGCCTCCGGCGGGCCGTACCGCGAGGCCTGCGCCGGCTACGCCCGGGTCGCCGAGCAGTACCCCGGCGACTCCGGGCTACTCGCCGCGCTGCTGCTCAACCACGTCCGGCTCACCGCCGGGCAGGCGCTGTACCTGGACGCCGGGGTGCCGCACGCCTACCTCCGGGGCACCGGCGTGGAGTTGATGGCCAACTCGGACAACGTGCTGCGCTGCGGGCTCACCGCCAAGCACGTCGACGTCGACGGCCTACTGGCGGTCACAGACTTCCGCGCCGGCCCGCCCGAGGTGCTCACCGCCGACGCCCGGACCTCCGAATTCCCCTCCCCGGCCGAGGAGTTCCGCCTCTCCCGGCTACGCCCGGGCGATACCCCCGTCCGCGTCGAACTGCCCACCCCGCAGATCCTGCTCTGCGTCGCGGGCCGCGCCCGGCTGCGCGCCCCCGGCCATCCGGACCTCGACCTGCCGGCGGGCGCTTCCGCCTACCTGCGGCCGGGCGCCGGGCCGGTCGAGCTGACCGGCCCGGGCTCGGAGCTGTTCCGGGCCACCACGGGCCGTTAGGGCGGCGCTCGGACCGGCGAAGGAGGCCCTCAGGCCCGCAGGGGGTGGCCGAAGAGCAGGTCGTAGCCCACCGGGAGCTGCTCGATCACCCGGTCGACCTGTTCCCCCGGAACCAGGTCCGCCACGGTGCTGAGCACCGCCCCGATGTCCCACTGCGCGGTGGCCGGCGTCGCCCCGTCGATCCAGCCGACCACGGCGTCCACGAAACGCTCGGCGGTCAGCGGCTCGGCGGCCGGCTGCGCGTCGCGCAGCAGCGGGGCGTACGTCACGGGCAGGGCGTCGGCCAGTGCGAGGCGTTCGGCGCCCACCAGGTGCTCGCCGAGCAGACCGAGCACGACCCGGGCCGCATGGTCGGCCTCCGCTTCGCCCCGGTACTCGCCGCGCTCCACGATGCGGGCGAGGAAGTCCTCCCAGGAGATGGTCATCGCGTCCTCCATCCGGTCGGCGGGATCCGGCCGGACCGGCGGCGGCGATGGTCCCGACGGGCCTGCCTCATCGCAGCCCGTGACCGCCGGGGGACGTGCCGGTTCCCGTGTTGATCAGCGTACTGCGGTCCGGCCGGGCCGATACCCGCGGATTCGGGCGGGAGCTCCGTTCCCGAACGGAACCTTGACGCGGACGCCGGCCCCGGACGGTTGGACGGACGGACGGACGCCGACGTCGTGCCGGACGGACGGATCGACGCCGTTGTCGATCACGCCGCCGGCCTGCGCCGTCACCGGCACGGGAACCCCCGGGAACCCACGAGAACTCCGGGGAACGCGCGGATTCGAGCGGCGGCGGTCAGCCCGCCGAGGCCCGGCACCGTCTGCGCGCGCCGCGCGGGGAGCCGACCCCGCCGCCACCGGACCGGGCCGCCAGTCGCGGGCCCGGCACCGTCGCCTGGCCGGGCACGGCCAGGGCGTCGCCGCGCGCCGTGTCCGTCATATACGCCGACAGAAAACGGCGCTCGTTCTCGCTGAGTTTGCGCGAACGGCCGGTTTCCCGGTCCCGCGCGACCACCACGGTCCGCGCCCGCATAAAGGTGAGCGGCTCGCGGCAGACATTCACCTCGACCTGGGCGGAACTCCGCCCGAGCCGTTCCACGGTCAGCCGCACCGACAATGGGTCGGGCCCGTGGTGGAGCTGTTCCAGGTAATCGATCTCGTGTCGCGCGATAATGAATCCGGACGGGAAAAGCGATTCCCGGACGGCCGTCGCGTGGTGGCAGAACAGGTCGTAAATCCCCTCCTGGATGTAGCCGACCAGCCGGGCGTTGTTGATGTGCCCGTTCTCGTCGACGTCGCTCCACCGGGTGGGGCAGGACAGCACGTGCGCGCGGGCGTACACCGCGCTCACTGCTGCGTCAGCCCGGCCGCGGCCCCGGCGGGGAGCAGCGCGCGCCGCAACCTGGCGAAGTAGCCGGAGTGTTCGGCCGCCATCCGGGCCGCGGTCCACCCCTCCTCGGCGGCCTCGGCGGCCGCCTGGACGACCAGGCTGTCGAGCACCGCGTCGACCGACCGGCAGAGTTCGGCGACGGCCGCGAGCCGCTCGGTGACATCGGCCGCGCCGGCCGCGTTCCCGGCCGGGAATTCGGCCAGCGAGTCGACCGCGAGCTGCAGATCGTCGATAACGTCCGACCGGCTTTCCTTGGGGGAATTCCGCATGCTTTTCTCCATGACAAATTCGAGCCGTTACGGCCCGGTAGCTAACGTTCGAATACACCGGATCGGTGTCGACCCCCCGACGCCTTCGACGCTATCCCAGTCGGCGCGGCTCCGCAGATGGTTTTCGGACCGCGACGGGAAACTGACTTCTATTGGAGTAGTTTGCGGGAGTACACAATATGCCCCATCAGCCGATCGCGGTAAGCAGAACGGGTGGTATCGCCGACCCGCCGGGCAAGATCAACTACAGTCCGCCGCTGATCTGCTACTGCGACCCCCACCAGCGCGCCTTGTACAGCTGCGTACCACCCAGCGTCCACGTCCCCTTCGGACGGTCCAGCCGGATCACCGAGGTGCACCAGCCACACGGGCCGCTGTGGTCGGGCGCCACCGTGAGCAGCCGGCCGGTGCGGGGGTCGTCACCGATGCTCTTGACCTCCCGCTCCGCGGCGGGGTCGGCCAGATGGACGGGGGTGAACCGATCGGCGGCGGGGTCGTACTGCCAGAGGCCGTACAGCGTGCTCACCCAGAACCGGCCGGGCACGCCCAGCACGGGCGCCAGGTCGTGGCCGCCCCGATCGGGCAGCGGGGCGCTCCGGACAGCGGTCAGGGTGGGCTCAGCCGGGTCGTCGCCGACCCGCAGCGCGGTCAGCTCGCCGTCGCCGAGCGCCCAGAGCAGGCCGGTCCGCCTGTCCCAGAGGACCCCGTGCGCGCCGGGGAGGCGGAAGGTCGCGTGGGTGGTGGCCCGGCGCCCCTGCGAGGCCGCGTACAGCCGCACCCACCCGCCGCCGCTCGCGACGACCGCGACGTTGCCGTCCGGAAGCAGTTCGATGCTGTGCGGATTGGCGGCCCCGCCCAGGTCCGCCGCCCAGCGGCTGCCGCCGGTGGCGGTGTCCACCACCGCGGCGAGCCCGCCGGAGGCGGTGGTCAGCAGGTAGCGGCGGCCGTCCAGGATCCGGCTCTTCGCCTCGTCCGGGTTGGTCCAGCTGTCCGCGGGATCGAGGTCACCGAGGTCCTCCGCCCGGTCGGCGCCCCAGGACCACACCACGGGAGGCCGGTCGGGCCCCTGGTAGTCCGCCTGCTCCTCGGCTCCCCGCAGGACGAGAACGCGGCGGGACGCCTGGTCCACGGCGACCACCTCCCCCTGCGACGACCCTGCGAACGCGCGGCTCGCGGGCGCGCAGAGCAGCAGGGCAAGGCCCAGGACCGGCAGGGTTCTCCTCAGCACGCCCCAACGGTGGGCGGTGCACGGCGGACCGCCCGACAGCCCGGCCGCACGCGTCATCCGAACGGGCCGTCAGATTCGCCCGGAGACCAGGTCCGCCACCCGGGCGATCGGCGAGGTGGTGGTCCGCCCGGCCGCCTCCTGCCGGTCGGCAGCGTGGTACGCGGCGTACATCGCGTGCACCCCGAGCCAGCGCAGCGGCTCCGGCTCCCAGCGGCGCACGGTGTGGCCCACCCAGGGCAGCCCGGTCAACTCGGTGTCCCGGCCCAGCACGAGGTCGCGCAGGGTACGGCCCGCCAGGTTGGTCGCGGTCACCCCGCTCCCGACGTACCCGCCCGCCCAGCCGAGCCCGCTCACCCGGTCCAGCTCCACGGTGGCGCACCAGTCCCGCGGCACCCCGAGCACGCCCGCCCAGGCGTGGTCGATCCCGGCCCGCGCGGCGGCCGGGAAGAACCGGCCCAGGATCCGGCGGAGCTGGCGCACGGTCTCCCCTCGGTCTGCCAGGATCCCGACGCCGGACCAGCCACCCTGTCAGCTGTCGAGCAGGTCCAGCACCCGCGTCCAGCTGTACGCCCCGGGCACGTACTCCGCGATCCGCACCCCCATCCGCCGCAGCTTCGCCAGGCTCTCCTCATACGCCGGATGCGCCGCCTGAGCCGTACTGAGACAAGGCTGAACCGCCACCGGAATCCCCCACCCGTACGACTCACACAGAATCCCGAGCGCAAGCGTGTCCGAGATCCCGGCGACCCACTTGTTGATCGTGTTGAACGTCGCCGGCGCCACCACGATCGCATCCGGATCCGGCAACGGCCGCGGATCCCCCGGCTTCCGCCAGGCGGAGCGAATCGGATACCCCGTCCGAGCTTCGATCGCGCCGACATCCATGAACCCCAAGGCAAGAGGCGTCGCCACCACCCCCACGTCCCACCCCCGATCCTGCGCAGCCGAGATCAGCTCCCCCACCCCACCCGCAACCCCCGCCGCACACACGACGACGTAGAGGATCGGCTTCCTCGCCTCGGACATCTCTCGAACTCCCCTCTCACCACCGGCAGATCACCGTCCCCCACCACGCGACCACCACCATCACGCCGGACACGGAGACCCCACACGCTAACCACACCCGCGCCCGCCTCAGCCCACGGCCGTCGCGGCCAGCTCCGCGGCCTCGTCCGCGCACCCCCAGCTGAGCGTCACCCCCGCGCCGCCGTGGCCGTAGTTGTGCACGACCGGCGTCCCCGCCGGGCCGGCCGCCTCGGCCTCCAGCCGGACTCCGCCCCGCCGGTCGGGCCGCAGCCCCACCGGGTGGCCGATGACCTCGGCCTCGCGCAGTTCGGGCACGTGCACCGCGCACCGGGCGAGGATCGCCGCGGCCGTCTCCGGGTCGGACCCGAGGCCCCAGTCCTCTTCCTCGAAGGTACCGCCGAGCACGACGTCCCCGCTGCGCGGATGGACGTAGGTGTACCCGGCCGGGTCGTCCTGGATCCGCAGGGAGGCCCGCAGGCCCGGGTTGCGCACCAGGACGAGCTGTCCGCGCACCGGCCGCATCGCCGGGTCCCCGCACAGCTGTCGTGCGCCGAGTCCGCTGGCGTTGACCACGACGGGCGCCCAGGCGCCGGCCTGGTGCAGGGTGTCGAGCCGTCGGTGGACGAGGTCGCCCCCGTTGTCCAGGAAGCGGCCGAGCAGCCAGGGCAGATAGAGCGGCATCTCCACGGTCGGGGCCGTGAAGCGCCAGCCGTCCGCGTACGCCGGCGCGAGCTCGGCCGGTTCCAGACGGCGCAGGTCCGGGACGGCGGCGCCCCACCAGGGCACCTCCTCCGGCTGCCGCCCGAGCGCCAGCATCCAGGTGTCGCGCATGACGACGCCGGGCACGCCGTCCTCGGCCTGGCGGGCGAGTACGGCGAAAGTGGCCGCGGACCAGCCCGCCACCCGGTCGCCAGCCGCCACGCCGACCGGGTACCAGACGGCCGCCGCCACGGCCGAGGCCGTTGACAGCAGTCCGTCCGCCGTCACCACCACGACCCGCAGGCCCTTCTCCTGCAGCCGCAGCGCTGTGGTGAGCCCGATGACCCCACTGCCGATCACGACGACGTCCACGTCGATCCCCTCCTCCCGACCGGCCGCCGGCTCGGAGCGCGGCGGCTGGATCCAGGAAAGCGGGCCGGACCGGAGGGCGTCCAAGACGAGTTCCGTCCGCCGGCGATAAGCCGGCCTTATCGCGGACGGGCGGCCTCAGCACCGCCCGGCGTCCATATCGCCGACCGGCAGGCCGTACCGCCGCCCGACGGCCCTATCATCGACCGGTGGACCTCCACCGCATGCGCTACTTCTCGGTGCTGGCCGAGGAGTTGAACTTCACCCGGGCCGCCCGCCGGCTGCGGGTGGCACAGCCGGCCCTGAGCCAGCAGATCAAGGCGCTGGAGCGGCAGCTGGGTGTGCAGCTGGTCGAGCGCACCAGCAGGGGCTGCACGCTCACCCCGATCGGCGGCGCGGTCGCCGAGGAGGCCCGGCGGATACTGGGCGAGGTGGCCGAGGCCGACCGGCGGATCAAGGCGGTGGCCGAGGGGCGGCAGGGAAGCCTCCGGGTGGCGTACACCCGATCGGCCCGTGGCGGGGTCTCCGACACCCTGATGACCGAGTTCCGCGAGCGGTACCCCCGGGTGGACGTCGCCCTGCAGACCGGCTGGACGGCCCACAACGTCGGCGAGCTGCTCGCGGGGCGGCTGGACGCGGCCTTCGTCCGTCCGCCGCTGGACGTCCCCGAACTGGCCTGCCGGGTCGTCGCCGAGGAGGAGCTGCTGTTGGCGGTTCCCACCAGCCACCCGCTCGCCGCCGGCCGCGCCAGGGTCAGCCGGCACCGCATCGGCGACGAACCGGTCGTGCTGTGGCCGCGCGAGAACGGCCCGGGGATGCACGCGCTGATCACCGGCCAGCTGTGGCCCGACGGGCCGCCCCGGATCGTTCGCGAGGAGCCGGACGACGAGCAGCTGCTGCTGGCGGTGGCGGCCGGATACGGGATCGCGCCCATCCCCGAGGGGCGGGCCCGGGTCTTCCGGATACCGGGCGTCTGCCTGCGCCGGCTGACCCGACCGGTTCCCACCGTCACCCTGGGTCTGGCCCACAACCCGCGGACGGCCTCCCCCGCGGTCCAACTGCTGCTCGCCATGGCCCCGCAGCTCCCCGTGGCGGAGGCCGCCGCCAGGCCGTGAGGTCTGTCATGAACACAAGTCAAGGAGCTTCACCCATAGGCCGAAGGGGCGAAGACACGTGACCGCGCCGCCGCCGAAGGTGTTGACAGTCCGTCACTCCAGCCCATCCGAAGGCCCGTCACATGCGCACCGCACTCGCCGCCCTGCTCCTCGGCGTCGTCCTGACCCCGGCGATCGCCGCGCCCTCGACCGCCGCGCCCCGCGAGGTGAACCAGGGCTACAGCATCCCGGTCGGCGGCGTGACCGACCTCGGCGCGCTGCCCGTGCTCGGCAGCCTCGGGCTGGACTTCGCCAAGCTGCTCGGGCAGTAGCCCTGACGGCAGGCCACCGGACGGTCGCCCGGGCGCCGCGCGAGGCGGGCGACCCCCGGTCGGTGAAGATCGACGGGATCACCCGACCGGAGCCGCCCGCCCGGGTTACGCTCGTCCCGCGCGGCACCCGTCCGTGCGGCCGACCGAGGGGGGAACGCGTGATCGAGGACCTGCTGCCGGACGTCGTGGTGACCGAGGTGGCCTACGACGACCCGCCGGAGGCCCGGCTGGAGCCGGCCGAGGAGGCGGTGGTCGCCAAGGCCGTCGACAAGCGCCGACGCGAGTTCACCACCGTCCGCCACTGCGCCCGCGCCGCCCTGGCCCGCCTGGGCGTCCCGTACCGCCCGCTCGTCCCGGGCCTGCGCGGAGCGCCTAGCTGGCCGGACGACGTGATCGGCAGCCTCACCCACTGCGACGGCTTCCGCGCGGCCGCCGTGGCCCGGGCCGGCGCCCTCGCCTCCGTCGGCATCGACGCCGAGCCCGCGCTGCCGCTCCCGGAGGGCGTGCTCGACGCCGTCGCCCTGCCCGTCGAACAGCAGCGGCTGGCGAGGCTCGCCGCCGAGCACCCGGACACCCCGTGGGACCGGATCCTGTTCAGCGCCAAGGAGTCGGTCTACAAGGCCTGGTTCCCGTTGACCGGGCTCTGGTTGGACTTCCACGAGGCCGAGCTCGACCTCTCCCCCGACGGCACCTTCTCCGCCCGGCTGCTGGTCCCCGGCCCGGTGGTCGGCGACCGCCGGATCGAGGGCTTCGACGGCCGCTGGGCGGTGCGCGACGGTCTGCTCGCCACCGCGATCGCCGTCGAGCCGTAACCGCCCGTCGCCGGTCCGTTCGCCTCCCGGGCATATCCTCGACCGCGTGACGGTGACCTACGTGATCGACGGCAGCAGGATCCGCAACCTGGACGACTTCTGGGACGTGGTCGGGCAGGAGATTGGCGCGGACGGCTACTTCGGCCGCAACCTCGACGCCTTCGCCGACTGCCTGCGCGGCGGCTACGGCACGCCCGAGGACGGCGACTACGCCATCGAGTGGCGCGACCACGAGGTGTCCCGCCGCAACCTCGGCTACCCGGAGACGGTCCGCCAGTTGGAGCTGCGGCTCACCCGCTGCCACCCCACCAATCGCGAGCACGTCTCCGCCGAACTGGACGCCGCCCGGGCGGGCAAGGGGCCGACGGTCTTCGACTGGCTGGTCCGGATCATCGAGGAGGAGCACCCGGACGGCCTCCGCCTGGCGTAGTCCCCGCCCCCGACCACCGCGCGTCCGGCCGGCTCGCCCCGTCCGGCAGCCTCACCTCACGTCGGACAGCCGGACGAACCGCCGCCCAGCCGCCAGCAGCCCCGGCACCGCCGCCGCGACCCCGGGAGCGGTGCCGCCGCCCGGGTGGTTCATGTGGCCGATGACGATCGCCCTGGGCGGGGCCGACGCCACCTCCCGCCGCACCTCGGCGGCGCTGAGCGTGGCCCCGCCGTCCCCGTTGACGGTGAAACCCGCGACGCGTTCGCCCAGGTCGGCGACCACCCGGGTGGCGACGTCGTCGTAGTGCGCGGTGCCGGAGCGGAAGAACCGGGGCGGGTGCCCGAGCGACTCGGTCAGCTTGTGGGCGTTACCCGTCACCTCGTCGTACACCTCGCCGACGTCACCCGTCCCGGCGATGCCGTAGGCGGACCGGCCGGTCACCGAAAGCGGACGGTGGATGGTGCCGTGGTTGCCGATCTCGAAGAGCGGATCGGCCGCGAGCTGCTCGAACACGTCCGGGTTGGCATCGATCCAGCGGGCGTTCAGGAAGAGCGTGGCCGGGACACCGCGCCCGCGCAGGAAGCCGATCAGCTCGGCGTCGTAGCCGTTCCCGCCGGGGCCACCGCAGGCGTCGAAGGTCAGCGCCATCGCCGACTCGCCCTCGGACAGCTCGGTGATCACCCCGGCGACCTCCAGGCCCCACTCGCGCGGGGCCGTGCCGCCGTACCGCTGAACCAGCTCCGCCCGGGTCCGCTCCCGGGACGCCGCCGGGGGCACGGCGGACGGGGTCGCGGGCGGCGTGCCCGCAGCGGAGACTGTCGGCGAGGCCGAGGCCAAGGCTGAGGGTGAGGGTGAGGCCAAGGCTGAGGGTGAGGGTGAGGGTGACGGCGAGGCCGGCCCCTCAGCCGCCCGCCCGGTCCGGCACCCCGTCAGCGCGCCACCGGCCACCGCCGCCGCCAGCAGCGCCCGCCGACTCAGTGCCACACCGGCCTCCCGACCCATCGCCACCTGCCGTACCAACCGATCTCACGACCATGAACCGACCCATCGTCACTCCCTCCAACTCTCCCCCGCCTCCGCCCGGAACCCCTTCACCGACCCGCCCCACCCCGGTGGGCCCCGCCTCATCCCCGGTTCACCCCCCGGGGTAGGCGAACGAACGGACCCGCCCACCCCAGCCCGGAGGCCCCGATGCCCGCCGACCCCACCGTCCTGCGCCACGACGATCACGACGAACACGACGAACACGAGGAACCCGCACACCCCGCCCGCCGCGACCTGCTCCGCACCGGCCTCGCCACCGGCGCCGCCACCGCCCTCGGCCTCGCCGCCGCCACCGGCCCGGCGGCCGCGGCCCCGAACCAGCCCGACCAAGCAGACCAAGCAGACCGGACCCTCACCCTCACCGGCCACCTCCCCACCGGCTGCCCCGACTTCGTCTGCCTCCCGGTCGAAGTCCCCGACGGCGTCCGCGAGATCGCCGTCTCCTACAGCTACGACAAGCCGCAGGTCCCGGCCGGCACCCCCGGCAACTCCTGCGACATCGGCATCTTCGACGAGCGCGGCACCGACCTCGGCGGGGACGGCTTCCGCGGCTGGTCCGGCGGCTTCCGCACCGAGTTCGCGATCGCCCGCGACACCGCCACCCCCGGCTACCTCCCCGGCCCGGTCAACCCGGGCACCTGGCACATCGCCCTGGGCCCGTACCAGGTGGCCCCCCAGGGCCTGGACTACCGCGTCCAGGTCACCCTCCGATTCGGCGCACCCGGAGCGGAGTTCACCCCGCACTACCCGCCGGAGCGGGCCCGCGGCCGCGGCCGCGCCTGGTACCGGGGCGACTGCCACCTGCACACCGTCCACTCCGACGGGCGGCGCCTGCCCGAGGAGGTGGCGGCCGGGGCCCGCGCGGCCGGCCTGGACTTCATCGTCTCCACCGACCACAACACCAGCTCCTCGCACGCCGTTTGGGGCCCGCTGGCCGGCCCGGACCTGCTGATCCTGCCGGGCGAGGAGATCACCACCCGCAACGGCCACTGGCTGGCCCTCGGCCTGGAGGCCGGCCGGTTCGTCGACTGGCGCTACCGCTCCCGCGACGAGGAGTACCCGCGCTTCGTCCGCCAGGTCCACCGCTCCGGCGGCCTGGTGGTACCCGCGCACCCGTACTGCCCCTACGTCGCCTGCCAGTGGAAGTTCGGCTACGAGGAGGCCGACGCCGTCGAGGTGTGGAACGGGCCCTGGACGTACGACGACGAGTCGGCCGTGGACACCTGGGACTCCCGGCTCTCCGTCGCCCTGCGCGGCGGCCGCTCCTGGCTGCCCGCGATGGGCAACAGCGACGCGCACAGCGCCCCCCAGGTGATCGGCCTCCCGCACAACGTCGTCCTCGCCGAGGACCTCACCCGGGACGCCGTCCTCGACGGCCTGCGCGCCGGGCGCAGCTGGCTCGCCGAGTCCGCCACCGTCCGGCTGGACTTCACCGTCACCGGGAACGGCCGCCAGGCCGGCATCGGCGAGGAGCTGACCGTCCCGGCCGACGCCCCGCTGGACGTCCGGCTCACCGTCTCCGGGGTGCCCGGTGGGACGGTCCGCTTCCTCACCGACGAGGGGCAGATGCACCAGGATTCGCTGCCCGCCGACGGCTCCGGCACGGTGGTCTGGCGCACCACCGCCTCGCTGGCCGCCTACGTCCGCGCCGAGGTGCGCCACCCGAAGGCGGACGGCACCCCGGGCAAGGGCAATTCGATGGGCGAGGACCTGCCCTGGGGCCCGATGGCGGCCCTCACCAACCCGATCGTGCTGCGGGTCGACGAGCACTGACCTCCTCGGGCCCCCGCCCGCGGACCGGGAGGGGGGACGACTCGGGGCACCCGTGTGGACTAGGTTGATCCCCGAAACGCATCAGTCGTAGGGACGAGGCGATCGGCTGTCCGCATCCGGGCCGACCGGCGTCTTCGCACTCCGACCGCCTCGCCCCGGCTACCCGTCCGTCCCCGGCCCGCGAAGGGATCAGCAGCTGTGAACCGTACGACCGTAGGTGGGCCGGAGCTCGGGGGCGGCCGGGGTGCCGGGGGCGTCCTGGTCCTCGTCGACCCGACCGGGGCCGGGGACAGCCCGGTCGCGGGGCTGCTCGCACAGGAGCTGCACCCGAGCGTCCACCTGCGGACGGACGACTTCCTGCGGGTCATCCGCAACGGCCGGATCCCGCCCCACCTCCCCGAGGCCGAGCGCCAGAACGCCACCGCCCTCGCCGCCGCCGCCCAGGCCGCCTTCGCCTACGCCACCCGCGGTTACCAGGTCGTCGTCGAGTGCCCGGCCACCCCGCCCACCCTCGCCACCTTCCGCCGCGAGAGCCGCGCCACCGGCGCCGCCCTCCACTACGTCGTCCTCACCACCACCCCGCCCGCCCCCGACGCCCCCACCACCCGCCACACCTTCGACACCTCCGACCTCACCCCCGAAACCACCGCCAAATCCCTCCTCACCGTCCTCACCACCCGCACCCACCTGCTCGGCTGGTAGGACGGGCCGGCGGCTACGCGCCGACCACGCCGTCGATGGCCTCGCGCAGGAAGTCGGCGTGCCCGTTGTGGCGGGCGTACTCGTGGATGAGGTGGAGCATGACCAGGCGCAGCGACACCTCGGCCTCCCAGCGGGGCTGGTAGCCGGTGACGTCGAGGGAGGGGGCGGCGAGTTCGATCCGGCGGGAGTGCTCGACCTCGGCCTGCCAGGCGGCGAAGGCCTCGGCACGGGTGGCATCGGTGGCGTCGTAGGCCGCCTGGTAGTCGCCGTCCTCGGACCAGACCAGCGGGATGTCCTCGCCGTTGATCACCTTGCGGAACCAGGTCCGCTCGACCTCGGCCAGGTGGCGGACCAGCCCGAGCAGGCTCAGCGTGGACGGCGGGCTGGAGCGCTGCCGCAGCTGTTCGTCGGTGAGGCCCTCGCACTTCATGGCGAGGGTCGCCCGGTGGAAGTCCAGGAAGCCGCGCAGCATCTCGCGCTCGCCCCCGGTCAGCGCCGGTACGGGTCGGTTGTCGGTGTTCATCAGTTACTCCTCCTGTTCGTCGGTGATCACCGGTGATCACCGTGGAATCCCGGCGGACTTTGACTTCCGCTCCCCCGGCTAGCGCCAGGGGATTCCTACCACGGTCGTCTGACCGTCTCGGTGGGTTCCTGCTTCTTCGCGCTGTGCCGGGACAGGTCCCGGTCTTACCCGCGCTCGACAGGCTGTCACCGCCAGTCCGGCGGCCTTGGCTATATTGACGGCGGCGTTGACGTCCCGGTCCAGCCACACCCGGCATGCCCGGCACTGCCAGACGCGGATGTTGAGGGACTTGGCGCCGTCCTTGACGCCGCAGTTCGAGCAGACCTGCGAGGTCGGCTCGAACCGGCCGATACGGGTGAAGACGCGCCCGTACCTGGCGGCCTTGTACTCCAGCATCGCGAGGAACGCCGACCATCCGGCGTCGTGCACGGACTTGGCCATCCTCGTCCGGGCGAGCCCTTTCACCGCCAGGTCCTCAACGGCAACCGCTTGGTTCTCGCGGATGATCTTCGTTGAGAGTTGGTGGTGGAACTCGCGCCGGGCGTCGGCCACCCGCGCGTGAGCGCGGGCGACCTTGACACGGGCCTTGTCCCGGTTCCTGCTGCCCTTCTCCTTACGGGAGAGGGTCTGCTGCGCCTTCTTGAGGCGCTTCTCGGCCCGGCGCAGGAAACGCGGGCTGTCGATCCTCGTTCCGTCGGAGAGGATCGCGAAGTGGGTGAGACCGAGGTCGATCCCGATCCGACCGTCCGTCTCGGGCATGCGCCCGAGGTCGGCGTTCGGATCGGTCTCGATGACGAAGGACGCGAAGTACCGGCCCGCGCTGTCCCTGACCACGGTCACCGTGGAGGGCGTGGACAGCAGCGTGCGGGACCACTTCACCCGCACATCACCGATCTTCGGCAACGACAGGTCACCGCCCGGCGTGATCTTCCACCGGGCGTTCGCGGTGAACCGCACCGACTGTCTGGCGTCCCGCTTGGACTTGAAGCGGGGCGCACCGGCCTTCGGGCCCTTGCGGGCGCCCTTGAGGCCGGCGAAGAAGTTGGAGTACGCGCTCTCCAGGTCCCGGAGGGACTGTTGCAGGACGACCGCCGACACCTCCCCGAGCCATGCGCGCTCGGGGGTCTTCTTCGCCTCGGTGATCAGCAGCTTCGACAGGTCGCCGATCCTCGGGAACGGCAACCCGTCCGCACGGGCGCTCTCACGAGCCCGAAGGGCGTCGTTGAAGACCACCCGCGCACACCCGAACGCCCGTGCCAGCGCAGCACACTGAGGCCCATCCGGGTACAGACGGAAGCTGTACCGAAGCTGCACGGCAATCACTGTACTAACTGAAGTTCGTTTATGGCCGAGTATCAGAACATCCGCACACGCAGGCAGGCGCTGCGCACTCGTCATGCACGCTCACTTGGTTTTCGTGACGGAGTACCGGCATCGCGTGTTCACCGACTCCCACTTCAAGCGCATGGAAGAGATCACGCGGGCGGTCTGCGCGGACTTCGAGACCGAGCTGGTGGAGTTCAACGGCGAGGCCACCCACGTCCACCTGTTGGTGAACTTCCCGCCGAAAGTGGCGACCTCCAAGCTGGTCAACAGTCTCAAGGGCGTCAGCTCCCGACGCCTTCGTCTGGGGGTGCCCCCTCCGGGGGAGAGTTCCCCGACCTGGTCCGGCACTACTGGCGAGCACAGCGGCTCTGGTCCGGGTCGTACTTCGCCGGATCGGTCGGCGGCGCACCCCTGAGCATCGTCCGGCAGTACATCGAGCAGCAGAACCGGCCCACCTGAGCCGAGGTGGACAGTGCGGGAGGGTGCGCCAGACCCAGCTCAGAGCAGCGTTCAGAATCGCTTCACCACCGAGCTGAAGCCCGGCACACTGCGATTAATTCCGGTAGCGAATCGACCACCCGGCCGACCACCGAAATCCGAACTCCGTCCGTCACGTACCGTGTTCACGCCGCCACATGTTTGGGTACGTACCTCGGCGCGCCCGACGGCCGGGCGCCCATCGAGCAGGAGACCCAGCGGCCCATGGACCACAACCGCATCCCACCGACGGTACGCCGGACGTACGGCACCGACGATCTGTCCCAAGCTGCCACCTTCGCCGGCGGCTTCATCAACTTCGGCGACTGGCAGGGCATCGACCTCGCCGCCCCCACCCCCGATGACCGGGTGCGCAGCCAGGAGCAGCTCTACCGGCGGGTGCTGCGCGCCTTCCCCGACCCACGCGAGCGGCTGCGGCTGGCGGAGGTCGGCTGCGGGCGCGGGCTCGGCGCGGCGCTGGCGCTACGGGAGTTCCGCTTCGCGACGGTGACGGGTGTGGACATCCATCCGGACCAGATCGAGCGCGCCCGCGCCGTCAACGCCAAGGCCCTGGCCACCTACCCCGACCGGCTCGCCTACACTCTCGGTTCGGCCGACGAACTCCCGTTCCCCGGCGCCTCCTTGGACGGCGTCTACTCCGTCGAGGCCGCCCAGCACTTCCGCGAGCTCCCGAGCTTCGCCGTCGAGGCCGCCCGCGTCCTTCGTCCCGGCGGCCGGCTGGTGGTCACCACCTTCTTCACCGCCCCGGGGGCCGACGTCGCCGAGCGCCTCAAGATCCTGCTCGCCGGCTTCGCCGACGGCCTGGATGTCGCCCACCCTCTCGACGACTTCATCACCGACCTGACGGAGGCCGGCTTCACCACCGTCACCACCGAGTCCATCGGTCCGGACGTCTGGCCGGGCCTCGACCGCTACCTCGCCGAGACCGTCCCACCCGGCCACTGGACCCGCCACTTCCTCACCGCCTGGCGCGACGGCCTGCTCGACTACCACCTCGTCACCGCCGACCGCGCCTGACCACGCACGGACGGGCCCGGCCCGGGCTTCGAGGCCTTCGACTCCCCACGGCACAGGGCAGGGCCTCTCGGTGCCCGGGCGGGCTTCGAAGCCCGCCGGGCCACCGAGAGGCCCTGCCGTGATGCCCCGGCCGCCCCGCGGCCACCCGGCCGCGACCCGACCCGACCAGGACCCGGACCGATCGGCCGCCTCAGGAGCGGTACGACGGCGGCTTCCCGCAGCGGGGCGACACCCGTCAGACGTCCGCGGTCTGGACCTCCCGCGGCGCGGCCGCGGCCTCGGCGGTCTTCGCCGGCCGGTCGGCGAGCTTGAGCCAGATGACTCCGACGATGATGACGGCCAGCCACACGGCCTGGACCGCGGTGAGGGTCTCGTCGAAGACGACGGGGCCCAGCAGTGCCGCGCCGACGGACCCGATTCCCGCCCAGACGGCGTAGCCGATGCTGACCTCGATGGTGCGCAGCGCCGCGCTCAGCGCCCAGAGCGTCAGCAGGAAGAAGACGACGGCGACCAGTGACCACGTCAGGCGGGTGAAGCCGTGGCTGCCACCGACGGAGAGCGCGTAGCCGACTTCGAAGCCGCCGGCGAGGAGAAGCATGATCCAGGAATTGGCCGAGGTGCGCCCGGTGTTGGACATGTGCACGAGTCCTTTCGAGGAGATGGGTCGGGTGGGGGCGGGATTCTCAGGCGGCGCCGCTGAGCTGGAGGCCGACGACGCCGGCGATGATGACGGCGATGCCGACGGCCTTGCGCCAGTTCAGGCGCTGGCCGAAGAGCAGTGCGCCGAGGAGGGTGATGCCGACACCGGCGACGGAGGTCCAGATGGCGTAGCCGACGCCCACGTTGAAGGTGAGGAGCGCCTTGCTGAGGAAGTAGGTGCCGAGGGCGCCGGTGATCAGGGTCGCGGCGGTCCACGGGCGGTTCTTGAAGCCTTCGGCCTTACCGGCCGAGATGGCGACGGCGATCTCGAAGATGTCCGCGATCGCGAGGTAGAACCACTGCATGGGAGGTCCTTTCGTTCGTTGAAGGTCGGCGTTGCACGGGGGACGGTCCGCCGTCCCGCGATCCGCCGTACCGGCGGAACGGGGGTGGGAGCGACGAAGCGCTGCTCCGCCTGGACGTCGTCCGGCGGTGAAGGGGGGTGGGGGCCGTGCGACTCGTGGTCAGTCGGCGTGGCCGGGCGGGCGCGCTCCGGCGTCGCCCGCGGCTGTGCACGGCCGGGGTCGAACGGCGTCAGTGCCGTTCCGTCGGCCGGTCGGTGTGGAAGCCCGACCCTCGGGTCAGGTCAGCACCCGTCGATTCCGCAGGCGGGAGCATCTCCGGCGACCGCCTGTTCGGCCTGGGCGTCGAGCACGGCCTTGCGGATCTGGGCCACGGTGGGCACGCCTTCGATGCGGTGGCGCCCGTCGATGATGATCGTGGGAGCGACGGAGATGCGGAAGGCCTCGGCGGTCCGCAGCGCGTCCTGGTGGGCCGCGGTGTAGGTGCCGGCGGTCAGCGCCGCGGTGAAGTCGCCGCCGTCGAGCCCGAGTTCGGACGCGATGTCGGCGAGGACCTCCGTGCGGCCGATGTCCCGGTTCTCCTGGAAGAAGGCCCGCAGGACGCGCGGGGTGTACTCCGCGGCCCTGCCGTGCTCGGCCGCGTACTGGTAGCCCTCGAAGGCCAGCCGGGTGTAGGGCTGGGGGGAGACCGTGGGCAAGGTGATGTCCACGCCCATCCGTCGGGCCATCGGGTAGACCGCGCGCTCCCAGATCGCCGGCAGGTACGGGTCCTCCGGGCGCAGCGTCGGGGTGGGGTGGGGCCGAAGTTCGAACGGCATCCACTCGATCTCGACATCGAGGTCGCGGGTGGCCTCGTGCAGCGGACCCTCGGCGAGCATGCAGAACGGACAGACGTAGTCCGACCAGACCCTGACGCCGATTGTGCCGGTTGTCGTCTCGGTCATGACCGCCCCTGCTCCATCGCGAGGAACTCCTCGAACGGCTTCGTCCCCTCCGGGATCTGCAGCCAGGTCACCTTGACCGGCCAGGTCTCCGGATCCTCGGCGAAGATCGAGTACGAGTTGGTGTAGTCGAAGCCGTACCGCGCGGCCGTCTTGCGGTCGACCACGTTGACGATGTGGGTGACGTTGAAGTACAGCGAGGCCATGTAGCACAGGGCGCACGGCTCGCCGGAGGCGATCAGGGTGGCCCCGGCGGTGGCGTGCAGTCCGTACTTGGCGGCGGCCTCGCGCAGTGCGGTCACCTCGGCGTGCGCGGTGGGGTCGTTGTCCTCGCGCACCCGGTTGACGCCGGTGCCGAGGATCCGGCCTCGGTTGACCACCACGCCGGAGAACGGGATGCCGCCCTTGGCGACGTGCTCGCGGCTGATCCGTACCGCCTCACGGGCGTACTCGGTCAGCTCGCTCTCTGAAAGCTCGGAATAACGCAACGCTGCTCCCCCGCTCAGACCGCGGCCGGGGTGTGGGCAGTGGGCGCCGTGACATCAGGCATGGAGTCCCCAGTAGTTGCTTGTATGTACATGTTCTTTGGGCCCGCAAGAGACTTGAGCGAGCAGATAGAGCTTGCATGAACATACATCTTGCTGTCAATCGCTACCGCTCAGGACATTGCCCGATGCCTGGTCATCGGGGTGCGGGGTGACGGTCCGGCACGCGAGCGCCGGACCGACCGACCAGCGAAGCCCACCACCGCGAAGCCCGCCACCGCGAAGCCCGCCACCGCGGGGCCGGACGACAGCCTCAGACCGCGACGGGATACCTCAGGGCGTTGTCCTGCGTCCACAGCGCGCGGGGCCCGAGCGGCGGCCTGGCCCGGCCGTCGCCTCCCGCGCCGAGGCCGGGACGGGCGGTCTGCCGGTCGGGGTCGGCCGCCAGGCGGCTGTAGGTGAAGGCGGCCGAGACCAGTGCCATGTGGTGGTGCCAGCCCGGGAACGAGCGGCCTTCGAAGTCCCGTAGGCCGAAGCCCCGTTGGAGCAGATCCACGGTCTCACCGGTCGCCGGGTGCCGCTCCGCGTACTCCAGGAGCTCGTCGACCGGCCGGTGCGCCATATTGGTGATCCACAGCTGTCCCGACCCTTCGGGATGCCCGTCGGGCTGGGTGAACAGACGGAACGGCTGGGGCCGTTGGTCGGCCGCGACAGCGCCGGGAATCTGGACCAGAGCGTCACGAACGGGCCCACGCCCCCGTCTCACGCCGCCGGGACGGACCTCCGTGCTCCGGTCGCTCAGCACCCGGGCGGCCGCCGTCACCGGCCGACGGGAACCGGAGGCGTGGGGTTCGAGGGGGGCGAGCGGGAAGCCGTCGGGGATCGCCACGACGAAGTCCAGCCGGCGCTTGACCAGTCCGTCCAGGAGCCGGCGCGAGTCCATGTAGCCGTCGAGGTCGACGACGACCGGGACGGGGTCGTACTGCGAACGCTGTACCATCGCGTCGAGCACGTAGAGGAGTTGGCTCTCGGTCGAGGCCGTGGCCGTCCGTGGGACACGGGCCCGCTCGCGCAGGGGGCCCTGGGCCCACGGCTCGGGCAGGAACAGGCACCAGCCCACGGGAAGCTCGCCCGCGTCGGTCGACATGAAGACCGCCGCTCCCACTTGGCAGTTGACGGTCCGTCCGGTGTGTGGGATGAATCGGCGGTGCACTCCGCACGATTTCTCACCGCGCTTGGGCAGGACGACAGGGGCGGCCGTCCACGCCCGGGGCCGGACACGACCCTCGGCCCACTGGCGCAACTGGTCGCACACCGGCTCCCACTCCCAGGGACTCTCGTTGATGAACTGGTGCAGAGCCTGCGATGCCGTCGGGGAGTCGCTCGCCACGGCCGCGAGCCGGCGGATGGACTTCTTGCCGGGCGTGCTGAGAAGGCCTTGTACATATGCATGGGCCCACCTGCGCTGGTCGGCCCGACGCAAGTGTCCGAAGAGTTGGTCAGTGAACAGGGCGACGGAGTCCCATCCCCTCATAGTTTCCCCTCCCGTGTTGCGGCTGCGGGCTTTCACACAGACGCATCCACAGTAAAGAATGAGCACTATTTTTTTCTGGAGGAAAGGGATTCCTGCCGCCACTTCGCCAACTCCGCGCGAACCATGGCGTGAATCCGCCGGGTCGGATCCGAGGGCGGGAGCGGCCGGGCCTCACAACGGGTGGTGTCACGGAGTTGCGCCTCCGACTCGACTTCCGCGGAACGCCGGAACGCCGGAACACCCACGAGCGGTGGTCGTCGAGCTCGATTTCGCGCACGGGCCGGGCACACGGGAGCGCGCGGGTCGACGTCGAAGGTCACACGACGGGACGCGGCCCGGCCGGACGACCGGAGCGCCGTTCGATCACCCGTCGTTCCGCACGGTCCCCTCCCGGGATTCGCCGTGCGCGAGGGGCGGCGCGGGCATCCGGTCGTGCTCGCGGGCATCGGGCTCGCGGTCCGGTCGGCCACTGAAGCCCGCAGCGGCCCGCTGCCACAGCTGGCCGAGCTCGTGCTCCACGGCCCGCACCGGGCGGCCGGAGCGCAGCCGCGCCTCGGCCCCGGCCAGCAGGTAGCCGACCAGCAGCTCGATGTCGGCGAGCTCCGCGTCGGTGGTGCCGCCGGTCCGGGCCAGGTCGAGGGCGTGCAGCAGGGTGGGACGCCAGGCCTCCTCCCAGGTGGGCTGGGAACCGGGGCACTCGTACGCGAGTCGCATGGCCGCATGGGCCCGGACGTCCTGGTTCAGGAAGGCGGCCAGTGACTGGGTGAGCCGACTGACCGCGGTCAGCCCCGGCGTCGTGAGCTGCTGCACCTCGTGCAGCGCCGAACGGACCGCTGACGCACCCGCCTCGACGACCGCGAGCGCCAGGTCCTCCTTGGTCAGGAAGTGGAAGGTCAAGGCTCCCGAGGTGACGCCGGCGGACTGGCTGATGCGCGCCAGAGTGGCGCCGGTGTAACCGTGCCGGGCGAACTGTTCGGCCGCGGCGTCGATCAGGGCGGCCCGGGTCTGCTCCGCGCGCGCCTGCCTCAGCACAGCGGCGCGCTCCGGTACCGCGTGACGGGTGCGGCCGTGGACCGCTGGGCGTCCTGGGGACATCGTGTGAGTTGCATAGCCCCTCCGACTGGTTCGTGTACCTGCCCCGCGACGACGCGGCAAGCATACCCCGGTCCACCGGCGAACCTGACGCGCAGTCGGATCCCTGTTCGCCCGGCCGACACCGGGTGCGTCCGTCTCCGCCCGCGCTGAAGTCCGACCGTGCGCTCGGGCGCCGGAGGGCCGGAACACGTGGGCTCACGGGGCGTGGGGCCGGGTCATGCCGAACCGCACCGACCGGGGCGAGGAACGTCGTTCGCGTCCGGACTGGTCGCGCGCGACGCCGCCTCGCCTCGCCCCGGGGTGCGGTGGATCCGGCCCACCCGCCGAAGCGCCGGGTGCGCGGCGCCCCGGCACATGGCGGGGTCTTCCATTCGGACCGGCGGCGAATACCCGTCGAACGGATTCCGAATAGGGGTGAGCGGGTTGAATACCGGCAGCCGGGAGAAAGGGTGGGAGCCGCCGGATCCCGTTATGAGCGTGGGGACTTCACAAGGGGGCTCGACAACCCGCACTTGCCTGCGCCTTTACGAGCGCGCGGACGTCACCTCAGGGCCGACAGGTGCGCGCCGTCCGGCCGGCTGTCCACCGCCGAAGCGTCGAAGGAGGGCGGGGCCTCGTGTCGACAGGCACTGCGCCGGCATTCGTACTGGAGGAAGTTCCGCAGCTGGTCCGTCCGCCGCAGATGGCCCTTGACCAGGACCATGCCGTACATGTGGTCCCCGTCCTCCCGCCAGCAGATCAGCGGGATGCGGTAGGTGTCGCCCTCCGGGGTCCCGAAGACGGCCTCGTAGCCGTGTGCGTCCAGCAGGGTCACGATTGGTCGTCCTTCGGCGTCGTGGCGAACAGGTGCCCGTACTCGGTGATGCCGCGGGCGGTGGCCGCGGCACCGGCGAGGTGGAGGGCGTGCCAGAGGATCACCTGGTTCGCGGTGACGACGTTGAAGCCGAGCTCGTCCTCCAGGGCCTTGATGGTGCCGACCGCCCGGATGCCGTTGCCGGCGACGAGGACGGCCTCCGGCCGGTGGGCGGCCACCGTGGTGCGGATCCACGCCGACAGGTTCTCGGGCGTGATGGCCTTCTGGTTGGAGGGCAGGCCACAGGGGCCGTGGTAGACGACGTCGTAGCCGAACTCGCCGAAGTAGTCGGCTCCCTGGCCCGAGAGGGTGTCGTCGAACCACGGCGGGTTGACCACCGCGATCCGGCGGGCGCCCAGCGCGTCGAACGCGGCGCGCGCGGCCCTGGTCGTGCCGGTGATCGGCAGCCCCCGGGTGACGGGCAGCAGCCGCTCGTACAACTCCCGTTCGCCCTGCGCCTTCAAGGCGTAACTGGAGGAGGTGAAGCCGAGGGTCAGCGCGTGCAGCGGGGAGGCCGCGAGCAGCTCCACGGCGTTGTCCAGGTACGGGGCCTGGACGAAGGCCAGGATCGGGTCGTGCGGGATCTTCTCGTCCATCTCACCGCCCGGGCGCATGGCGGCGAAGTGGATGCGCGAACCGTGGATGGACACGGAGGCGGGGGCGACGGCCTGCAGCTCGGCCTCCGGGCCCACATCGGCGTGCGGCACGACGACGCCGATGCGGGTCGAGGCGTCCCATCCGTCGACGGGCGAGGGCGTACTGGTCATGGGGTCTCCTACCGGGTGAGCGTGGATTCGTCGGCCAGGCGGCCGCCGCGGACGGTGCCGGTGCCGCCGGCGTCGAGGAACCTGGGGTGCTTGCGGCGCATCGCTTCGAGGACGAAGTCGTAGGGGACGTCGTCGAAGGAGCCGTGGTCGGTGAGGAACTCCATGGCGCCGCCCCCGTCGTGGGGGTGGTAGAGGCTGTCGTTGAGCCCGTCGAACTCCAGGGCCTGCATGCCGTACAGCTTGCAGAGCAGCTTGTTGAACACCGGCGTGGCCTTGACCCACTTGCCGTCCAGGTGGACCTGGGTGAGCCCGTGGAAGAACACGTCGCCGCCGATGTGCTCCAGGAGGCGGGGCGAGGCGAGGTGGTTGCGCACATCGCCGTACACCAGGCGGGAGGGGACGCCCAGGGCTCGCACGGCGGCCGCGTACAGCGCGGACTTGTGCAGGCAGAAGCCGGACTTGGTGGTGGCGGTGTGCGAGGCCTTGAGGCCCTCCCGGGACAGCGGGGCGCCGTAGACCTCGTAGTCGACGCCGTCGCGTACCGCGTAGTACAGCTCGATCGCGTTGGTCCGCCGGTCCGCGGAGCGGTCCTTGACGGCGTGGTCGATGAAGGCCTGCACCTCGTCGGTCTCGTAGTCGAGGAATTCGGTGGGACGCGTGAGGTGGTCCAGCTGGTCGGTCATGTCGGGATTCCTGTCGCTCAGAGTCCGAGGAGCATGGCGATGCGGTTGCGCTGGATCTCGGAGGTTCCGGAGTAGATCGTTCCGGCGATCGAATTGCGCAGGTCGCGCTCGATGCCGTGCTCGGTGAGCACGCCGCGGCCGCCGTGGATCTGCACCGCGTCCAGCGCGGTCTGCACGTTGGCCTCCGACACGACGGTCTTGGTGGCCGCGAGGTCGAGCGAGGCGTCCTCGTTGCGTTCGACCTTGGCGCCGGTGTCGGTGAGCCACTTGCGGGCCGTCTCCACCCGGATCTTCATGTCCGCGATCTTGTGGGAGATGCCCTGGTAGGAGCTGATGGGCCGGCCGAACTGGCGGCGCTCCTTGGCGAAGGCGATGGTCTCCTCCAGGCGCCGGGTCATCTCGCCCAGGGTGATGGAGAAGCCGAAGAGGACCTCGCGCTTCATCACGTAGTCCAGGACCCGGAAGCCGGCGCCCTCCTGCCCGACCCGCCGGCCGACCGGGACGCGCAGCTCGTCGAAGGCGAGCGTGCCGATCGGGCTGGTGCGCAGACCGATCTTGTCCATCGCGGGGCCCACGGTCAGGCCGGGGCTGCCGGCCTCGACGAGCAGGGTGGTGAGGCCGAAGGGGCCCGGCTTGCCGGTGCGGACGTACAGCAGGAACAGGTCGGCGACCGGGGCGTTGGTGATGAACATCTTGTCGCCGCTGACCACGTAGTGGTCGCCGTCGCGGCGAGCGACAGTCGCCAGGTTCATCGCGTCCGACCCGCCGGACTGCTCGGTGATCGCGTGCGCGGTGATGGCCTCACCGGACATGATCTTCGGCAGGTACTTCTCCTTCAGTTCCTGGCTGCCGAACCGCTGCAGGGGCGTGCCCACGGACACGATCTGCGTCGAGGCGGAGAAGGAGAGGCCGGCGTCGTTGGAGGTGTGGCCCAGCCCCTCCAGGGCGCGCATGGTTTCGGTGAGGCTGTGGCCGGCGCCGCCGAACTCCGGCGCGAACGGGACGCGCAGCAGGCCGGTCTCCTGGAGCGTCTTCCACTTCTCGTGGGGGAAGACGCCCGCCGCGTCCAGCTCGCGGGTACCGGCGTTGAGCTGCTCGGCCCACGGGGCGGTGAGGTGAAAGAGGTCATCGGTCACGGGAGATCCTGGGGTCCCTTTCAACGGTGTATCGGGGCGGGTGCGGATCGGGGCAGCAGTGGATCGAGGTGAGGCCATGACGACGTTCCATGGCCCGGGCCGACGGCCACGGGCTCGCACGCCCACGCGGCGTGACATGGCCCGGCCCCGGCCCGAAGCCCGCCGGGGAGCGGGCTTCGGACCGGGACTGGTGGACTGGCGGCCGGTGGGGCGGCGGCTCAGTACTGGGAGAACCCGTCCGCGGACAGGGTGTGCTTCTCGTCGCCGTTGATCGGCGGGTTGAAGATCGACACCAGGTGGAGGTCCTCGTCGGCGGAGGCCACCAGGTAGTGCGGGTCGTGCTCGTTGAGGACGTAGATGGTGCCGGGGACGATCTTGTGGCGGGTGCCGTCCTTCTCCACGACCTCGCCGGAGCCACCGATGCAGTAGCAGGCCTCCAGGTGGTGGCGGTACTGCAGGGCGCTCGAAGTGCCCTTGCGCACGAGGGTGTCCGCGACGGCGAAGCCCATGCCGTCGCTCTTGGTGAGGAGTCGGTAGCTCAGGCCGTTGCCCCACTCGACAGGGGCGACGTCATCGAGGCTGCGGGTGAACATCTCTCTGGTTCTCCTTCGGGATCGGGTTGTGCGGCGGTGAGGTGCGGTCGGTCGGGTGGGACGGCGCAGTCGTCGGACGGGACGCTGCGCCGTCGGCCGGACCGGGCGGAGTCGTCGGTCAGGCGGCCGCGGCCGGCCGGTGCTCCGCGATCACGGCGACGATGGCGTCGAGGGTTCGGAAGTCGTCCGGGCCGAAGTCGATGTCGTCGACCGGGATCTGATAGGCCGAGGTGAGGTGCCCGAGCATCTTCACCAGGCCGAGACTGTCGATGACTCCGGAGTCGAGCAGGTCGTAGTCGCCGGTGAGGTCAGAGACGTCCTCCCCGGCCAGGAACTGGGCCACGACGTAGGCGCGGACCTCAGTGGCGATGGCTGTGGTGCTCATGCGTCGCTCTCCTTCAGGCGGTTCTGCTTGATCAGGTTTCGGTCGGGCTTGCCCGTCGAGGTGCGGGGCAGCGGAGCGGCGGTGAGGTGCACCGACGCCGGGATGGCGTGGCGCGGCAGCTGCCGGCCCAGGTGGGTGCGCAGTCGGAGACTGGTGAGGCCGCTGCCCGGGCGGTGGGTGACGTGGGCGTGCAGGCGGACGCCGGCCTGCGGGTCCGGCAGCGGCACGACCACGGCCTCCGCGACGTCCGGGTGGGCCGTGATCACGTTCTCCACCTCCTGCAGGTTCGTGCGGACGCCCCGGACCTTCACGTGCCAGTCCGCGCGCCCTTCGAGGAAGTACAGGCCCTCGGTGGTGCGGGTGACGATGTCGCCGGTGCGGTAGAAGACCCGGCCCTCCAGGTGCGTGAACACCGCGTCGTTCAGGTCCCGGCGCAGGTAGCCGCCGGTCTGGAACGGCGTGGACACCAGGAGTTCGCCGGTGCCGGCCGAGGCGAGGGCTTCGCCCTCGGCGTTGACGACCAGGGCGTCGGTGCCGCGGATGGGAAGGCCGATGGGCATCGGGCCGTCCACGGCGGTGGGATCGACGCGGTGGATGAAGGAGTCGTTGGTCTCCGTGCAGCCGAACACGTTGTGGAACGCGGCCCGGGGGAAGGCCGGCGCGACACGTCGCAGCAGGTCGGCCGGCATCCGGTCGCCGGTGAAGATCGCGTGACGTACGGCGGCGAAGGTGCCGCCGTTCTCCAGGAGCAGGCGGTACATCATCGGCACGCCCTGGACGAAGGTGACGTCGTACCGGGCGGCCAGCGCGGCCAGGTGCGCGGCGTCGGTCGCCCGCTGCTGCTCCACCAGGACGACGCACGCTCCGAGCTGGAGGAAGGTCCAGACGTCGAGCAGGGCGAGGTCGAAGTTGAGGGGTGCGTACGACAGCGCGGTCTCGTCGGGCGTCAGGGCGAACTCGCCGACGGCCCAGTCGGTGAAGGCGTCGAACCCGGCGGTCTCGATCGGAACGATCTTGGGGGTCCCGGTCGAACCCGAGGTGGTCAGCAGCAACCGGGTCCGGGCCGGATCCGGCACCGCGAATCCCTCCGCCTCGCCCTCGTCCACCGGCACCGGCGCCGCGGTGAGTTCGCCGTCGGCGGTGGCGGTGAGCAGGTGGGAGACCCGCGCCTGATGTGCCAGACGCTCCAGCGCGTCGCCGCCCAGGTCCGGGGAGGGGGCGAGGGCGATGTGGCCCTCGTGGAAGACGGCCAGCAGCAGCGCGACGGTCTGCGGGTTCTTGTGCGCCGGCACGCAGACGGTGCTGCCCGCCGGGAGGTTCAGCTGCGACAGGTGACCGCGCAGACTCCGGGTCAGGTCGTTCAGTCGGCCGTAGCTGACGGCCTGGTCGTTGAAGTGGAGCGCGATGTGGTGGGGCCGGTCCTCGCCGTGGGCGGCGACGGTCTCGGCCAGGAGGGACGATGGCACGGCGGGATTCCTCGCGGTCGGCTCAGCCGCCGGCAACAGGTACCGATCGACTGTTCGAATCGTGCGGTGTCGAGGTTGACGGTACCTGGGCAAGTGCATGCTTGGTCAAGCATGCACTTGGCGAAGTGGTTGTGACGCAGGACACCGCAGTTGCATGTCCAAGCAAGTCCAAATAAAAAACCCCGAACGCGGAGTGCGTTCGGGGTCGGGGTCGGGTCGCGCCGACTCGGCCTGCGCGACCCAGGTCTGATCCGCGCCGGCCGGGCCGGCGCGGATCAGACCTGGGTCGCGCGGAGGGCCTGGACCGTGGGGCCCAGCTCGGGATCGGCGGTGAAGGTGTTCAGCGCGGACGACAGGACCTCCGCGTAGGTGGCGCGCGCGGCCTGGTAGCGCTGGCGCCCCTCGTCCGTGATGACCGCGTAGACGCCGCGCTTGTCCGACGGACACAGGTCCTTGAAGGCGAAGCCGGCCGTTTCGAGGCGGCCCACCAGGCGCGTCACCGACGACTGCCCCAGACCGACCTTGTCGGCCAGGTCCTGCATGCGCAGTTCGCTCGTCTTGGAGTGGTGCAGGTGCTCCAGTGAGCGGTACTCCGACAGTCCGATCCCGTGCCGCCGCTGCAGGGCCAGGGCCAGTTCGCGCTCCACGTACGCATGGAGCGCGAGCACCCGGTTCCATGCGGCCTGGTCGGAGGTGCGCAGGGGCGCGTGGGATGAAGTTGCCATAAGTGCCTCCCTTGCAAAGGTGTTGCTTGACAGCAGAGTACATGCGCATGCAAGATCCTGGCGCCCCGAGTTTCCGTTTTCAGGGACTCGCCGGCCGCACTTTATTGCACGTACAAGCAACATTTTAGACGTCTTGTGTACACCCGCCCGCAACATCCGGGCGACCACGGCTTCGCTGCACCAGGTCGTGCTCCATCCTCTCCACCGACCCCACCACATGGCCGCTCAAGGTGACGCACGCTCCGATCGAAGGCACCGAGTGCCGCTCCGCGAGCCCTTGACCGGCCGGAAAGGCCGTCTGAGATGAGAGATCCGGTGAAGATCCAGATCCGGCCCGACTACGTCCACCCCTCCTGCACGCAGGCCGACCAGGCCGGCTACGGCACCGCGTGCGGCATCGAAGGAGACCGCTGAGATGAGCATCCGCGCTCACTTCATCCCCGTCGCGCAGTCACCCCACCCGGAGCGGGACCGCCACGTCCTGGCCACGGTGACCTACGGCGACACCGCCGGCCTCAGCCGCTTCCAGCACGGCCACCCCGACCTGACCATTCCGATGGCCGTCACCGGTGGCGACGCCTTCCGCGAGGTGTGGACCGTGGCAGACCGGCCGCGCTGGGTCCTGCGCGAGGACAACGCCTACGCCCACGACGGCCGCCACCTCTTCGTCGCCGGGCTCCTCCCGGAACAGGACGTCTACACACCCCCGGTGCGCGACATCTACGAGAAGGCCTTCGCCCTGGTCAACCACCTCGACTACGGCCACATCTTCCGGATGTGGAACTTCGTCGGCGACATCGTCGGCACCAACGCCGAGGGCATGGAGGTCTACCAGGACTTCGTCCAGGGCCGCGCCCAGGCGTTCCACACCTACATGGGGGACAGCACCGCCCAGCTCCCCGCCGCCACCGGAATCGGCACCCAGGGCCGCGGCATCGCCTTCTTCCTGCTGGCGACGAGAAGAGGAGTGCCCCGGCACATAGAGAACGGCCGGCAGACGTCCGCCTACCACTACCCCGACCAGTACGGCCCCAAGTCGCCGAGCTTCGCCCGGGCCACCGTCCTGGACGACACGCTCTACGTCTCCGGCACCGCGTCCATCCTCGGCCACGAGACCGTCCACCACGGCGACGTGCGGGCCCAGACCCGGGAAACCCTCGACAACATCGCCCACCTGATCTCCCGCGAGAACCTCGCCCCCCAGGGCATCGACGCGGGCCACGACCTGAAAGACCTCCGAATGATCAAGGCATACGTACGACATGAGGGCGATATTCCGGCGGTGCGCGCAGTCTGTGAGGAGAAGCTTGGTCTTGGTGTTGAGGTGAAGTACCTCAACGTCGCGGTCTGCCGCGACGACCTCCTCGTCGAGATCGAGGGCCTCGTCCCCGCTCGGGGGTGGGACCTGTGACCGACCTCAAGGTGGGCATCGTCCTCCCCGGACGCGAATGCGTCATCGACGAGGGCCCCTACCCCGCCAACCTCGCCTCCATCGCCGCCCTGGCCGAGGAGTCCGGCTTCGACTCCATCTGGGCCGGCGAATCCCCCCTCGCCCGCTCGCGGATGAACCCGCTGCTCGCCCTCGCCGCGGCCGCCACCGCCACCGAACGCCTCCAGCTGGGCACCGCCGTCCTCATGCCGCTGCGCCCTCCCGTCCACCTGGCGCACGAACTGGCCTGCCTCGACCGGATCTCCGGCGGCCGGCTCATCGCCGGCATCGGATCCGGCTTCGCCTCCCCCGCGACGGAACGCGAATTCGCCAACTACGGGCTGGACTTCACCACCCGCTTCGGGCGGATGCGGGAGACCGTCGAGATCTGCCAGGCCCTGTGGGCCGCCCGCGGCGAGCCCGTCTCGTACGAGGGACAGCACTACCGGCTCCAGGACGCGGCCCTGCTGCCCCTGCCGCACCAGCCGCAGGGCCCCCCACTGTGGATCGCCCACTCCGGGCCCAAGATGCTGCGGCGGGCGGGCCAGCACTTCGACGGCTGGATGCCCACCTCCACCACCCCCGAGAAGTACGGCGAAGGCTGGGACCAGGTCGACGCCGCCCGCCAGGAGGCGGGCCGCCCCGCCGACGCCGTCACCGGCGCCGTCTACCTCTCCGTCGCGGTCAACCGCGACCGCCAGCGGGCCGAGGACACCCTGTGGTCCTACTTCGACGCCTACTACGGCCTCCCCCTCACCACCATGCGCACCACCCAGGGGATCTTCGGCGGAACCCCGCAGGAGGTCGCCGACTGGCTCAACCGGTACATCAAGAACGGCGCCCGCCACCTGATCCTGCGCCTTCCCACCGACGAGCTGACGGAGGCCGGCTACCGCACCGCGGTCCAGCGGACCGCGCAGGAACTGCTCCCGATCCTCCGCGGCCTGTGAACCGCGAAACGCAGGCGCCGGCCTGGGCGGTGTGGGCGGCGGCCTGGCCGATCACCGCCGTGTTCATGCTCTCCAACATCCCCACCCCGCTGCTCGGCCTCTGGCAGGAACGCATCGGCTTCTCCACCGGCACCGAGACCGTCATCTTCGCCGCCTACATCGGCGGCCTGCTCCTCGCCCTGCCCTTCACCGGGGCCCTGGCCGACCGGTACGGCACCCGCCGCGTCCTGGTCCCCGCCCTGGCCGCCGGCCTGACGTCCTGCGCCCTGTTCATGACGGCCACCCACGTCCTCACCCTGATCGTCGCGCGACTGCTCACCGGTGTGGCAGTCGGCGCGGCGCTCTCGGCCGGGACGGCGGCGGTCGCCCACGTCGGAGGGCCCGATCGGCGCCCGCAGGCGGTCCTCGCCGGGTCGGTGGCCATCGGCACCGGCCTGGCGACCGGCCCCCTGCTCGGCGGCAGCGTCTCCCAGTACTGGGCGGCCCCCACGGTGGCCGTGTTCGTCCTCGAAGGCGTCCTGCTCCTGACCGCCCTGGCGGTCGTCCACACCCTCCACCTGCCACCCGCGCCGGCCTCCCGGGAGGCGCCCACCGCGGGCTGGCTGCGCCTGCCGTCGGTCCCCCGCGTCAACCGCCGCGGCCTGGCCACCAGCCTGATGGCCTACATCCCCGGCATGACGGGCACCTCCCTCCTGCTCGCCCTGGGACCGATCCTGCTCGGCTCGCTCCTGCACACCGGCAACCGCCTGGTGACGGGCGGGATCGGCTTCATGATGTTCGGAGCGTCCACCGGCATCCAGTTCGCGATCAAGAAGCTGCCGCTCGGGCGCATCCTCACCATCGCGGGCGTCGCCACCGGGATCGCCATGCTCGCCACCGCCACCGCCGTCCGCACCCACTCCCTCGCCCTGCTGTCCTTCGCGGCGATCCTCGCGGGCATCGGCCAGGGCATGGGCCAGTACGGCGGCTTCTCCCGCCTGGGAACCGAGGTCACCCCCACCCGCCTCGCCGAGGCCAACGCGGCGCTCAGCGCGGGCGGCTACCTGTTCGCCGGCATCCTGCCCATCCTCACCGGCTACCTGAGCGACGCCGCCGGAATCGCCACCTCCTCCACGGTGTTCGCGGCCCTCACCGGCGCCGCGGCGCTCGGTGGATCGCTGCTGGTGAACTCGGCCCGCGTGCGGACACCCCGGCCCACCGGGGGCACGGCGGACGCCCCACCGACGGCGGCCACCGCCGCCGGCTCGGCCCGGCTCACACCCAACCGCCCTTCCCACTCCGGGAGATGACCGCCACCCGGGCCCGACCCGGCACACCTCCCACAACGGCGCGCCCCCACCGGTGGCAGCCGACCGAGCAGGTCGACGGCGGCTTCGCCGGCCCCGCGAACGGCGCCCGCCGTCGTCCGAGGGGCCGGCCCCGGCGGTCCGACGACGAGGCGCCGGTCCCGTCGCGAGGCCGGACGCCAGCGCCCCGGCGTCGAACGCCGGACATCGAGCCGGGTCACCCCACGCCCACCGGGACCCGTTCCGGCGCCGCCACCGCCGCCAGCCGTCGCAGGCTCGCCCGACGCTGGACCACACTCAGGCCGGTGGAGGCGACTCCCAGAGCCAGCCAGCCGACCGGGCCGGCCACCATCACCGCGCCGGTCAGCAGCATCGGGCCCACCGACCTCTGCACCGACTGGGACATCCCCGCCACCCCCAGGTACGAGGCCCGGGCGCGCGGCGGCGCCAGGCTGACCGCCAGCTCCCAGGAGCTGACCGAGCGCATCAGCTCCGCCAGTGTGACCAGCGCCGCGGCGGCCAGCAGGGCGATCGTGGCGGTCCAGGGGCCGCCGCCGGTCGAGAGCGCGATCAGCACACAGGTCGCGAGCAGCAGCACCCCGTACCAGCCCACCGCCGTGGTCGCCCCGCGCGGGCGCTCGGCCCAGGCAGAGACGCGCATCTGCAGCAGCACCACGAGCACGGTGTTGAGGGTCAGGAAGACCGGGACGACGGCGTGCGGGGCGTCGGTGTGGTGGATGAGCCAGAGCGGCAGGCCGACGTTGAGGATCGTGTCGTCCAGGCACATCGGCAGGTCCAGCAGGACGAACAGCAGGTAGCCGCGGTCCCGCCAGGGGCTCGGCGCGGCGGACGGCTCGCCCGCCGACGGCCCACAGGCCGTCGATCCGGCAGCCGCTCCGTCCACCGACCCGGCGGCAGCCGTCACCAGCCCCCGCCCGCCCGGCTCCTCGGTGCGCCAGATCATCGCCGCGGCCAGGACGTACGAGAGCGCGTTGGCCACGATCAGCGCGCGGTAGGCGGTCGTGGTGCCCACCGCCAGGCCGATCGCCGCGATGCCCGCGCCGACCGCGTACCCGGCGTTGGCCACGCTGCGGAACAGCGCCTGGTACGTGCTGCGCCGCTCACCCGCGACCCGGGTGGCGAAGAGCATCTCCAGGGTCTTGGCGCCCCGTTCGGCCAGGCAGGTCAGGGCGACGACCACCAGCAGCGCGGCGTAGTGGTCGACCACCAGCAGCAGGCCCATCGTCCCCAGCCGCAGCAGGTGGCATCCGATCAGCAGCCCGCGCACCGGCAGCCGCTCGGCCGCCCGACCGGCCAGCGGCGACCCGGCGATCCCCGCCACCGCGCCGACTCCGAGCAGCAGCCCGAGCCGGCCCGCGTCCATCCCGCAGACGTAGGTGAAGTACAGCACCGAGGCCGCCGCCCAGACTCCGGTCCCGGTCCGGTCCACGCCCTCCGCCAGCAGCATGATCCGCGCGTCCCGCCCACCCGGCGGCCGCCGCAGCTGCGCCAACAGTCCGTTCCCCCGCATCCGCAGGTCCCCCGTTTCACGATCACCATCAATCTCGATGTCAAGATACTTCATATCGAGAGACATGGGGAACCCCCGGCGACCGGCGGAACCCTCGGCGACCGGCGGACACTGCGCCCCTGGCCCGCCCCGGCCAGGCGGGCGCCCCCACCCCCGGCGGCGCCTCCTCCGTCGACCGATTGTCAGTGCCGCCCGCTACGGTCACCCCTGACACACCATCACCAGGGGGCAACACCATGACCACACCGGGCAGCAGCCCACTCACCACCGCCGAACTCGTGGACGGCTGGCGCCGGGTCGGCGTCCGCGAGGGCATGGCGCTGATCGTGCACTCCTCGCTCTCCAGCCTCGGCCGGGTCGAGGGCGGCGCGCAGGCCGTGGTGGCCAGCCTGCGCGAGGCGGTCGGGCCGGGCGGCACCGTCGCGGCGCCCGCCTTCACCACCGGCACGGTCTGCGACCCGGCGCCGGAGCAGACCGGCGTGCCCACCCCCGAGGTCGCCGAACTCCGCGCCGCCGTCCCGCTGTTCCACCCCGACCTGCCCTCCCGGATGGGCGCGGTGGCCGAGGCGCTGCGCGCCCTGCCGGAGAGCCTCCGCAGCACCCACCCGCAGGCCTCGGTCGCCGCCGTCGGCGCCCACGCCCGGGAGGTCACCGCCCGCCGCTCACTCGGCTTCGCCGTCGGCCGGGAGTCGCCCTTCGGCGCCCTGCACGACCTCGGCGGGTACGTGCTGCTGATCGGCGTCGGGCACAACCGCAACACCTTCCTGCACTACGCCGAGACCTTTGTCCCCAACCGCCGGCTCAAGCTTCGCCGCTTCCCGATGGGGATCCAGGGCGAGCGGGTCTGGATCGAGACGCTCGACGTGGGCAACGACAACGACACCCACTTCCCGGTCGTGGGGCGGGAGTTCGAGGATCAGGCCGGCATCCGCGAGGTGCTGGTCGGCAACGCGCCCTGCCGTCTCGTCCCGGTCCGCGAGCTCATACCCTTCGCCGTCCGCCGCCTCACCGAACTCCTGGCGGCGGACGGCCCCGGAGCGGCGTAGCCCGGCCACTCACGTTTCCGTGAGCGGCCGGGCCGTGTCCGTCACCCAGCTACGCGGCTCGGCGTCAGTGCTGCTCGTCGTGCAGCGAGTTGGTGTCCTGGATCTTCTTCCAGGACTTCGGCTCCACCGGCAGCTGCCCGTCACCCCGGTCCGCGCCCGGCGCCAGCGAGGCCGCGGCCGGGGTGCCCGCCCGCACCGGCCCGACGGCGGGCTTGGCGGCGGTGAACAGCCAGGTGTTGAGGAGGTCGCCGAGCTTCTTCCCGGAGACCTTCTCCGCGTACGCCTGGAACTCCGGGATGGTCGCGTTGCCGTAGCGCCGCTCGGTGGGCCAGCCCTTGAGGATCTGGAAGAACTTCTCGTCCCCGACGGCGTTGCGCAGCGCCTGGATGGCCACCGCGCCCCGGTCGTACACGGCGCTCGCGAACTGGTTCTCCGCGCCCGGGTCGCCCGGCTTGACGGTCCAGAACGGGTCGTCGGCCGGGTGCGAGGCGTAGACGTAGTCGGCCAGCTCCTGCGCGGTGCCCTCGTCCTCGTGCTCGGACCAGAGGAACTGCGCGTACCGGGCGAAGCCCTCGTTCAGCCAGATGTCGCTCCAGCGCGAGAGCGAGACGCTGTCGCCGTACCACTGGTGGGCCAGCTCGTGCACGACCACCGAGGTGTTGGCGCCCTTGGCGAACTGCCGGGGGCTGTAGAAGACCCGGGTCTGGGTCTCCAGGGCGAAGCCGGTCGGGACGTTGGGGACGTAGCCGCCGACCGAGCTGAACGGGTAGTCACCGAAGATGCCGCTCAGCCAGTCCACCAGCTCGCCGGTGCGCTCGACACTGGCCCGGGCCGCGTCCCCGTTGTCCCCGAGGTCCTTGCTGTACGCGTTGTAGACCGGCAGCCCGCTCGGCGTGGTGTCCGTGCTGATGTCGAACTTGCCGACCGCGAGCGTGGCCAGATAAGTCGCCTGGGGCTTGTTCTCACGCCAGCTGTAGCGGGTCCAGCCGGCCTGCGAGGTGGTGCCGGTCAGGATGCCGTTGCTGATCACCTGATTGCCGTCCGGCACCTGCACCGAGACGTCGAAGGTGGCCTTGTCGCTCGGGTGGTCGTTGCTCGGGAACCACCACCAGGCGGACTCGGGCTCGCCCGCCGCCACCGCGCCGTCCGGCGTGCGCAGCCAGGCGGTGAAGCCGTACTTCTTCACGGTGGACGGCACGCCCTTGTAGCGGACCACCACGGTGGCCTGGCTGCCCTTGGCCAGCGGCCGGGCCGGGGTGATCTCCAGCTCCTGCTCGCCGCTGGTGGCGAAGGTCGCGGGCCGCCCGTTGATCCGGACCTCCGAGACGTTCAGCGCGAAGTCGAGGTTGAACCGGGACAGGTCCTGGGTCGCCGTGGCGAGGATGGTGGTGGTGCCCTCCAGTTCGTCGGTGGCGGGCTGGTACTTCAGCCGGATGTCATAGTGCGAGACGCGGTATCCGCCGTTGCCGTAGGTCGGGTAGTAGGGGTCGCCGACCCCGGCCGCGCCGGGTTGGAAGTCGGCGGCCGAGGCGGGGACGGCCAGGAACAGGCTCAGGGCACTGGCAGCAGAGACGATCAGCCTCTTGCGCAACGTGGTCCTCCAGGATCACCGGAACGATGGGTCGGATCGATCCTTGTCCCGGTGGCCCTCGGTCCACTCCCTGATTGTGAGATGTTCATGAAAAGAAACGCGCCGAAATGACGCCGCCGCAGTACTGTCACCCGTCCCGGCCGTCACCCACGCCCCACGGCCGTGCGACCCGAACGGCCGCCCCGCCGGCCGCCGCGCCGACGGCCGCCGCGCCGACGGCCCCGCCCCGAGGACGTTCCGCTACGCCCCCAGCACCACCGGCGCCCGGACCAACGAGCCGTACTCCGTCCACGAGCCGTCGTAGTTCTTCACGTGCGGGTACCCCAGCAGTTCGGTGAGCGCGAACCAGGTGTGCGCGGACCGCTCGCCGATCCGGCAGTAGGCGATCACCTCTCGCTCCTCCTCCACGCCCTTGCCCGCGTACAGCGCCCGCAGCTCCTCGGCCGAGCGGAACGACCCGTCGTCGTTGGCCGCCTGCGACCAGGGCACGTTGACCGCCCCGGGGATGTGCCCCGGCACCTGGGCCTGCTCCTGCGGCAGGTGCGGCGGCGCGATCAGCTCGCCCCGGAACTCCGCCGGGGAGCGGACGTCCACCAGCACCGCGTCCGCTCCGGGCTTGGCGAACACCTCGGCCTTGGCCAGCACCTCGTCCCGCAGCGCCCGCAGTTCGGGCCGCTCCGGCCCGGTCAGCCGGTAGCCGGTGTGCTGGTAGTCCATCACTTCCCGGGTGAGCTCCCGCCCCTCCAGCTCCCACTTCTTGCGCCCGCCGTCGAGCAGCCGCACCGGCCCGAAGCCGCGCAGCCGCAGCAGCCAGTAGGCGTAGGCGGCGAACCAGTTGTTGTTGCCGCCGTACAGCACCACGGTGGTGTCGTCCTCCACCCCGGCCGCCCGCAGCAGGCGCTGGACGCCCTCGCGGTCGACGTAGTCGCGGCCGACCTGGCTGTGCAGGTCGGTGGTCCAGTTCCAGCCGACCGCGCCGGGGATGTGGTCCCGGTCGTAGGCGGTGTTGTCCTCGTCCACCTCGACGACCCGGATCGTCCCGTCGTCCAGGTGGTGGGCCAGCCACTCGGTGTGCACCAGCGCCTCGGGGTGCGCGTAGCCGTTGCCGGTCATCCCAGGCCCTCCTTCGCTCTGCCCAGGCTGCGGTGCCCGACCACGGGCGGGGCAGGCCGCGCTGGGCACGGCGAGGCGCCGGCGACCGGGCCGGACAGTTCGAAGCTACGCCGGCCCTCCGGCCCGGTCCACTCCGGCCCGGACCGGTCCCGTCAGCCGCCCGCCGCGCCGTCCAGCCGGGCCAGGTAGTACAGGTTCAGCACGTCCCCCTCGACGCGTTTGACGTCCACCAACCGGAACCCGGCCTCCGCCAGCATCCGCCGGGCCGTCTGCTCGCCCCAGACCGTCCCGAGGCCCTCGCCGTCCTCACCGAGCGAGACCGTCATGCAGAAGAAGGTCGAGAAGGTGTACAGCGCGGGCGCCAGCGGGTGGTCGATGTTCTCCTCCAGCTTGCTGCTGGCGTCGATGTCGCCCATCAGGAAGACGCCGTCGGGCCGCAGCGCGCCCGCGATCGCGGCCAGGGTGCGGGTCGGCCGGGCCAGGTCGTGGATCACGTCGAAGGCAGTGACCAGGTCGTACCTGCCGGTCAGCTCGGCGCAGTCGGCGACCTCGAACCAGGCGTTGTGGAGGCCGAGTTCGGCCGCCGCTTCACGGGCGGCGGCGACGCCCTCGGCGGAGATGTCGATCCCGGTGAACCGGCTCGCGGGGAACGCCCTCGCGAGCACGGTGACGGCGTGCCCCTGCCCGGTGCCGACGTCCAGCGCGTCGATCCCGGCCCGCAGCCGCTCGGTCAGCCCGGGCACCATCGGCACGATCGCGTCCACCAGGGCCAGGTCGTACACCCGGGCGGTCTCCTCGGCCTCCAGCTGCTGGAAGCGCGGGTAGGCCGAGTACGGCATTCCGCCGCCGGTGCGGAAGTGGCCGAGCAGCTCCTGCTCGACCTCGCCCATCATCGCGAGGAACGGCATCATGCCCGCCAGGTTCGCCGGGCCGGCCGCTCTGGTCAGTGACGCCGCGTGTTCGGGTGGCAGCGTGTAGGTGTGCTGTCGCGGGTCGTACTCGACGAACCCGGCGACCACCATGCCGCCCAGCCACTCGCGCACGTAGCGCTCGTTCAGCCCGGCGGCGCGGGCGATCTCCTCGCTGGTCGACGGCGCGAGCCCGGCCATCAGGTCGAAGAGCCCGGTCTGGTGGCCGATGCTGGTCAGGAGTCCCAGGCAAGCATCGTTCAGGACCTCCAGCACCCGTCCGGCGAAGTCCTCCTGCTTCGCCACATCCAGCTCCCGTACGGACATCGCTCCTCCTCCGTAGCCGGGACGGCGACCCCCTCCCTGTCACGCTACGCGCATGCGGTCCGGGCGGGCAGTCCGACGGTTCCAGGCGATCGCCGAACTGCCCCGCACGTCGCCGGAGACCGGCCGGACCGGAGAAGCGTCAATGGGTCAGGAGAAGATCACCGAGCGCAGCTTCAGCCGGTCGCCGAGCTTCTTTCCCGGGTTCATGACGTAGAAGGTGTCACCGTTGCAGTCGAAGTCCAGGAACACCGTCGCCGTGGAGGTGGTGAAGTTCTCCGGAGCGAAGCCCGGCGCCTCCTCGGTGGTGAACGGAAGGTTGACGCACTTACCGCTCTCCGGGTCGGCGAGGCCGGTCGGAACGCCCCGACCGACCTTGTAGAGGAAATCACCGGTGGCGGCGTCGGCGGACATCGGAACGGCGATGACGAGGGCGACGGCACTGGCGACGGCGAGCGCGGCATTGCGGAGACGCATGAGTGAGGGCCTTTCAGGTGGTACCCGGGGTACCAAAGGAATTGGTGCGAGATCACCCTAGAGGCCCAAAATCCGCAGAAACGGTTCTCCCAATCCACTCGTTCGAGTGGTTTAAAGGGCAAAGCCGCTACTCGCCACACCCACCAATGCCTGCCCGTATCAGATGCCCGATTCCCGGATTCCGCAGGTCAGTTCGGCGGCGCCGTGAACAGGTACCCGGAGTCGATCAGCGCCGGGAGGTAGAGCCTCAGCGCCGCCACCGTCTGCGAGCGGTCCCCGCCGCCGTCGTGGTTGAGCACGATCGACCCGGGCCGGACGTCCTTGAGGATCCGGTCGGTGATCGCCGAGGTGCCCGGCTGGGCCCAGTCCCGCGGGTCCACCGACCAGCCCAGGTTCCGCATCCCGAGGTCGGCGCTCACCTTGAGTGACACCGGTGACCAGTCCCCGCCCGGCGCGCGGAACCAGGTGGGCTGCCGGCCGGTGGTCCGGTGCAGCAGGTCGGAGGTGCGCTCCAGCTCGTCCCGGACCTTGTCCTCGGACATGTGCCGCAGGTCCGGATGGGTCCAGGTGTGGTTGGCGATGTGATGGCCGCGGTCCGCGATCTCCTTCACCAGACCCGGGTGCTCGACGACGTTCTCGCCGATCAGGAAGAAGGTCGCGCGGATCCCGTGCTGCTGGAGCAGGTCCAGCACGGCGGGCGTGTACCGGGGGTCCGGGCCGTCGTCGATGGTGAGCGCCACCACCCGCTGCGCCGGGTCCAGCTCGTACACCGGCTTGCTCTCCGCATCGGTGAGCACCCGGCGAACGGGCTCCGGACCCGGCGCGGAGGCCGAGCCGGAGGGCGGCACCGGTGAGGGCGTGGCGGGCGAGACGGACGGCCACGGCGACGGTGTCCCGAACGACACGGCCGAGGGCGCCGGGGCGCCGGGCCCACCCGCCGCCGGGGTCTGCGGACCGGCCGCCGAGGAGGCGTGATCCCCCTCGTTCCAGGGGCTCTTGCAACCGGCGGCCGCGCCCAGCAGGGACATCCCCGCGGCGACCAGCAGCAACCTACGCGAGGTGATCCGAGATGCCACCGAGGCTTTAATCTGACGATCTGACAGCATTCTGGATGCTTCCCCCGTCGGTCACCGCCGATCTCCGAGGGCAACTCCGACGGACCCGATCACCACTCCGACGGCCCAGGGCGACCGGCCGTACACCCCGCGCACCCGGCCCTTCCCCGGCTCTTCCCCGACCGGACGCCCGGCCTCCCGCCGAGGCCGCTACGCTGTGCTCCCCAGTGTGATGATCTGCCATCAGAGGACGTGGCCATGACGACAAGTCAGGACTTCCCCCAGCAGGGCCCGCAGGACGAGGACGCCACCGAGCTGAGCCAGTGGGAACGTTTCGGCGTCGACACCACCACTCCGCACTCAGCGCGCGTGTACGACTACTGGCTGGGCGGCAAGACCAACTTCCCGCCGGACCGCGCCATGGGGCAGGCCATCGAGGAGGCCGTGCCGAGCGTCAAGGAGATGGCCAAGGCCAACCGCGCCTTCCAGGGCCGGGCGGTCCGCTACCTGGCCCGAGAACACGGCATCCACCAGTTCCTCGACCTCGGCACCGGCATCCCCACCTCGCCGAACACCCACGAGATCGCCGAGGCGGTCAGCCCCGGCACCCGGGTGGTCTACGTCGACAACGACCCGATCGTGCTCGCCCACGCCCGCGCCCTGATGGTCTCCAGCCCGGCCAGCCGTACCACCTACATCCACGCCGACCTGCGCAAGCCCGAGGAACTGTTCGTCGACCCGGCGCTCACCTCCACCCTGGACCTCACCCAGCCGGTCGGCCTGCTGATGATCGCCGTCCTGATGCTGATCGCCGACGAGGACGACCCGTGGGGCCGGGTCGCCGCGCTGCGCGACGCCCTGCCCGTCGGCAGCTGTCTCGCCCTCACCACCCCCACCCAGGACTTCGACCCGGAGGCGGTCGGCAAGGTCGCCGAGGCGGCCCGGGCCGGCGGGATGACCCTGGTGCCGCGCGGCTACGACGACGTGCTCCGCTTCTTCGACGGCTGGGAGCTGGTCGAGCCGGGCGTCGCCCCGGTCCTGGCCTGGCGCCCGGACGGCGAGCCGCCGGCCGACCCGAAGGCGGCGTACTACTGGGGCGGCGTCGCCGTCAAGCGCTGACCAGCCGCGAGCGGGGCGGTCCCCCGGACCGCCCCGCCGAGGTGTCACCGGATCTCTCCCAGGACGCTCCCGGCCTCGGCGGGGAGAGATGGAGGTCCCCCCGCCCGGAGGGTGGGGGAGAGTTCTTAGGCTGAAGCCGCGAAGCGACAAAGTCCTCTGCGCATCTGTACTGGCCTCTCTCGTTGTCAGTGGGGTCCGCTAGGTTGCGGGTCATGACGATGCAACAGGTTGCGGAGGACGCCGGGCACGCCCGGTACACCTACCGCCTGCGTGTGTCGTCGACAGCGTCCGTGCTGCTGGGTGCGGAGTGGGGCAGGTGCCGGTGGGTGTGGAACGAGTGCGTTCACATGTCCCGGAAGATCCGCCTGCGCAACCGAACCGACCCCGAGGCGAAGCGCAGCTGTGGGCCGGCCGATCTGGACAAGCTCCTGACGCAGGCGCGCGGCGCGATGGCGTGGCTGCGGGAGGGTGCGTCGGTTCCGCAGCAGCAGACCGTCCGGGACTTCGCCAAGTCCCGAGCCAAGGCGCTCAAGGACATCAAGGCCGGGCTGCCGCCGAGTCGGCGCGCTGGGATGCCGAAGCCGAAGCGGAAGCGCGAGGCGCGGCCGTCGCTGAACTACACGCGGCGTGGTTTCCGGATCAAGGACGGCCATCTGCACCTCGCGGGCGGCATCGTGGTGACCGTGGTGTGGTCGCGGGACCTTCCGGGCGATCCTTCCTCGGTCCGGGTCTACCAGGACGCCGTCGGGCACTGGTACGCGAGCTTCGTGGTCCTGCGGCCGTCGAGCCGCTGCCCGCCAGCGGCCGTGCCATCGGGATCGACTGGGGCGTCAAGGAAATTGCCACCACGACCAGCGACGACCACGACCTTCCCCACCCCCAGTACGGGAAGAGCGCCGCACGGAAACTCGCCCACTACCAGCGGCAGATGGCCCGCAGGTGTCAGCCGAAGGGCAAGGCGCAGACCAAGGGCTACCGCAAGGCCCAGAGGCAGGCCGCGAAGCTGCAGCGGAAGATCGCGAACCAGCGCCGGGACACCGCCCGCAAGTGGGCCAAATCCGTCGTCCGCGACCACGACGCCCTGGCGGTGGAGGACTTCCGGCCGACGTTCCTGGGCCGTACCACGATGGCCCGCAAGGCCGCCGACGCCGCCATCGGCGCGACCAAGACGGCCCTGCTAGAGCAGGCCCGCAAGCACGGCCGGACCGTGCACCTGGTCAACCCCGCGCACACCACGATGGACTGCGCGCACTGCGGTGCGAGAGCCAAGCACCGCCTCCCCCTCTCCGAACGGATCTATACGTGCACCGCGTGCGGAGTCTCGTCCCCCAGGGACAAGAACTCCGCGCGTGTAATGCTCGTCCGGGCTGGTCTCAACCCGGCTGGTGCCGATCGCGGAAGACCACAACGTCCGCTGGACGTCGAGGCAGCGTGAGCCAGGAATCCCCCGCCTCGGGCGGGGGAGGAGTCAATTCAGCAGCCGCGACAGCCGCCGGTCCGCCAGCGGCCTGCCCCCGGTCTGGCAGGTCGGGCAGTACTGCAGCGAGGAGTCCGTGAAGGACACCTCCCGCACGGTGTCCCCGCAGACCGGGCAGGGCCGGCCGGTCCGCCCGTGCACCCGCAGCCCGAGCTTCTTCTCCGCCTTCAGCTCCTCCGCCGCCAGCCCGCGCGAGCGCTCCACCGCGTCGCGCAGCGTGCTGCCGAGCGCTTCGTACAGCCGCGCCGTCTCCTCCTCCGTCAGCCTGACCGCCAGTTTGTACGGCGACATCCGGGCCGCGTGCAGCACCTCGTCCGAGTAGGCGTTGCCCACGCCCGCCAGCACGCTCTGGTCGCGCAGCACTCCCTTGAGCCGGCGGCGGTCGCCCCGCATCAGAGCGGCGAAGTCGTCGAAGGTGAAGCCGGGGTCGAGCGGGTCCGGGCCGAGCCCGGCCACGCCCGGCACCTCGGCCGGGTCCTTCACCACGTAGACGGCGAGCCCCTTCTTCGTCCCGGCTTCGGTGAGGTCGAAGCCGTCCCCGGCCTCGCCCTCCAGGCGCACCCGCAGGGCGAGCGGGTTCCTCGGGCCCGGACGCGGCGGCTCGGCGGGCAGGCCGTCCTTCCAGCGCAGCCAGCCGGCCCGGGCCAGGTGGACGACCAGGTGCAACCCGCCGACCTCGATGTCCAGGAACTTGCCGTGCCGGGTCACCGGCCCGACCGTCCGCCCCTCCAGGGCCGTCACCGGTGGGTCGTACGTCTTCAGCGCACTGATCGCCACCGGCTGCACCCGGGCGATCACGCGCCCGGTCAGTCGCTCGGACAGGAAGGCGCTCAACGCCTCCACCTCGGGCAGCTCCGGCATGCGCCCAGTCTCCCCCACCCCGCGCCGCGCCGCTCCTGCGTCGGCCGCCCCTCCCCACCACCTGACCCGGCCCCCCTTTTGCCTCCCCCCGTCCCGAAGAGCAGGCTGGGACCCGAGGAGGCCCCGCAATGAGGGAGCGCGGCATGGGCGTCCTCCCGGCCGAGGGCCGGGGAAGATTCATCGAGGGGCGCGCGTTGTGCCGAGCGCCCACCCAGCGCAGCGAGGAGGGCTCATGAGCACTCTTGAGGAACAGATCGACATCGCCGCCCCCGTCCTCGCCGCCTGGGAGCAGCTGCACCGGGTGCGCGAGTACCCGCAGTTCGTGGACGGCGTCCGCAGCGCGCACCCGCACGGCCGGAACCTCGCGCACCTCGGGGTGCAGGTCAGCGGTACCGAGCACTCGGTCGACACCGAGATCACCGATCTCGGCCGGGGCCGGGTGATGTCCTGGCGGACGCTGAACTCCGCCCATCTGCGCGGCGCCTTCGCGCTGCTGCCGCTCGACGCCCGGCACACCCGGTTGCAGATCCGGGTGGAGTACGACCCGGAGGCGGTGCAGCGGGAGTTCGGCGGCCCGCGAGGCTTCGCTCAGGCCGGGGCGATCGAACGGGCGGTGCGCGAGGACCTGGAGCACTTCCGGGAGCTGGTCGAGGCCCGGGTGAGTGCCGCCAACGGTCACCGGAAGGACTCCCACGAGGCCTCGTAAGAACCACATAAGCCCAGCTCAGGACGGGCGGTGAGGCTGTTCACAGCCCGCCGTCCGGCCGACCGTTCCGCTTTCAACCTGTGGCAGACTCGGATGCCATGGACATCGGCCCGGTCACCAGGACGCTCCGCGCGACGGTCTTCGCCGCGCTGGTCGTGCTGCTCGCCGGGCTCGGCCAGGTGCTGGTCACCGGCCGGGCGCTGCCGGTCGGCACGATGGGGCTGGCCTCCGTCGCCGTGTTCGTCGTGGCCTTCGCCCTGGCCGGCCGCGAGCGCGGCTACCCGGCGATCGCGGCGGTGTTCCTGCCGCTGGAGCTGGGCGTCAGCGCACTGTTCGACCTCGCGCAGAGCACCTGCCCCTCCCTGCCGCCCGGCGCCGCGCGCGGCTTCCAGCCGCTGCTGTGCGGCGGCGGCTCGCTCGGCGGGTTCCTGCTCGGCCACGGCGTCTCCCAGCAGACCGGCGTCCTGCTGCTCCTGCTGCTGCACACGGTGATCGCGCTGGCCGGCGCGTTCTGGCTGCGCCGCGCGGACGCCGCCCTGACCGGGCTCGCCCGCGCGGTCCGGATGCTGGGCGAGTTCCTGCAGCGCCATCTTCCGGCCGCCGCCCGCTGGCTGCTGCTGCTCGCCGCGCCCGTCCCGGCCCGCCCGGTGGCGCGGGTGCCGTTCCCCCGGGCCAGCCGCGTGCTGGTCCCGGCCGAGGACGTGGTCGTCCGTCCGGCCGTCCGGCGTGGTCCGCCGGTGTTCGCCCTGGCCGCCTGAGCATCCCTTCGCTCGGCCGGTCCTCGCTCCCCCGCGCGGACGCCGATCCGTCGCGCCCGCGCCCGCGCATGCCCGAGAGCACACGAGAGCACAGGACGACACCCCATGAGCAACACCCGTAAGACCGACAAGCAGACCACCGCCACCGAGCGCATGCGCACCGCCCGCGCCCAGGCCGAGCGCTCCGGTCGCATGCGCCGCCGGGTCGTGGTCGGCGGCGCCTGCGCCGCCGTGCTCGCCCTCGCGGCGGGCATGGCCTTCGCCGTCGGCGGCTCCTCCGGCTCCTCCTCGGACGCCGCCGCGAACGGCCCGCTGGTCGTCCCGGCCAACGCCACCGGCACCAACGGCACCGTGATCACCTACGGCAAGGCCGACGCCCCGCACACCCTGGAGGTCTACGAGGACTTCCGCTGCCCGTTCTGCGAGCAGCTGGAGACCACCACCGGCAAGACCGTCCAGCAGCTCGCCGACAACGGCACGTACAAGATCGAGTACCACCTGGCGACGTTCCTGGACAAGAACCTCGGCGGCAAGGGCTCGCGCACCGCGCTGGCGGCGGCCGGCGCCGCGCTCAACGAGGGCGTGGACAAGTTCAAGCAGTTCCACGACGTGCTGTACGCCAACCAGCCGGACGAGCGCAGCGACGCCTTCGGCGACGTCAACCACCTCCTCGACCTGGCCGGCCAGGTGCCCGGGCTGAAGACCGACGCCTTCGTCAAGGCCGTCCAGGACGGCACCTACGCGCCCTGGGCGGCCAAGGTCAACGAGGAGTTCGACAAGAGCGACGTGACCGGCACCCCGACCGTCAAGCTGGACGGCAAGAAGCTGGACGTCCTCAGCAGCGGCAAGGCCGCCTCCCCCGAGCAGTTCACGGCGCTGGTCAAGCAGGTGACCGGGTGACGGCCGCCGCCCCCGCCGCGCGGACGAACGCCGCGTGGACCTACGGCGCGCGGGCCTACGGCGCGAGCCGTCCGTTCGCCTGGCTGCTGGTGATCGGCGGCCTGGTCGGCCTGGTCGCCTCGACGGTCCTCACCCTGGACAAGATCCGGCTGCTGCAGGACCCGTCGTACGTCCCCAACTGCAACATCAATCCGATCATCAGCTGCGGCTCGATCATGCGCAGCGACCAGGCGGAGGCCTTCGGCTTCCCCAACTCGCTGATCGGCCTGGTCGGCTTCGGGGTCGTCGTCGCGGTCGGCGCCGGGCTGCTCGCCGGGGCGGCGTACCGGCGCTGGTTCTGGCTCGGCCTGCAGGCGGGGACGCTCTTCGGGATCGGCTTCGTCAGCTGGCTGATGTACCAGGCGCTGTACCGGATCGGCGCGCTCTGCCCGTACTGCATGGTGGTGTGGGCGGCGGTGATCCCGCTGTTCTGGTACACCACCCTGCACAACCTGCGCAGCGGGGTGATCCCGGTGGGCCCGAAGGCGCGGGTGGTCGTGCGGGAGGCCGCGCGCTACCACTGGGTCGTCCCGGCCCTGTGGTACGCGGTGATCGCGCTGCTGGTCCTCAACCGGTTCTGGTACTACTGGAGCACCCTGATCTGATCCCCCTCCGCCGCCCCCTCCTGCCACGGCCGGTGGCGGCGGTGGTCCCCGCCGCCCCCGGCCCGGTTGGTCAGCCCTCGACCGGGGCGAAGGTGAACTTCTCGACCTCGGCGAGGAGTTCGGCCCGGCGCCGGTCGTCGATGAAGGAGGCGCGGAAGGAGTTGGCGGCCAGCCGGCGCAGGGTCTCCTCGTCGAGGGCGAGAGCCTGGCGGACGGCGCGGAAGTTGTCCTCGACGTAGCCGCCGAAGTAGGCCGGGTCGTCGGAGTTGACGGTGACCAGCAGGCCGGCGTCGAGCATCTCGCGCAGCGGGTGGTCGGCGAGGGTGTCGACGCAGCGCAGGCGGACGTTGGAGAGCGGGCAGAGGGTGAGCGGGATCTGCTCGCGGACCAGGCGGGCGACGAGTTCGCCGTCCTCCAGGCAGCGCAGGCCGTGGTCGATCCGCTCCACGCCGAGGACGTCCAGCGCCTCGGTGATGTACGAGGCCGGCCCCTCCTCGCCCGCGTGGGCGACGCGGCGCAGGCCGGCCTCGGCGGCCCGCCGGTAGACCTCGCGGAACTTCGCCGGCGGGTTGCCGACCTCGGCCGAGTCCAGGCCGATGCCCGAGATCCGGTCGAAGTAGGGGCGGGCGGCCTCGAAGGTCTCCAGCGCCGAGTCGGCGGACTCGTCGCGCAGGAAGCACATGATGAGCTGGGTGCTGATGCCGTACCGCTCCTGGCTGCGCGACAGCGCCCGCGTCAGCCCGTCCACCACCACGCCGAGCGGCACCCCGCGGGCGGTGTGCGCCTGGGGGTCGAAGAAGAGCTCGGCGTGCCGCACGCCCTGCTCGGCGGCCCGGGCCAGGTACGCCTCGGCGAGGTCGGCGAAGTCCTGCTCGGTGCGCAGCACGGCCATCAGCGCGTAGTAGAGGTCCAGGAAGGACTGCAGGTCGCTGAAGGAGTACGCCTTCCGCAGCTCCTCGGTGTCGGCGTACGGGAGCGCGACGGCGTTGCGCTCGGCGAGGGCGAAGGCGAGTTCGGGCTCCAGGGTGCCTTCGATGTGCAGGTGGAGTTCGGCCTTGGGAAGCGGCATCAGCGATCTGTCCGGAGGTAGTGGGGCGAACCCGAAGATAGGGAGGAATTCATCCTATGATCTCTCCCGGCTGTGGGGGCGTGGTCGGCAGCTCCCGGACGGTGCGCAGCGGCGACAGCAGCGGGAGCGCGCCGCACAGCGCCAGCAAGCCGGTCATCACCCACATGGTGGCGCGCAGCCCGATCACCGCGCCCAGTTCGCCGCCCGCCAGGGCGCCGAGCGGGATGGTGGCGTGGTTGGGGAACATCAAGGTGGCGCTCACCCGGCTGAGCAGTGCGGGCGGGGTGTAGGACTGCCGGAAGCTGGCGAGCACGATGTTGACGAACACCACCGCGGCGACCACGAAGAGCAGCCCGACCAGGTAGAGCACCGCGACCAGCGGCAGCGCGATGGAGGTGATGCTGCTGCCGAGCCGGCTGACGGTCTGTCCCGCCCACAGCAGCCGGAAGTCGCGCTGGGCGAACAGGCCCCAGCGGGACCGGACTTGAGGGCTTTCGGACGGCGGGGAGAGGGTGGTGGTCACGGCTTGGCCGGGACGCTGTGGGAGAAGGCGAGGACGGTCTCGCGCTCCCGCCCGTCCTGGGGCACCGGCCGGTCGGCCCACTTCTGGATCACCGCGTGGAGGTCGGCCGCCAGCTCCCGGGCCTCGTCCGGGGTGAGCCGCAGCCAGGCCTGGGTGGCCACCGAGCAGCCGTCCCCCCAGTCGGGCCCGTACCCGCCGCGCCGCACGGCCCATTCGCGGACCAGCTCGACCTGGCGTTCCAGCAGGATCGACCCGGCCGCGTCCGCGACGGCCTCGGCGACCGGGTCGCCGTCGAAGTCGACCCGGGTCCAGCTGAGGTCCTTGTCCGCGAGCCGCCACCAGCGCTCGCGCCGGTCCCGGGCGAGTTCGGGCGCCTCCGCGATCAGTCCGCTCTCGGCCAGCACCTTCAGGTGGTGGCTGACGTTGCCGACCGCCTGCTCGGTGCGCTCGGCGAGCTGCCCGACGGTGGCCGGGCCGTGCACCTTGAGCAGGTCGAGCAGTCGGCGGCGCAGCGGGTGGGTGAGGGCGGCGAGCACCCGGGAGTCGGAGATCTCCCGGGTGCCGCGCGGTTGGTCCGTCGTGTCGTCCATGGCTGGAGGATATCCACAAGAGCTCTTGTACGACAGCCCTTTTACAACATCCCTTGTGCAATTCGCAGGCACATCCCACCCACCAGCACGGGTGTACGAGAAGGGGTCACCGGGCACCGGGTAAAGGGGGCTTCCGCCGAGGAGGTACCGAGATGCGGCACGCCAACGACCCGCACATCCGGCCCGAGGGCATCTCCCCGCACGCTCTGGGCAACGACACCCTGCTGCACGAGCTGGAGCAGCTGCACCGCACCCGCCACGAGACCTTCCTCTACGGCTCGGAAGAGGCGCTGAAGCGCCACACGCTGCGCACCGGGGAGCTGGAGGCCGAGTACCTGCACCGCTTTCCCAACCGGCAGGTGACCGCGGCCCGCACCAGGGCCGGAGCCCGGGCCCGGGAGGCGGCGGCGCGAGTGGAGTCACTGCCGGAATGACGGGCCGGCCCTCACCCCCGGCGGGACACGCCGGGCGGCGGTGGCGCGCCCGGGGCGGGCCGTCGGGGAGGGTGTGAGGGCAGACGCACCGGACCCGGACCCATCAGGGAGCCCCGCATGCCCATCGCCAGCGTCAACCCCGCGACCGGCGAGACCGTCCAGACCTTCGAACCGCTCGACGCGGCCGGGATCGAGCGGCGGCTGGCCCGCGCCGAGGCCGCCTTCCACAGCTACCGCAACACCTCCTTCGCCGCCCGCGCCGAGCTGCTGCGCCGGGCCGCCGACCTGCTGGACCAGGACCAGGAGGCCGTCGCCCGCACCATGACCGAGGAGATGGGCAAGCCGCTCGCCGCCGCCCGGGCCGAGGCCGCCAAGTGCGCCAAGGCGATGCGCTGGTACGCCGAGAACGCCGAGGAGCTGCTCGCCGACGAGCACCCGGCCCAGGCCGACGTGGCCGACTCCGGGGCCGCCCGCGCGTACGTCCGCTACCGCCCGCTGGGGCCCGTCCTCGCCGTGATGCCGTGGAACTTCCCGTTCTGGCAGGTGATCCGCTTCGCCGCGCCGGCCCTGATGGCGGGCAACGTGGGCCTGCTCAAGCACGCCTCCAACGTGCCGCGGACGGCGCTCGCGATCGAGGAGCTGTTCCGGCGGGCCGGCTTCCCCGAGGGCTGCTTCCAGACCCTGCTGATCGGCTCGGGCGCGGTCGAAGGCGTGGTCCGGGACCGCCGGGTCGCCGCCGTCACCCTCACCGGCAGCGAGCCGGCCGGGCGGTCGGTCGCCGCCGCCGCGGCGGACGAGGTGAAGAAGGCGGTGCTGGAGCTGGGCGGCAGCGACCCGTACGTGGTCATGCCGAGCGCCGACCTGGAGGCGGCGGTGGGCACCGCCGTCCGGGCCCGGGTGCAGAACAACGGCCAGTCCTGCATCGCCGCCAAGCGCTTCATCGTGCACACGGACGTCTACGACCGCTTCACCGCGGCCTTCACCGAGGCGATGCGCTCACTGCGGGTCGGCGATCCGATGGACGAGGCCACCGACGTCGGCCCGCTGGCCAGCCGCCAGGGCCGGGACGACCTGGAGGAGCTGGTCGAGGACGCCCGCACCCACGGCGCCCGGGTCGAGTGCGGCGGCGGCCGCCCGATGGGCTGGGACACCGGCTACTTCTACGAGCCGACCGTGCTGACCGGCATCACCCCGGCGATGCGGATCCACCTGGAGGAGACCTTCGGCCCGGTCGCCACCGTCTACCGGGTCGCCGACCTGGACGAGGCGGTGGCCGTCGCCAACGACACCCCGTTCGGGCTCAGCTCCAACGTCTGGACCACCGACCAGGCCGAGCAGGAGCGCTTCGTCCGCGACATCCAGGCCGGCGGGGTGTTCTTCAACGGCATGACGGCCTCCCACCCGGCGCTGCCCTTCGGCGGCGTCAAGCGCTCCGGCTTCGGCCGGGAGCTGTCCGGGCACGGCATCCGGGAGTTCTGCAACGTCACCACGGTGTGGATCGGCTGAGCCCTCCCGGACGCCGTTCCACCGGCCGGGTCAGGAGGCCGCCATCCGGTGCCTGCCCCGGCCGGGCGTCGCCCAGCGCGCGAGGACGCCGGCCAGGGCGATGAACGTCAGGAACCAGAAGAAGGCCATCAGGCCGAGCATCGGCGCCCAGTTCGTCTGGACGCCGACCATGGCCAGGCCGATCGAGAGCGCGACCATGAAGGTCACGACGGTGGGGCTGAGGCTGAGCAGCCAGCGCCACGCCCGGTGCCCGAGGCTCGGGTTCGGCGGGGCGTCGGGGCCGGTTTCGGCTTCCTTGTAGGTGAGCAGGTCCATCGGGATCGCCTCCAATGCTGGACGGGACGGTGGACGGGACGGAACGCCTGGCCCGGAGGTCAGGAGGCCTTGCGCGGAGCCGTGGACCTACGGGCGGGCGCCTTCTTCGCCGGGGAGGTCTTCTTGGCGGCCGCGGCGGTCTTCTTCGCCGGGGCTCGCTTGCGGGGCGCGGGCTCCTCCTGCGGCTCCGCGGCCGGCGCCCGTCCGCCCTTGGCCTGCTTGAGGCTGCTGCGCAGCGCCTCCATCAGGTCGATCACGTTGTCCGGCGCCGGGCCGGGCTCCTCCTCGTGCGGCAGCTCGACGCCGTCCAGCCGGGCGGTGATCACCTGCTGGAGCGCCTGCTGGTAGTCGTCGTGCAGCTGGGAAAGGTCGAAGTCCTCGGAGAGGGTGTCCATCAGCGACCGCGCCATCTTGAGCTCCTGCGGCCGGACGGTGACGTTCCCCTCGGGCGCGATCCCGGCCGCCGGGCGGACCTCGTCGGGCCAGATGCAGGTCTGCAGCACCAGCGTCCCGTCGTGCACCCGCAGCACGGCGGGCGACTCCCGGGTCCGCAGCGCGATCTTGGTGACCGCGATCTGCCCGGAGTCCACCAGCGCGTCGCGCAGCAGGGCGTACGGCTTGGCGGCCGCCTGGTCGGCGACGCCGACGTAGTACGCCTTGGAGAACATCAGCGGGTCGATCTCGCCCGCGTCCACGAAGGCCAGCACGTCGATGATCTTCTTGCTGGGCAGCGGCAGGTCCGCGAGGTCCTCGTCGGTGAGGGTGACGGTCCGGCCGTCCGGCGACTCGTAGCCCTTGGCGATCTCGGCGTACGGGACCTCCTTCTCCTCCCGCTCGCAGTACCGCTTCATCCGCACCCGACCGCCGTCCTTGGCGTGCACCTGGTGCAGCGGGACGTCGTGCTCCTGGGTCGCGGAGTAGAGGTGGACGGGGATGCTGACCAGCCCGAAGCTGATCGTCCCCTTCCAGGTGGTCTGCATGGGGTCGCTCCTGAAACGGCCGAGCGGCGTCGGGATTACCCCGAGACTCCCACTCTGCCCGGGTTTGCGTCGATCGGCCACACCGCGTCCACAATGGGCCGGAGGAGGTCGATGCGGATGACCGTCCGGAGCCGGAGGAGCCTCGGCGGCCCGGCGCCGCCGCCGGAACGGACCACGTACCGGGTGGCGTACGCGGTGCGCGGCGAGGCTGTGGCGCGGCGGGCCGAGGTGACGCTGCTGCCCGGGCACTCCCAGGAGTCCGACATCCCCCGGATCCTGGCCGCCCGCCTCACCGGGCGACCGGCGGACGCCGAACTGATCACCGTCCTGGAGCTCCGCCCGGGCTGAGTTCCGGATCTCCCACAGGGCCTGGCGACCTTCCGCCACCCTGACGACTGGTCAGATTTGAGCTTTTCCCGCCACCTCCGCACCCACTCTGACCTGGCCCTTTGTGTTCGGTAAGCGAACAGTTATCAAAAAATTGTTCCGATACTCGGGCGTAGAAGTTACGTTTCACCGCATTGCGCGGGTCTGTCCCCCACCCTTCGGCGCGACGAGCCGAGGGTCATGCCGCGCTGGAAAGGCACAGGGCACCCTTGATGAGTGCGAAGACCACCAAGCCGGCGGTAGCCGACTCGGCTCCCGGCCAGTCGGGCCCGATCGGGCACGGCGGCGACGGCCACCTGAAGGCCGGGCTCAAGAACCGCCACCTGTCGATGATCGCCATCGGCGGCGTGATCGGCGCCGGCCTGTTCGTCGGCTCCGGCGCGGGCATCGCGTCCACCGGCCCGGGCATCCTGCTCTCCTACACCCTGGCCGGCGTGCTGGTCGTGCTGGTGATGCGGATGCTCGGCGAGATGGCGGCGGCCGACCCGCAGAGCGGCTCCTTCTCGGCGTACGCGGACCGCGCGCTGGGCCGCTGGGCCGGGTTCACCATCGGCTGGCTGTACTGGTTCTTCTGGGTCGTCGTGCTCGCGGTCGAGGCGACCGCCGGCGCCAAGATCCTCAACAACTGGGTGCCCGGCGTGCCGCAGTGGGGCTGGGCGCTGATAGTGATGGCGGTGCTGACCGCCACCAACCTGTTCTCGGTCGCCTCCTACGGCGAGTTCGAGTTCTGGTTCGCCGGCATCAAGGTGGTCGCGATCGCCGCGTTCCTGGTGATCGGCACCCTCGCCGCCTTCGGCGTGCTGCCGGGCACCCACGCGGTCGGCACCAGCAACCTGACCGGCCACGGCGGCTTCCTGCCGCACGGCGTGGGCGCGGTGTTCACCGGCATGCTCACCGTGGTCTTCGCCTTCATGGGCAGCGAGATCGTCACCCTGGCCGCCGGCGAGTCCGAGGACCCGGAGAAGGCGGTCAGCAAGGCCACCAACAGCGTGATCTGGCGCATCGGTGTGTTCTACCTGGGCTCGATCCTGCTCGTGGTGACCCTCCTGCCCTGGGACTCCGCCGACGTCAAGGCCAGCCCGTACGTGGCCGTACTGGACCACGTGGGCATCCCGCACGCCGGCCAGGTGATGGACGTGATCGTGCTGACGGCGGTGCTCTCCTGCCTCAACTCCGGGATGTACACCGCCTCCCGGATGGCCTTCTCGCTCGGCCAGCGCGGCGACGCCCCGAAGGCCTTCGCGACCGTGACCTCGCGCGGCGTGCCGCGGGTGGCCATCCTCTCCTCGGTGGTGTTCGGCTTCATCGCCGTCTTCTTCAACTACGCCTACCCGGAGACCGTGTTCGCCTTCCTGCTGAACTCCTCCGGGGCGGTCGCGCTGTTCGTCTGGCTGGTGATCTGCGCGACCCAGCTGCGGATGCGCAAGATCATTGAGCGCGAGATGCCCGAGCGGCACACCGTCCGGATGTGGCTGTACCCGTACCTGACCTGGGTCGCCATCGGCATGATCGGTTTCGTGATGGCGTACATGTTCACCGACGCCGACGGTCGCAAGCAGATGTACCTGTCCCTGGTCGCCGCGGTAGTCGTGATCGCGGCCTCGGCCGTGGTCGGCCGACGCCGACGGGCGGCGGTCGCCGCGCAGTCCTGACCCGTCCAGGCCGCGCCAGAAACGCCGGGCCCGGGAGCCGTTGCGGAGGCTCCCGGGCCCGGTTTGCCGTTCCGGGCCGATGGATCAGCCCGCGCAGGTGACGAAGCGGTCACTCTGCGCCGAAGTCGGCGCCGCAAACATGTGAGCCCGCGCACAGGGGGTTTCGCATCTACGGTCCTCGGTAGTGGACGCCTCGGGCCCACCGGCTGTCCCGCCGCCCCGACCGGAACCCGGCCGCGCCCGCAGTCGCCGCGCCCGGCCCGAAGAACGCAGGCCACCGGCCCTCGCACCCTCGCGTCCCGCTATTGCCGCCCGCCCGCGACTCACAGGTGAGCAATTCGAACAAATCGCACCAAACTACCCGCCATGCCCGGCCGCGCCCTCCCCGCAGCCACTACCCGGCGTAGTAGCGAGCACCTTTGCCACCCGCCCTCGGCCCTGCCAAGAATGGCCCGTCGCCAGGCAGCGCCGGCCGGCCCGTCCGCCGTGCGCAGCCCGCCAGCCCCGCCGCCACCGTCGGGGCGCCACGGCCGTCCCGGACGGCCGCGCGGGCCCCGCTCACCCGGAGCCCACGCGAAGCCCCGAGCCCAGTGCCACCGGCACGGCCCCCCGACGGAAAAGGACCGCCCGCTTCATGCAGCTCAGCCATGCCCGCCGCAACTCCCTGATCACCGGCATCGCCACCCTCGTGGTTTCCGGCGCCGCCACCGCTGCCCTCGCCATCCCGCAGCCCGCGCACAACACCGAGGCCGTAGCCCCGGTGGCCGCCGTCGTGGCGGATGGCAAGCCGGCCGCCGACCAGGCCCAGGCTGGCACCGCTGCCGCTGCTGCCCAGCAGGCCACCCAGGCCACCCAGGAGGCCCAGGCCGCCCAGGCCAAGTCCGAGGCGGACGCCACCGCCCAGGCGCAGGCCCAGGCCGCCGCGCAGGCCCAGGCCGAGGCCCAGGCCGAGGCCGAGGCGAAGGCCCAGGCGGACGCCAAGGCCCAGGCCGACGCCGCCGCCTCCCGCTCCCAGCAGCGCCAGGACCTCAGCAGCTACTCCGGCACCCCGCAGCAGATCGCCGCGCAGATCGTGCCGGCCGGCCAGCTGCAGTGCTTCAGCAACATCGTGTTCCGCGAGAGCAGCTGGAACCCGCTGGCCGTCAACGCCTCCTCCGGCGCCTACGGCCTGGTCCAGGCGCTGCCCGGCTCCAAGATGGCCTCGGCCGGCGCCGACTGGCGCACCAACCCGGTCACCCAGATCAAGTGGGGCCTGAACTACATGAACACCCGCTACGGCAGCCCCTGCTCCGCCTGGTCGTTCTGGCAGGCCCACCACTGGTACTGAGCCGACCCCCGCTCGGCACCCCCGGCCCGCGACGCGCACCCCGCGTCGCGGGCCGTGCCACGTTGCCGGTCGGCGTGTGCACGCCCAGAAGGCGGCGTGAAGATATGGCGCACGGTCGTACGATTTGTCACTATTGCCCTGAGTTACGCACCGTCAGGGCTTTGCCACGGTTCGCGCGCCCTCTTACGCTCCGGCGTCATGCCCTCACCCCTGATCAGCGTCGTGCTCCCCGCCCACGACCAGCACGGACAGCTCGCCGACTGCCTGGACTCGCTGCTCGCCCAGACCCTGGCGGACGTCGAGGTGATCGTGGTCGCCGACCGCTCCCCCGAGACCCCGGGCGGGCTCGCCGACGCGTACGCGGCACAGCACCCGCGGGTGTCGGCACTGCACCTGAACGCGGCGGTCGGGGTCGGGGTGGCCCGGAACGCGGGCGCGGCGCGGGCCGCCGGCGAGTACCTGCTGTTCCTCGACGCCGACCACCTGCTGCCCCGGGACGCCCTCCAGACGCTCGCCGACCGGCTCAAGCAGACCGGCCCGGTGGACGTGCTGCTGTTCGGCCACTCCCGGCGCCACAACGACCGCGACTGGCCCGGCGGCGCCGAGGCGCTGCTCGCCGAGACCGGCCCCGAGGTGTTCGGCCCCTTCGACCAGCCCGCGCTGTTCGGCGCGCCACCGCTGATCTGGGACCGGCTGATCCGCCGCGGCCACTGGGAGGAGCTGAAGCTCGCCTTCCCCGACGGCAGGTACGAGGAGGTCCCGGTCGCCCACGCGGCGCTGATCGGCGCCCAGAAGGCCGCCGTACTGCCGCGCGAGTGCGTCCAGCTGCGCCGCCGGGAGACCGTCCACCCGGCCGGCGGCCCCGGCAGCAGCGTCTTCGACCTGTTCGACCAGTACGAGCGCAGCTTCGCCCTGCTGGAGGACCAGCCGCACCTGTACGCGGTGCGTGACGCGCTGTTCGTCCGGATGATCCGGCACTACCTGTTCGTCTTCGACCTGGCCGGCTGCGTCTCCCGGGCCGAGCGCCCGCAGTTCTTCCACCGGGCCGCCGAGCACCACCGCCGCTTCCAGCCCCCGGGCCACCGCAAGCCGGGCGGGCGCGAGGGGATCAAGTTCTCGCTGCTGGCCGGCGGCGCCTACCCGGCCTTCGAGGTCGCCAAGCTCTCGCACATCGCGCGCGGCACCATCACCGGGCGGAAGTAGCCGGCCTCAGACGTGCGCCGCCCCTCCCTCGGCCGCCATCGCGGCGGCGATCCGGCGGGCGCGTTCGGCCCACACCTCGGCGGGCAGCGGCGGCAGCACGTCCATCCACAGCGGCAGCGTGGAGCCGCGCAGCTGCGTCAGGCCCTCGGGCCGGGCGATCAGCCACAGGTGCAGGTGCGCGCCGCCGTCGCCCCAGCGGTTCACGTGAACCCGGCCGATGCCGCCGAGCGACAGCACCGCGCGCTCGACGCGCTGCAGCATCGGACCGAGCCGCGCCGACAGCTCGACCGGCAGGTCCAGCAGGTCGTGGTGGGCGCGCGGCTGGAGCTGAACGCCGAGGGTGCCACACGCCACCCCTACGGCGGTACCCCCGTCGCGCCCGGTACCCGTACGGCGCCCCGGCTGCGATCATCGGCGGAGCCGCTGCCGCACCCGCCCGGGAGGTCCCTGGTGAGCCGTCCGTCCGCCGCCCCTGGGGCCGCGCTGGCCCGTGAGCTGGCCGCCGTGCTGCGCGGGGAGGTCCGCTTCGGCGCCGCCGAGCGGACCGTCTACAGCCACGACGCCTCCAACTACCGGCAGCTGCCGCTCGGCGTGGTCAAGCCCGCCGACCTGGACGACGTGCGCACGACGCTGGCGCTGTGCCGCGAGTACCGGGTACCGGTGGTGCCGCGCGGGGCCGGGACGAGCATCGGCGGGCAGGCGATCGGCCCGGGCGCGGTGGTACTGGACTTCCGCCGCCACCTCGGCTCGGTGCTGGAGATCGACCCGCAGTCCCGCACCGCGCGCGTTCAGCCCGGCACCGTGCTGGACGACCTCCAGCGCGCCGCCAAGCCGTACGGACTGCGCTTCGGCCCGGACCCGTCCACCCACAGCCGCTGCACGATCGGCGGCATGATCGGCAACGACTCCTGCGGCTCCCACTCGCTCGCCTGGGGGCGCACCGCGGACAACGTGGAGCGGCTGGAGCTGCTGCTCGCGGACGGCACCGAGCTGACCGTCGGCGGCCGGCTCACCGCCGCCGAGCGGACAGCGCTGCGCTCCGCACCCGGGCGGGCCGGTCAACTGCACCGGCTGCTCCAGGAGTTCACCGACCGCAACCTGGCCACCATCCGGCAGGGCATGCCCCAACTGCCGCGCCGCACCTCCGGATACCCGCTGGACGCGCTGCTGCCCGAGCAGGGCCACGACCTGGCCCGGGCGCTGACCGGCACCGAGGGCACCTGCGCACTGCTGCTCGGCGCCACCGTCCGTCTGGTCGAGGACCCACCGGCGCGCGCCCTGGTGGTGGCCGGCTACCCCGACGAGGGCGCCGCCGCCGACGCCGTCCCGGCGCTGCTGCCGCTCGGTCCGCTGACCGCCGAGGGCATGGCGGCCGACCTGATCGCCGCACTGCTCGCCGCCGGCCCGCGTCCGCCCGCGCTGGACCGGCTGCCCGCGGGCGAGTGCTGGCTGTTCCTGGAGACCGGCGGCGCCACGGCGCTGGAGGCCTACCAGGCCGCCCGCCGGCTCGCCGACGCGGTGCGCCGCGAGCCCTCCGCCACCGTCGCGCTGGTCACCGACCCGGTGGAGCAGCGCCAGCTGTGGGCGGTCCGGGAGGCGGGCGCCGGGATCGTCACCCGGCTGCCGGGGGGCGGCGAGGCCTGGCCCGGCTGGGAGGACTCCGCCGTCCCGCCCGAGCGGCTCGGCGACTACCTGCGGGACCTTCGTGCCCTGCTGCGCCGGCACAGCCTGCGCGGCGTCCCGTACGGACACTTCGGCGACGGCTGCGTGCACCTGCGGATCGACTTCCCGCTGGACGAGCCCCAAGGAGTGCTGGTCTTCCGGGAGTTCCTGGAGCAGGCGGCCGATCTGGTGGTGTCGTACGGCGGCTCGCTCTCCGGTGAGCACGGCGACGGGCAGGCCCGCTCCGAGTTGCTGCCGCGCATGTATCCGCCCGAGGTCATCGACCTGTTCGGCGAGTTCAAGCGGATCTGGGATCCGGGGAACCTGCTCAACCCGGGCGCGCTGGTGGACCCGCGCCCGCTCGACGCCGACCTGCGCTTCGTCACCGGCCCGCGCCGCCCGCTGCCGCTGGCCCTGTCGTACGAGCAGGACGACGGGAGCCTGGCCAAGGCGGTGCACCGCTGCGTGGGCGTCGCCAAGTGCGTGGACCCGACCACCGGGGTGATGTGCCCGAGCTACATGGCCACCGGCGAGGAGCGGCACTCCACCCGGGGCCGGGCGCGCCTGCTCGCCGAGATGCTGCGCGGCGATGCGATCCCGGACGGCTGGCGCTCGGCGGAGGTCCGGGAGGCGCTGGACCTCTGTCTGAGCTGCAAGGGCTGCGCCAGCGACTGCCCGGTGCACGTCGACATGGCGACCTACAAGACGGAGTTCCTGTACCAGCACTACCGGCACCGGCCGCGTCCGCTCGCGCACTACTCGATGGGCTGGCTGCCGCTGTGGCTGCGGGCGGTGGCGATCGCGCCCGCGGCGGCGAACTCGCTGGTCCGCTCCCCGGCCGGCGCCCTGCTCAAGCGGCTCGGCGGGATCGACCGGCGCCGGGTGCTGCCGGTCTTCCCGCCGGAGACCTTCACCCGCTGGTACCGGCGGCACCGCGCCGCCCACCCGGCCCCGACGGGCGCCCGGCCGGTGCTGCTGTGGCCGGACACCTTCTCGAACCACCTGCAGCCGAACGTGCTGCGCTCGGCCGTCGAGGTGCTGGAGCACCTGGGCTTCGACGTCCGGCTGCCCGACGGTCCGGTCTGCTGCGGCCTCACCTGGTACTCCACCGGCCAACTCGGCACCGCCCGACGGGTGTTGCGGCGCAGCCTGCGCACGCTGGCGGAGGCCGGGCTCCCGGCCGACACCCACGTGGTCGGCCTGGACCCCAGCTGCACCGCCACCCTGCGCGAGGACCTGCCCCGGCTGCTCGGCGCGGACGGCCGCCCGCTCGCCGAACGCACCCGCACCTTCGCCGAGTTCATCGACGAGTACGCCCCCGACGCCCCGCTCCCCCGGATCCCGCTGGACGCCGTCACCCAGACCCACTGTCACCAGCACGCGGTGCTCGGCAGCGCCGCGGACCGCCGGGTCGAGGCCCGACTCGGCCTGCACAACCGGGTGTTGGACTCCGGCTGCTGCGGACTGGCGGGCAACTTCGGTTTCGAGAGCGGGCACTTCGAGGTGTCCGAGGCGATCGCCGAGCGGGTCCTACTGCCGGAGGTCCGGGCGGCCGGGCCGGAGACGGTGGTACTGGCGGACGGCTTCAGCTGCCGCACCCAGATCTCCCAACTCGCCGACGGCCGGCGGGCGCTGCACCTGGCGGAGCTGATCGCCCGGGCCCTGTGAGTGGCTGGGCGTGCTCGGCGAGGAAGGCCCCGGCGTGTGCCGCGGCCTCCTCCCGGGTCGGGTAGCCGGTGGCCGCCCCGCCGCTCGTCCCGTCGGCACCGACCGCCGTCCAGCGCCAGCCCTCAGCGACCTCGTCCCGTAGCAACTCGGCGGTACCGCCGAACAGTTCGAGCGAGCCCGGCCGGGCCGCCGGGCGACTGACGGCCTCGGGCCACTTCTTCCGGGCGCCCTGCCGGGTGATGCCCCAGGCGGCGCCGAGCTGTTCGTAACTGGCGCCGTAGGAGCCGGCGGTGGCGGCCGCGATCGCGGTGAGCCGTTTGACCTCGGCGTCCACCAGCTTCCAGGCGGACAGGACGGAGAGGGCGACTTCGGCCGGGTCGGCGTTCCACATCCGCTCCTCGGGCAGCCCGGTGGCCCGGAACCGCACGGCGGCGGCAAGGGGGTTGAGCGCGTCGAGGAGGGCCTTGGCCAGCTCCGCCTGCTCCTCTGGGGCAATCTCCACGGCAGTCATGATGACAACTGTAGTTACCGACAACCCTTTCGGCAACCAAAGTTACCGTCAGGATCGACCCGAATCGGGCGACGAGCCCGAGTCCTTGCGCTCGGGCGCGAACGGAGCCCCGGAGGAAAGCGCCCGATGGCCCACCACCAGCGCCTCCCCCAGGAAGCCGACGCCGATCGACAGCTGCACCGGCCGGGCGTCCGCGGCCAGGCCGTTGTGCTCGGCGAGCATCGCGAAGCCCGTCATCACCGCCAGCGAGACCGCCGCCATCAGGAAGGTCCAGCCGGTGTAGCGCTGCCACAGCACCCCCTCGCGTTCGTAGACCCGGATGGTGGCGCCGCGGACCGCCCCGAACGCGGTGCCGAGCACGGCGCCCACGCCCACCCAGACGTAGCCCCCCACCCCGAGGCCGCGGTGCTGCGACAGCGCCCACAGGCCGAGGCCGGTGAGCACCACCGGCGACCCGAAGAGGTCGCGGGCGTTCAGCGGTTCGCCGCGCAGCCGCCGGATCACGACCACGACGACCACCGCGGCGATCAGCCCCACGTGCACCCAGTTGCTCATTCCCGCTCCCCGATTTTTATAGCTCGACCGTGCTAAATCAGCAATTTAGCTCGCCCGTGCTATAACGGCAACATGCCGAAGATCGTCGACCCCGTGGAACGCCGCCAGGCCGTCGCGGACGCCGTCCTGCGCGTCGCGGCCAGGGAGGGCCTGGAGCACGCCTCGCTGCGCAACGTCGCCGACGAGGCGGGACTCGCGATCGGCTCGGTGCGGCACTACTTCGCCGGCAGCTCCGAGCTGATGATCTTCGCGATGCAGGAGCTGGCCCGCCGGATCGACGCCCGCATCCGCACCCGCGCCCGCACCCTGCTCGACCCGGATCAGCCTCCCGGCACCGACCGGCGCGAACAGACCGTGCGGCTGCTCGCCGAAACCCTCCCGCTGGACGCCGAGCGCCGGGAGGAGTCCGCCCTCTGGCTCTCGTTCGTCACAGCCGCCCGCACCCGGCCCGAACTGCGGCCCCGCGCCGCCGAGTTGCAGACCGGCCTGGACGCGCTGGTCCGGCACGTCCTGGTCGAGATCGAACGCGCCGGCGGCCTGGCCCCCGGCCTCGACCTCGGCATCGAGACCCGCCGCCTCTCCGCCCTGCTGGACGGCCTCACCCTGCAGGCCGTCCAGCACCCCGACCTGGTCGGGCCGGACGAACTGTGCACGGTGCTCCGCCGCCACCTGGACACCCTGGCCGCTGCCTGACAGCACGCCAACGGTCTTGCCACCAGGAAAGCGGCGGGAGCCTCGGGCTTCAGCTCGGGGGTGAAGCCCGTTGTCTGCGGAGTAGGACGGGAAGTGGCGTTTCGCCGTCAAGGCGGACCGCCGTCCATCCCGGTCAGCCAGGCCGGTTCTGCTGCTCGACATATTGACGCAGGACGCTGATCGGTGCGCCGCCGACCGATCCGGCGAAGAAGGCGCCTGAGCGTGAGTGGCTGTCCGGCGCGCCGGTGGGTGTGCTGCAGCAGTCCCTGCGCGACCAGGACCGGGCATGGCGGAACTTCTTCGACAGCATCACGGGCAAGCGCGGCGGCCCGAAGATCGAGCCGCCCCGTTTCAAGACCCGCCGGGACAACCGGCAGAGTGCCCGCTACACCCGCTCGGACCGCTGGTCGATCACCGACGCTGACCGGCTGCGCCTGCCGAAGGTCGGCGACGTGAAGGTCACGTGGTCCCGGCGGCTGCCGTCCGAGCCATCGTCGGTGACGGTGATCAAGGACCCGGCGGGTAGGTACTGGGCATCGTTCGTGGTCGAGACCGATCCCGCCGCAGATCTCCTCCCTGAGGCCGACACGGCTTGCGGGATAGATCTTGGGCTTACGCACTTCGCGATCACCGACGCCCCACCGGGGCCGGTCGAGTCTCCGGTCAGCCGGGTCAGGCCTGCAACGCCTCCTTCCTGGGCGGCTCCTCCGCGCACACCGCAGCCACGAACTCCGCCAGCCGCGCCTGCGGCAGCCCGCGCGCGATGTCCGCCTCGCTGATCATGCCGACCAGCTTGTGCTCCGGGTGGTTGATCACCGGCAGCCGGCGGACCTGGTACTGCTCCATCACGCGCAGCACCTGCTCGCAGTCCTCGTCCGCCTCCACCGTCATCGGCCGCCCCAGCGCCAGGTCGCCCGCCGTCACCTGCGCCGGGTCACGCCCCTCCGCGACGCAGCGCAGAACGATGTCGCGGTCGGTCACGATGCCCAGCAGCTTGTCGTTCTCCCCGCAGATGGGCAGTGCGCCCACATGCCGTTCCCGCATGATCCGGGCGGCCGCCGCGAGCGTCTCGTGCTCGCGGATGCACTCCGCGCCCGGGTGCATGATGTCGCTGGCTCTGGTCATGGTCCGCCTCCTGACCTGGCTTGCTCCCTCTCGTCCATCGTGGTCCGGGCCGATGGCGCACGCCACCGGGCACCCGTCAGGACGCCGCCTCCGACTCCGTGCGCTCCTGTGCCCCGGCCTGACCGTCCGCCTCCGCGCGTCCGCGCTCCAGGTCCGTGCTCTCCAGCGGCGAGTGGGACAACAGCTCCTCCAGCGGCGGGAGTTCGTGCGTGGCCGGTTCGCGGCCGAGCTCCGCCTCGGGGACCTCGCCGCTCTCCACCGCCTGCTCCGCGGACTTCGCGGCGGCGGCGACCGCCGCGGCCGCCAGCAGATCGCGCTGCTGGGACTCCGTCGCGCTGTCCAGGAACCGCAGCAGCTCCACCGGGAACGGCAGCACCAGCGTCGAGTTCTTCTCCGCCGCCACCTCCACCACGGTCTGCAGCAGCCGCAGTTGCAGGGCCGCCGGGGTCGCGCTCATCACCGCGGCCGCCTCCGACAGCCGGGCCGAGGCCTGGTACTCGCCGTCCGCCGTGATGATCCGGGCCCGCCGCTCACGCTCGGCCTCCGCCTGGCGCGCGATCGAGCGCTTCATCGACTCCGGCAGCGCGACGTCCTTGATCTCCACCCGGTCGATCTGGATGCCCCAGCCCAGCGCCGGGCTGTCGATCATCAACTCCAGCCCCTGGTTGATCGGTTCGCGGTTGGCCAGCAGGTCGTCCAGCTCGCTCTTGCCGATGATCGACCGCAGCGAGGTCTGCGCGACCTGGGAGATCGCGAAGTTGTAGTCCTGCACGTTGACCGTCGCCTTCACCGGGTCCAGCACCCGGAAGTAGACCACCGCGTCCACCCGCACGGTCACGTTGTCCCGGGTGATGCCCTCCTGCGCCGGGATCGGCATCGTCACGATCTGCACGTTCACCCGGCGCAGCCGGTCCGCGATCGGCATCAGCGCGACCAGCCCCGGCCGGCGGACCTCCTCGCGCACCCGCCCGAAGCGGAACACCACGCCCTTCTGCCACTGCTGGACCACCCGGATGCTCATGGCCGCCCACAGCGCCCCCAGCCCGGCCAGCCCCCCGAGTGTCCCCAGCACCGCATCGACGATCATCACGGCCTCCTCGCGGCCTCCGCGCACACCGGCGCGTCCGGCCACCGCCGACCCGGCCCGGCCGGGGGCCACCGGAGCAACTGATTCCACGCTACGCCTGCCCGGCTGACGCCGGAACGCGACGTCCTGCGGACCCTCGGAGCGCAGACCCTAGGATCGGGCCATGCCGCAGTCCCCCGCCGACGACCCCGGCCACCCCCGCCACCCCGCCGAGGCCGCCGCCCGGGCCGCCGGACTCACCGCGCTGGACCGCGTCGTCACCGGCTGCCGGGCCTGCCCCCGCCTGGTCGACTGGCGCGAGGAGACCGCCCGCACCAAGCGCCGCGCCTACCAGGACTGGGACTACTGGGCCCGCCCCGTCCCCGGCTTCGGCCCGCCCGACGCCCCGCTCGTCCTGGTCGGCCTCGCCCCCGCCGCCCACGGCGCCAACCGCACCGGCCGGATCTTCACCGGCGACCCCTCCGGCGACCTCCTCTACGCCGCCCTCTACGACCTCGGGCTCGCCAACCGCCCCGAGTCCGTCCGCTACGGCGACGGCCTGGAACTGTACGGCGTGCGGATCACCGACCCGGTCCGCTGCGCCCCGCCCGACAACAAGCCCAGCACCGCCGAACGCGACACCTGCCGTCCCTGGATCACCCGCGAACTGCAACTGCTGCGCCCCACCGTACGAACCGTCGTCGCCCTCGGCGGCTTCGCCTGGCAGGCCGTGCTCCCGGCGATCGCCGACGCCGGCTGGCAGGTCCCCCGCCCCCGCCCGGCCTTCGGCCACGCCGCGCGGGTCACCCTCCCCGCCCGTGACGGCGGCCCCGACCTGCGGCTCTACGGCTGCTACCACGTGAGCCCGCGCAACACCAACACCGGCCGCCTGACCACGACGATTCTCCGCGAGCTGCTCCGCGACGCCGCCCGCTCGGCGGGGCTCAGCCCCCGGTAGCCCGTCCCGACACCGCGGCCGGACCGGCCGCACCCGGGGGACGGGCCCTACCCGAACCGCGCCAGCTTCCGCTCCCCCGCCGGCGCCCACACCTCCGCCAGCCGGCCGCGCGCGGCCTCCGCCGCCGCGAGCTGGCGGGCGTACAGGGCGCCGTAACCGAAGGGCTCGCCACCCGCGTCCGGCTGGGCGGCGAGGGCCGCGGCGGCGACCACCGCGTCCTGGTGCTCGCCCAGGACCTCCTGGACGGCCTTCATCCGCTCCGCGTACAGCTCGGCCGCCGGGCCGACCGCCGCGGCGGCGGTCTCGCCGGCGTAGCGGGCCCGTTTGGCGCACTTGCGGGCCTCGTGCAGCGCCCGGTCGCGGTCCTCCGGGTCGGCGGTGAGGGCGGCGTGGACCCGCTCGGCCGTGCGGCGCTGCTCACGGGCCGCGACCCGGGACAGCTCGGGGACGGCCGGACGGGCCGCACGCCGCCGCAGTGGCGGGTCGGCGAGCAGGGTGGTCAGGGCCTCGGCCAGAGCGCGGCGACGGGGGCTGTCCAGGGCCGCGACCACCTCGGGCCGGACCCGGCGGTACTCGGCCTCGCCCCACCGCTCCAGCGCGCCCGCGACCCGCTCCGGTCCGCACTCGGCCGGCAGCTCGCGGGCCTGAGTGGCCAGCCGCTCGGCGAGCACCTCGCGGTCCCGGGCGCGGCCCAGGGCGGCGCCCAGCCAGCGCAGGTCGGCGACGACACCGTCGGTGGTGCCGGGGGCGAGGAGCCGACGGAAGGTCCGCAGGGCGCTGCGCAGCCGCCGGCAGGCGACCCGCATCCGGTGGACCGCGTCGGGCTCGTCCGCCCGGACGGCCTCGTCCAGACCGGCCAGCACCACGGCCTGGGCCTCGATGCGGTCGAGCAGCACCTGTCCCACCGTGGTTTCGGGCCTCGCCATGTGCGTCCACCCCCTCGTCGGGGTCGCCGGGAACGCCTTCCAGGCTAGTCGCGCGCCGACCGCTGTCGACCCCGCTCGGGCCGCTGAGGGGACGTCATGCGAGCGCGAACGACCATGCGCCCTCGTGCCGGGCGTCAGTGCCATGGCATACTCCCGAGCGTGACGACCTCCACCCATGCGACCAGGGCCCTGCGGGCCGCGGTGTTCACCGCGCTCGCCGTGCCGATGGCCGCGTTGGGCCAGGTGGTCATCACCGGCCGCCCGCTGCCGCTGTCGCTGGTGGCCACGGCGAGCGTCGTCGTCTTCCTGGTCGTGGCCGCGCTGGCCGGCGGGGAGCGGCGGCTGCTGCACATCTCCGCTGTGATGGTGCCGGTCGAGCTGCTGCTCAACACCACCTTCAACCTGGGCCAGACCGGCTGTGGGCCGGTCCTGTCCGAGCACGTGTCCGCGCGCGGGGTGAACCTGCTGGTCTGCGGCGGCGGTTCGATGGACGGTTCGCTGCTGGGCGGCCCGCTGGGCCACGCCGGGCAGTTGGCGCCCGCCGCGACCCAGCTGCTGCTCCTGGTGGTGCACCTGGCGATCGCGCTGGCCGCCTCGGCCTGGCTGCGGCTGGGCGACGCAGCGCTGTCGGGCCTGGCCCGGGCGCTGCGCGCGCTGCGCCAGTCGCTGACCCGTCCGCTGCGGGCGCTGGTCGTCCTGCTGCTCCCCGCCCCGGCGCGCCCGGTGCTGCGGGTGCCGCTGCCGGTGTCGGACCGTGAGCGGCCGCGCCGCGAGGACGTGGTGCTGAGCCCGGCGCCCCGGCGTGGTCCGCCCTCCTTCGCGCCTGCCTGCTGACCCGGTCACGTACCGGGGTTCCGTCCCGTACATCCCGTACGCCCGCAGGCAGTGCGCACGACTCCCGCGTTCACCGACCCCGCCGCACCCGCGTGTGCGGCTCCCCGCGCGCACCCGCGCGCCGCGTACAGGAGTTGACTTTCCCGTGGCTCAGTCCCCGACCAAGCAGCAGGCCAAGCGCATCAGCGCCCGTGAGCGGATCCAGGAGGCGCAGCGCCGCGAGCAGCAGGCGGCCAAGCGCCGTCAGCGGATCGTCGTGACCGTCTCCGCCGTCGTCGTCCTCGCCCTCGCGGGCGGTGTCGCGCTCGCGATCAACACGGGCTCGAAGAAGGACGACAAGGCCTCCGCGGCCTCCTCCGCCGCCCCGCTGGTCGTCCCGGCCAACGCCTCCGGCCCGGACGGCACGGTGATCACCTACGGCAAGGCCGACGCCCCGCACACCATGGAGGTGTACGAGGACTTCCGCTGCCCGGTCTGCAAGCACTTCGAGGCGGCGAACGGCCAGACCGTCAAGGAGATCACCCAGGAGGGCCAGATCAAGGTGGAGTTCCACCTGGCCGCCTTCCTCGACAAGAACCTCGGCGGCAAGGGCTCGCGCACCGCGCTGGCGGCGGCCGGCGCCGCGCTCAACGAGGGCGTGGACAAGTTCAAGGCGTTCCACGACGTGCTGTACGCCAACCAGCCGGACGAGCGCAGCGACGCCTTCGGCGACGTCAACCACCTCCTCGACCTGGCCGGCCAGGTGCCCGGGCTGAAGACGGACGCCTTCGTGAAGGCCGTCACCGACAAGACCTACGCGCCGTGGGCGGCGAAGGTCGCCGACGCGTTCAACGACAGCGGGGTGACGGGCACTCCGACGGTCAAGGTGGACGGCAAGCCGATCAACGTGTTCGCCGGCAACTCCGCCGCGACTCCGGAGCAGTTCACCGCGCAGGTCAAGCAGGCCGCCGGCCTCCAGTAGGCCGGCCCGCACCGCACGGCACCACCGGCCCGGCCGAACTCCCGGCCGGGCCGGCCCTTCCGAGCCAGCCACCGGAGTGCTTCCATGACCGCCGCGACCACCGTTCACCTGTCCCAGCCCGCCCCCGACGCCGCCGACGCCGGCCGAGCCGCGATCGGCGCGAGCCGGGCCTTCGCGATCCTGCTGTTCCTCAGCGGGCTGATCGGGCTGGCCGCCTCGGCCGTCCTGACCTTCGACAAGCTCCGCATCCTGGAGAACCCCTCCTACGTCCCCAGCTGCAACATCAACCCGGTGATCAGCTGCGGTTCGGTGATGCGCACCGAGCAGGCCTCGGTGTTCGGCTTCCCCAACCCGCTGCTCGGCCTGGCGGCCTTCGGCGCGCTGGCGGCGATCGGCGCGGGGCTGCTGGCCGGTGCCGCGTACCGGCGCTGGTTCTGGCTGGGCCTGCAAGGCGGGACGGTGCTGGGCGTCGTGTTCACACACTGGCTGATCGTCCAGGCGCTGTACGACATCGGCGCGCTGTGCCCGTACTGCATGGTGGTGTGGGCGACGGTGGTGGCGCTGTTCTGGTACACCACCCTGCACAACCTGCGGACGGGCGTGATCCCGGTCGGGCCGAGGATGCGGGCGGTCGTCCGGGAGGCGGCACGCTACCACTGGGCGCTGCCGGTGCTGTGGGCGGCGGTGATCGCGCTGCTGGTCCTCAACCGGTTCTGGTACTACTGGAGCACCCTGGTCTGAGACCCGCTCACCCCACGTACCCCGCCGAGTGCAGCAGTGCGGCGACGCCGGTCCGCCGGGCCTCCAGGGCCCCGGTGAGCCGGCGCGCCGCGCAGGGGTGCAGCAGGGCGACGGCCCGGGCGGGGGTGAAGTAGCCGTGGTCGGCGATCTCCTCGACCTGGAGGCGGACCGCCGCATTCGCCTCGACCGTGCCGCCGTCGAACATGAAGTGCACGGCCGGGTGGGCGTGTCGGCCCTGGTCGGGGATCGCCTCGCGCCACTCCACCACCAGCAGCCGCAGTTCGCCCGCCACCAGCCCCGTCTCCTCCAGCAGTTCCCGCGCGGCGCACTCGGCGGGTGCCTCCCCCGGGTCCATCCCGCCGCCGGGGAACTGCCACTGATCGCGGTAACTGGCCTGCAGCAGCAGGACCTTGCCCTGCTCGTCGGTGAGCAGCACGCTGCACCCGATGTAGGCGCGCACTATCCCGGCGAGCCACTCCTCCTCCGAGAGGGCCCAGGTCTCCGTCATCGCGCCTCCTCCGCCGGGTGCTCCTGTCGCCGCCACCGTGCCCGATCACCGCCGCGCCAAAGGCGGTTCGCACCTAATCCACCCGATCGGGTGCCAGGGCCCGTCTCCTGGGTCCCGGGCCCCGGGGCCTAACCGAACACCGCGCGCCGGAAGGCGTTGCGCAGGTCGGTGAGCGGCTGGGTGGTCCGGTCGTAGTGCACCTTGTTGGTGAGCAGCAGCGCCCAGCGGCCGAGCCGACGGGAGACCCAGATGCCGGTGCCGGTGAAGCCGTAGTGGACGAAGGTGCCCTCGGCGGGTTCGGTGCCGGGGGCGTACAGCCAGGACAGCCCGCGGGCGGGGGCGAGGCCGCCGGTCTGCTCGCGCAGTGATTCGGTGATCCACGGTTCGCCCCAGGGCAGTTGGGGCGGCGGGGCGAGCAGGGCGGTGAGGAAGCGGGCGAGGTCGCGGGCGGTGGAGAAGGCCCCGGCGTTGCCGGAGACCCCGCCGAGCAGCCGGGCGGAGGGGTCGTGCACCACACCGCGCAGATGGGCGCCGACCGACTCCTCGTACTCGGTGGGCGCGGTACGGGCGGTCGCCGCGGTGTCGAGCGGGCCGTACCGGGTGTCGGCCATGCCCAGCGGCCGCCAGACCCAGCGCGCGGCGAGTCGGTCCAGCGGCGCACTGCCAAGGTCCTCGACCAGGTAGGTGAGCAGCACGGCGGCGCGGTCGGTGTACTCGACGGCGGCGCCCGGTTCACGGTGCAGCGGGGCGGCGATCACCCCGGTCCGGATCGCCGCGAGGTCCCGCCCGTAGCGCCGCTCGAAGCGGGTGCGCGGGAGCATTCCGGCGGTGTGCGCGAGGAGTTGACGCACCGTCACGGCTCCGGACGGGTGCCCCGCGGCGGGCTGCCACCAGCGGCCGAGCGGTTCGTCCAGTGGCAGCCGACCGGACTGCCGCAGCACGCCCGCGCAGGGCCAGAGCGCGACGATCTTGGTGAGGCTGGCGAGGTCGTACAGCGTGTCCGGCCCGGGCACGAGCCCCGCGTACGGGCCTTGCCCGAGCACGCCGTGGCTGCCGCCGCCGAGCGTGCCGCCGGCGTCACCGACGGCCCAGACGGCGCCCGCGCCCACGGTGCGCACGCCGTCCCGGAGCAGTCGGTCCAACTCCCCGCCGGGCTCGGCCAGGGCGGGGAGTCGTTCGGCTTCGGGGGGTCGGTGGCTCACCACGGGTGTCTACCCGGCGCGGCGGCCGCTCAGACCGCCTCGACGAGCTCCTTGCCGAGGCAGACGCTCAGCGGGTGGTCCTTGTAGATGCCGAACTTCCGGATCGCGACGTAGCCCTCGGACTCGTACAGCGCGATGGCCTCGGGCTGCTCGGTGCCGGTCTCCAGGATGAAGCGGGTGCGCGAGGCCTCGACGGCGGTCCGCTCCAGGCGGCGCAGCACCGCCCGGGCCAGGCCGCGGCCGCGGGCGTCGGGTATCACGAACATCCGCTTCAGCTCGGCGTCGCCGTCGCGCAGCCCGTCCGGCCCGGCCTGCTTGGCCCGCCAGCCGCCGCAGGCGACCGGGCGGCCGTCCAGGTAGGCGATCATGAACAGTCCGGCCGGCGCCTCGAAGTCCTCGGGGTGCATCACGGTGTCGTCCGGCTCGCCATAGCGGCGGACGTACTCCTGCTGGACCTCCGCCGACAGGGCCTGGGCGTCGGGGTGGGCGTAACCGGTGACGCGGAACTCGACGGTGCCGGTGTCCTTGGTGGCGGTGCTCTCCATGGTTGGAAAGCCTACGATCCCGCCTCAGCGACCCTCGAACCGGGCGAGCAGCTCGGTCTTGCCGAACATCGCGGCGGCCTCGACGGCGGAGGGGTAGCCGGCCTTCGGGTCGGCGCCACCGGCCAGCAGGGCGTCCACGACGTCCACGGTGCCCTTGAAGACGGCTCCGGCCAGCGGGGTCTGACCCTTGTCGTTGGCACGGTTCGGGTCGGCGCCGCGCGCAAGCAGCGCCTCGACGGTGGCGGTGTGGCCGTGGTAGGCGGCCAGCATGACCAGGGTGTCGCCGCTGCCGTTGGTGAGGTCCGCGGAGACGCCCGCGTCGACGGCGGCGGTCAGGGTATCGGTGTCTCCGGCCCGGGCGGCGTCGAAGAGCTTCCCGGCGAGCGCGATCACCTCGGCATCGGGGGCATCGGTCATGGCGGGCTGCCTTTCCTGGGAACTGGCGAGGGAGCGGTGCGTACCGCACCGTATCGGCCGACGCGAAACTGGGCCAGCCGGTGTCCGGATTCCGGATGACGGCCGGCCCCGGCGGGACACCCGGCCGCGCGGGTTGCGCAGCCGTTCGAGCGACTTCCCGGAGCCCCCGGAAACCTCCCGCCCACTCCCCGGGAATGCCTCCCGCACCGAATCCGCGCGGCACAAGGCCCCCACCCCGGCCGGTTCGCATACCCCCCGTCCGTTCTCCCAGGCGGCATTGAACGGCAGAACCACCCGTTTGCACCGTTCCATCAGCTATTACTTTTTGTCACGATTAGGGCACTTTAAGTAACACTGTCCCCGTCCCCTCCCCGAGGAGCAGAACGTGATCCTCAATGTCTCCGCGCTCGTCCTGTTCGGCACCGTCGCCTTTCTGTTTTTCCGCAGAGACGGCCTGAAGATGTCGCATGCCATCGTCTGCGCTCTCTTCGGCTTCTACATCGCCGGTTCCTCGATCGCCCCGAGCATCACGGCGGGCGGCGCCAGCCTGGCGAGCCTGCTCGGCGGCATCAAGTTCTAGGACCGCCACTCCCCGTACGGGCCCGGGCGCGGATCCCACCGCCCCGGGCCCCGTCGTACCCGAGCAGTCCTCCCTCACCCCACCCGTCCCACTCGCCCGGGGAGTCACGGAATGCCGCTCCACCGCCATCTCACCAAGGGCCGCGAGATCGCCCGAACCGCCGGGGACCACGCCTCCGACATGTTCGTCCCGCTCGCCGTGATCGGCCGGGGCCTGCGTCACCACGCCGACTGGGCCAGGACCCGCTGGCAGGCCACCCCGCAGGAGCGCCGCGGCCCGACCCTGTTCCTGACCGCCGCGACGCTGATCGGCATCTACCTGCTGCCGCACGGCCTGCTGTTCGCACTGATCGCCCTGATGGCCAGCTCCGCCTGGGCCGGCCGGCCCCCCAAGGCCGCGCCCGCCCCGCCCGCGCCCGACGTCACCGAGATCAAGCTGAGCGCCCTCTACTCGGCGCTCATCCCCTACCTGGGCGGGCCCGAGGAAGCCAACCCGCTGTACCACTTCGAGGGCAGCTACAAGAGCGCCTTCAGCTCCTGGGAGTTCGACGGCGAGGGCCGGCTCTCCCGGCTGGAGCTGGGCTACCCGGCGTACTTCACCGACACCGAGCCGGCCGCCCGCGCGCGGATCGAGCAGGTCGTCCAGGGCAAGGCCGGGCGGGCCCGGGAGTACCGCTTCGACTGGGACGAGGAGTCCAACCGGCTGCGCATCGCCGCGCTGACACCGCTGGCCACCGACATCGTCGCCCAGCACTTCGTGGCCGCCCCGGGCGAGATCGTGCTCGGCTTCACCGACGAGGACGGCACCGCCCGCACCATCCCGGTCAGCCAGGGCGGCACCACCGCCCAGCAGCCGCCGGTGGTCTGGCGCACCGGCCCGCGCTCCTCCGAGCCGCACCTGCTGGCCCTCGGGGTCGCCGGCTACGGCACCTCCAGCCTGCTGCGCTCGCTCGCGCTCCAGGCCCTCCCGTACGCCGACCTGGTGGTGATCGACGGCGCCGGCACCGGCGAGCACGCCTGCCTGGTGAACCGGCCCGGCGTGTACACCGTGGAGACCAGCCTGCACGGCGCGCTGGCCGCGCTGGAGTGGGCCGCCGGGGAGACCGACCGCCGGCTCGCCGCGCTGAACGCCGCCCGGCACGCCGGGACCGCCCCGCCGGAGGACGCCACCCGGCCGCTGTGGCTGCTGCTGGACCACCCGACCGAGCTGAGCGAGCTCGCCCACGCCGAGGGCCGCCCCGACCCCCAGGACCTGCTGGAGCTGCCGCTGCGGCACGGCCGGGCCGCCCGCGTCACCGTGGTGATCGCCGACGACATCGAGGCCCGGGGCCGGCTCACCCCGACCGTCCGGACCACTACCCGGGCCCGGGTGGTGCTCGGCCCGGCCGGGCCCGAGGAGAGCCACGCCGCACTCGGCGCACCGCTGGACATCGCGCCCGCCGCGCACGCCCCGATCGGCCGCGGCTACGCCCGGATCGGCAACGGCGCCCCGGTCCGGCTCCAGGTGCCCACCACCGTCGACCCGCTGGACGACGAGGCCCCGCCGCAGCTGCGGGACGCGGTGATCGCCCTGCTGCCGCACCGCGACAGCCGGACCGAGGCCGTTCCGGGAACGCCGCCCCGTCCGGAGCACCCGCCGACGACCCCGGCCGACGGCGCGCCCGGAGCCCACCCGGTCGACCTCGGCAAGACCGAGCCGATGATCCGTTCCCGACCGATCTCCTGAACACGGGGAAGAGGGGGCGGCGACGGCCGTCGAATCCCGTCCCGGTACGCTCGACACGGAAAGGCCGACCGATCACCAGATGTGAAATAGGTGACACCTGGGGTGATATCACCGGCCAGATGTGACAAATCGGGCGCTGGTGGGTACAAACAGGGACGGCACGACAGACGACGCATGTCCCGGGACGGGAATCTTCGTCGGAAGCCGAGCGTTGACCGAACGACGAAGAACAGCGACCACTAGTCCTGTGGGCCATAAGCCCGGGAGGCACGATTCATGAGCGAGCGAGCTCTCCGCGGCACGCGACTCGGGGCCACTAGCTACGAGACCGACCGTGGTATCGATCTGGCTCCCCGCCAGACCGTCGAGTACTCATGTCAGAACGGACACCGTTTCGAGGTTCCTTTCTCGGTCGAGGCGGAGATCCCCGCGACCTGGGAATGCCGCTTCTGTGGGCAGGAGGCGGCACTTCTCGACGGTGACGAGCCGGAGGAGAAGAAGGTCAAGCCCACGCGCACCCATTGGGACATGCTGATGGAGCGCCGGACGCGCGAGGAACTGGAGGAGGTGCTGGCCGAGCGGCTGGCCGTGCTCCGCTCCGGCGGGATGAACCTCGCGGTGCACCCGCGGGACACCCGTAAGAGCGCCTGACACACCTCTCTCCCGCCGCTGGGCGGGAGGACGCGAAAAGGGACCCTGGTCACCAGGGTCCCTTTCGCGTTGTCCGGGGTGTCCGGAGCGGTACTGCCCTGGAACGGCACGGGCCAGGAACGGCACGGGCCAGGAACGGCAACGGGCCAGGAACGGCAACGGGCCGCCCGGTCGGGCGGCCCGTGTCGGTCCGTGCGGCTCAGCCCGTGATCGGCGGGCGGTAGGTGATGTCCGGGCCCTGCGGGCCGCGCGGGCCGGCGTCCGGCTCGACCACCTCGCCCTGGATCACCTTGCCGTCCGGTCGGTGGATGCGTATCTGCTCCTGCAGCCGCATCGCGTCCGCGAACGGGTCGGCGCCGACGGTGGAGGTGCTGCGCAGCGCCTTGTCCGCGATCCGGCGCCCGGCGGCCCGCCACAGCGCCCGGGTGGGCGGGAACAGCAGGGTCAGGGCGATCAGGTCCGACAGGAAGCCGGGGATGATCAGCAGCAGCCCGGCCAGCACGGTCATGCTGGTGCCGGTCTGCGGCTGCTGGGACTGCGGGTTCTTGCTCTGTTCGATGGCCGCCGACAGCGCCTTCAGCCCGGCCCGCTTGATCAGCGAGCCGCCGATCACCCCGCCGGCGATGAGCAGCAGCAGGACGGCGAAGCCGCCCAGCCACGAGCCCACCAGGACCAGCAGCCAGATCTCCAGCACCAGCCAGGCGGTGATCAGCAGCGGCAGCACCCGTCGGAGCCTGCTCCGCGGGGCCGGACGCGTGGGGGTAGCTTGCTGGGTCACGGTACGAATCCACTCCAAGCGGTGCTCTGCGCGCCGCACGGGGGGTCCGGGCCGGCTACGGCACCACCTGGTGCAACGATTCCCCGGCGGCGGGTGTTCCGGCGCCGGCCTTCTTGCGGCGGCCGACCAGCACGGCGGCGCCGCAGGCCAGCAGGCCGCCGATCGCCAGCGTCCACTCCGGGGCGGCGCCGACCTCGTCGGCCACCGTGGTGCCGTCGCGCAGCGGGACGGTCGCGGACAGTTCGGCCGGGGTCAGCTCCTGGGTGCGCTGCTCGACCGTGCCGTCCGGGGCGATCACCGCGCTGATGCCGCTGGTGGCGGCGATCAGGACGGCCCGGCCGTGCTCGACCGCGCGCAGCCGGCTCATCGCGAGCTGCTGCTCGGGCTGACCGGTCTCGGCGTAGGTCGCGTTGTTGGTCTGCACCACCAGGACGCGGGCGCCGCTGTCCACGGTGTCCCGGACGATCTCGTCGTAGGCCACCTCGAAGCAGATCACGTCGCCGATCCTCGCCGGGCCGAGCTGCATCACGCCGTTGTGGTCGCCCGGGTAGAAGTCGCGGGCGACCCGCTGGAGGCGGGTGATCACCTTCATCAGCTGGGCGCGGAACGGGACGTACTCGCCGAAGGGGACGGGGTGCTGCTTGGTGTAGGAGGCGCCGGGGCCGGTGACCGGGTCCCAGACGATGCCCTCGTTCTGGACGTGCTGGGCGTCCGGGCCGTCCACCAGGGTGCCGACCAGGGTGGGCACGCCGACGGCCTGGACCGCCTCGTCGATGCGCTGGCGGGCCAGCGGGTCGCTGAACGGGTCCAGGTCGGAGGAGTTCTCCGGCCAGATCACGACGTCGGGGCGCGGGAGCTTGCCGCCCTGGATGTCGGCGGCCAGCCGCTCGGTGGCCGAGGCGTGGTTGTTGAGGACCATCATCGGGCGGCCGAGGAAGTCCATGCCCGGGTTGGGCACGTTGCCCTGGACGATGGCGACCTTGACGGTGTCGTTCGCGGCGGTCGGCACCGGCACGAGGTAGCCGGCCAGCAGCGCGGCCACCGCGCCGAGCGCCGCCAGCGCAGCCGCCCTCGGGGCCTTGCGCGGACCGCGCAGGCGCAGCGCGGCCCAGGCCAGCAGGGCACCGGAGAGGGCGACGGCGAAGGTCACCAGCGGCGCGCCGCCGATCGCTGCCAGCGGGGTGAACGGGGTGGCGGTGTTGGCGAAGGCGAGCCGGCCCCAGGGGAAACCGCCGAGCGGCAGCCGGTCGCGCGCCCACTCCTGGGTGATCCACAGGCAGGCCGCCCAGAGCGGCCAGCCGGGCAGCCGGGAGGTGAGCGCCAGCGCGCCGCCGAGCAGGGCCAGGAACAGCGCCTCGACGACGGACAGGCCGACCGTGGCGTCCCAGCCGACCACCCGCAGCCAGCTGAGCAGCATCAGGAAGAACGGCAGGCCGAAGGCGAAGCCCGTCCACAGGCCCTGGCGGAAGGTGCGGCCGCGGGTGAGCAGCGAGAGCGCGGCGACGCCGAGCAGCGACAGCGGCCAGAGGTCGTAGGGCGGGAAGGCCAGCGCGAGCAGCAGGCCGGCCAGTGCGGCGAGGCCGGTCCGGGGCAGCCCGGCGCGGACCTTGGCGAGCGCGCGGGCGGCGCGGCCGGGCTTGCCGGGTGTGGGGGCCGGGTCCAGCGGCTCCGGAGCGGTCCCGGACCGCTCCTGGGTGACGGGCATGGCCACCGGCGCACCATCTTCCTGGGGCTTGCTGTTCGGACGCTGTCCGAAGAAGGTACCCCGGAAGGTCGGTGTCGCGTGAGGTCAGGGTGGTACGGCCCACCCCCTCCCCGGCCCCCTTCCGGCTGGCCCCCTTCGCCCGGCCCGCCCGCGCTCGGATCAGCGCTCGGCGTAGCGGAACTCACGCAGCGGCCAGTGCTCGGCGAGCCAGCCGGAGACGGCCCGGTACAGCGGGGCGTCCAGCTCGGCGCGGTCGGCCCGGACCCAGGAGCTGACCGAGACCACGGACGGGTCCTCGCGGTCCGGGTACATGTAGACGCAGCCGATCACCTCGTCCCGGTCCGGTTCCAGGACGGTGTAGGTGAAGCCGGTGCGGGCCTCGAAGTCGGCGGCGTGGCGGCGCAGGTCGGCGAGGTTGCGGTCGAGCGGCATCCCGTCCGCGGGCGGCCAGCCGCGGCCTGCCCAGCCGGGGGTGGCGCGGATGTGGTCGATGCTGCCGGTCCACGCGGCGTGGTCGGAGTCGTTGTGCTGCTCGCCCAGGGGTTCCAGGCGGAACTCCGGGGCGAGCAGCTCGCGCGGGACGGTGAAGTCGGCGGGTACCAGGGGGTCGGTCGTCATGGTGAGCAACCTAAGCGCGCTGGGCCCGCCGGCTCATCCGATTTAGCGCTGGTGCACGGTGCGGCCGCGGACCACGGTGCGCAGGCAGGTTGGCAGCTCGCGACCGGGGGTGAGGTCGGGCAGGCCGGGGGTGCCGGAGCGCGGGTCGGTGGACCAGCCGGCCACCCGGGCGTCGGGGGCCTGGACGACCAGTTCCTCGGCGGCCCAGATCGCGTAGCTGGCGACCGCGCCGGGAACCAGCACGCCGTCCTGGTCGCGGCCGATCGCGCGCCAGCCGCCGCGGGTGTGGGCGGTGAAGGCGGCGCGGACCGAGATCCGGTGCTCCAGGGTCTGGTGGAAGGCCGCCGCGCGGATGGTGCCCCAGGGGTCGAGCGGGGTGACCGGGGCGTCCGAGCCGAAGGCCAGCGGGACGCCGGCCCGCAGCATGGCGGCGAAGGGGTTGAGAGCGGCGGCCCGCTCGGCGCCCAGGCGCTGCACGTACATGCCGTCCGGGCCGCCCCAGGCTGCGTCGAAGGCGGGCTGGACGGAGGCGGTGAGGCCGAGCTCGGCGAAGGCGGCGATGGCCTTGTCGTCCAGGGCCTCGGCGTGCTCGACGCGGTGGCGCAGGGCCTTGACCCGGCCGGCACCGACCCGTTCGCCGGCCGCGCGGACGCCCTCGACGACCGCCGCCACGGCGGCGTCGCCGATGGCGTGGAAGCCGGCCTGCAGCCCGGCCTCGGTGCAGGCGGCGACGTGGTCGGCGACCTGCTCGGCGCTCAGGTAGGCGGTGCCGGTGTGCTCGGCGTCGGCGTACGGGGTGTGCAGGCAGGCGGTGCGCGAGCCGAGCGCGCCGTCCACGAAGAGGTCGCCGCCGGCACCCACCGCGCCGAGTCGGCTGGCGGTCTCGATGCCGCCCAACTCGCCCCAGTAGCCGAAGACTTCGGGGCCCTCGCGGTCGGCGGCCAGCTCCAGCAGGGCGGCCAGGTCGGCCTCGGAGGAGATCTCCGGGCCCGCGCACTCGTGCAGGGCGCCGATGCCGAGTTCGGCGGCGCGGGCGAGGGTGGCACGCTGGGCGCGGCGGCGCTGCTCGGGGGTGAGGTGGGCGAGCGCGGTCTGCCGGACGGCGTGGTGGGCGTCCTTGGTGAGCGGACCCTCGGCGTCGAAGCCGGGCCGCTCGGTGAGGCCCTCGGTGAGGGTGCGCAGCGCGGTGGTGGCGAGCGCGGAGTGCACGTCGGTGCGGGAGAGGTAGAGCGCGGCGCCGCGGGCGGCGTCGTCGAGCTCGGCGAGCGTGGGCGGGCGGCCCTCGGGCCAGCCGCTCTCGTCCCAGCCGTGACCGATCAGTACCCCGCCGGACTCGGGCCGGGCTTCGACGTAGGCAGTGACGGCCGCCAGGGTGGCGGCCAGCGAGGGGCTGCCGGTGAGGTCGAGGCCGGTGAGCGCCAGACCGGTGGAGGTGGCGTGGACGTGGGCGTCCACGAAGGCGGGGGTGACCAGGGCGCCGTCCAGCTCGACGATCTCGTCCGCGGTGGCGGCGTACGCCTCGGCGGCGCCGTCGCTGCCGACCCAGGCGATGTGCTCGCCCTCCACGAGCATCGCGGTGGCGAAGGGGTCGGCGGGGCTGTAGACGGCGCCGCCGCGCAGCAGGACGGTTCGTGGGCCCCTCCTGCCCGAGGGCGGGCAAGGAGGGAGGGTGCGTTCGGTCATGCCGCTAAGTCTGCACCCCACCGGTTCGACCTCAGAGCTTCGGGGGTCGGGCCTCGTAGGGGGTGGAGAGCACGACGGTGGTGCGGGTGGAGACGCCGGCGGCGCTGCGGATGCGGGCGAGCAGGTCCTCCAGGTCGCCGGGGGCGCCGACACGCACCTTGAGGATGTAGTTCTCGTCGCCGGCGACGCTGTGGCAGGCCTCGATCTCGGGCAGGCCGGCCAGTCTCTCCGGGGTGTCGTCCGGGGCGCTGGGGTCGAAGGGTTTGACCGAGATGAACGCGGTCAGCGCCAGGTCGACGGCGTCGGGGTCGATGATCGCGGTGTAGCCGCGGATCACCCCGCGCTGTTCGAGGCGGCGCACCCGCTGGTGCACCGCCGAGGTGGACAGGCCGGTGGCCTTGCCCAGGTCCGTGTAGCTCATCCGGCCGTCTTCTAGGAGCAGCTGGACGATGCGTTGGTCGAGATCCTCCACAGTGCGCAAACCTACCCGCTGGGGAGTGCGGGGGCGCACGCGGTGGCGCATCGCCCCGGGCCGAAGGGCGTGCCGGCGCCGGAAGCGACGATCGACGAGTAGAGAACGAGCGCCGGAGGGTGGGCCCCTTCTGCCCGAGGGCAGGCAAGGAGGGTGCACGTCGGCGCCAGGTCAAGGGCGCACGGAGGCGAACTGGCGGATCACTGGAAGGCCTGCAGGTGTCAGACAGGCAAGTGCCGGATGAATGTGGCGCGCGGTGTGGCCAAGGACACACCCGGTGCATCACGGTGCACATCGCCGCAGGGTTATGAGCCCGAATCACAGGGAAGTGCTGGTTGTGGCCCTGAGCGACCACGCCGGGCCCGATCCTAGGGGGATCCTCATGCCTGCTACTGACCAGCGCGTGCTGGGCGCCGACGAGACCGACGATATGACCGGCCGCGACGACCTCGCGGTCGATCACGCGCCGGGCAGCGACCCCGTCGAGGTCGAGACCTGGGACGTCTTCCGGGTCCACTGCCCCGAGTGCCGCCGTCCGATCGCCCTGGTGGCGGACGAGGAACGGCTGCCGCAGCACGCCCTGCTCCCCACCGCCTGGAACCCCTTCGCCCCCGCGATCTGCCCGGGTTCGGGTGCGCCGACCGACGACCTGACGGAGGTCGAGGAAGCGGAGGACGCCGAGTCGGCCGGCTTCAACGCGCTGTTCAAGCTCCCGAGCGAGCTCGACTGGCGCACCCAGCCGTTCTCGCACGCGCTGGTGCACCGTCCGGCGCGGGGCGCGGCCGGTCAGGCCCAGGCCGCGCGGCCGGTCACGACGGTCATCCCGGAGCAGCGCCGGCGGCTGGTGCGGCGCTGACTGCCGCCCGCCGTACGTGAATTGACGCTCCGGCGAGAACGCCTGCGGCCGTCACTCCGCACCCTGGAGTGACGGCCGCAGGCCGTATCGGGGAAGGTTCGTCAGGCCTTCGTGAGGTGGCGGCCGATCACCAGCCGCTGGATCTGGTTGGTGCCCTCGACGATCTGCAGCACCTTGGCCTCGCGCATGAAGCGCTCGGCCGGGAAGTCCTGGGTGTAGCCGTAGCCGCCGAGCACCTGGACGGCGTCGGTGGTCACCCGCATCACCGTGTCGGTGCAGAACAGCTTGGCCATCGCCGCCTCCTTGGAGAACGGCCGGCCCGCGTCCCGCAGCCGCGCGGCGGACAGGTAGAGCGCGCGCCCGGCCTCGATCTGGGTGGCCATGTCGGCGAGCATGAAGGACAGGCCCTGGAACTCGGCGATCGGGCGGCCGAACTGGCTCCGGGTGCGGGCGTAGTCCACCGCGAGGTCGAGCGCGGCCTGGGCGACGCCGATCGCGCAGGCGGCGATGCCGAGACGGCCGGAGTCCAGCGCGGCGAGCGCGATCTGGAAGCCCTGGCCCTCCTCGCCGATCAGCCGGTCGCGGGAGACCCGGGCACCGTCGAAGTGCAGCTGGGCGGTCGGCGAGGAGCGCATGCCCATCTTGTGCTCCGGCGGCGCGGCCGACAGGCCCTGCTGGGTGCCGGGGACGAGCAGGCAGCTGATGCCCTTGGGGCCCTCGACGCCGGTGCGCACCAGGGCGCTGTAGAAGTCGGCCTGCCCGCCGTGGGTGATCCACGCCTTGGTGCCGTTGACGACGTACTCCTCGCCGTCCAGGTCGGCGCGGGTGCGCAGGGCGGCCGCGTCCGAGCCGGACTGCGGCTCGGAGAGGCAGTAGGCGCCGAGCTGCTCGCCGGAGAGCATGCCGGGCAGCCACTGCTCGCGCTGCTCGTCGCTGCCGAAGGTGGCCAGCGCGTGGCAGGACAGGGTGTGCACGCTGACACCGAGGCCGACGGCCAGCCAGCCGGCCGCGAGCTCCTCCAGCACCTGCAGGTACACCTCGTACGGCTGCTCGCCGCCGCCGTACTTCTCGTCGTACGGGAGGGACAGCAGGCCGGCCTCGCCGAGGGTGCGGAAGACCTCCCGGGGGAAGCGGCCGACGGCCTCGTCCTCCGCCGCGCGCGGCTGCAGCTCGCGCTGGACCAGGTCCCGGGTGAGGCTCAGCAGCTCGCGGGCCTCCTCGCTCGGCAGCTGGCGCTCCACGGCTTTCACGGGGGAGGGGGTCATGGCGGCGGTCGCCTCCTCGATCGGGCGCCGGACCGAGGGTGTCGGCTGGTCCGGCGCGGGGTGTGGCAGGTCTGCCCGACCGGCACCGGGTTTCGGTGAACGGCCGTTCACAGGCTTGGCGAAGGCGAGTATGCCCGAAACCCGCGCCGCCGTCACGACCAGCACAGATGAACTGTCCGCAGTGGTGGGCTACGGCACCGTAGGGTTGACGTTGTGGCTGTTTCCGGAACCCTCCCCTCCCCCCGTACGCCCGCGACCGGCGATCCGCTGACCTCGCTCGCCGCCGAGCTGCGCACGCTGCCGCCCTCCTGCGGACCGGTGCGGCTGGTCGCGGTGGACGGGCACGCGGGCTCCGGCAAGACGACCTTCGCCGGGCGGCTGGCGGCGGCGCTCGACGGGGCGCCGGTGGTCCACCTCGACGACCTGGCCACCCACACCGAGTACTTCGAGTGGACCGGGCGGCTGCGCGAGCAGGTGCTGGAGCCGCTGACGGCCGGCCGGGACGCCTCGTACCGGGTGTACGACTGGACGCTGCGCCGCTTCGCGACCACCGCCGCGGTGCCGGCCGCCCCTGTGGTGCTGGTCGAGGGGGTCGGCGCGGGGCGCCGGGAGGTGCGCCCCCGGCTGGCCCGGGTGATCTGGATGGAGCTGGACGCCGTCGCGGCCCGGCGGCGCGGCGAGGAGCGGGACGGTCCGGAACTGGCCGAGTTCTGGGCCGGCTGGGCGCGGGCGGAGGCGGCGCACTTCGCCGCCGACCCGAGCCGCCCGTACGCCGCCACGCGCGTGGACGGGGTGACCGGACGGATCCTGCCGGGCACCGTCGGTGAACCTTCAACAAGCCCTTGACCTGCGACATCACCAGGATCTAGGTTCTCCTCAGCCGCCGGAACGCACTGTTCCGGCCGCCTCGGACCCGACGTCCCCGGCTTGTTCCCCCGTGAGCCGGGGGCGTCGTCCGGCCCCCTCACACGTTGTGTCCCGCCGTCGGCGTTGCCCGGCTTTTCAGCCATCCGACCGCTCAACGACCGTGTGCACGATCCCATTTGACCCCGTACGGCACCCTTCCGGATCAGCCCCGCGCCGGTACGATTCCTGGCAGGCGCATATGCGCCCCGGGGGCTTCCGACCACCGGCCCGGCAACGCTGAGGCGAACCGCCGGCCGAGCCCCGGGCCACACCGCGGGGGGCGTGAGTGACGACGGTGGACAGTTCCGACAACACGGCGGGCGGCCCGGACCGGCTCGCCGACCGCGCCTGGCTGCGCGCCATGGACGCCTACACGGCCGGCGCCTACGCCCGCGCCGAGGAGGAGTTCCGGGCCGCCGTCCGGCTGGACCCGGGCATGGCCGACGCCTGGCTCGGCCTGCACGCCCTGCGCAGCGACACCTCGGCGGCACTGCTGGCCATGTACCACCACCAGAAGCGCTTCGGCGAGCAGCGGCGACTGCACCGGCGCCCGCTCAGCTCCTGGTACTGGCTGGGCTGGTGGGTGCAACCCGTCCTGGAGGACGCCCGCGACCTCGCGCTGGCGCACGCCTCGCACTGGCTGGACGGCCGCCACCTGGCCGAGCTGGACCGGGCGCTGGAGCAGTGCCCGGCGCCCAGCGAGGACCCGTCCGCCCAGTTCCTGTACGCCTGCCGCTCCTATCTGCTCAAGGACTGGGAGCAGCTGATCCGGGACACCGACCACCTGCTGGACGACCCGCTGCTGGGCACAGAGGCCGGGCTGTTCGCCGGGATGGCGCGGGTCCGCCTCGACATGTGCGCCCAGGCGCAGGCGCCGCTGGCCGCCTCGCTGGCGCGCTGCCGCTCCGAGCAGCCGCAGCGCAAGGAGCTGCGGTACTGGCTGGCCCGGGCGTACGAGGGGGCCGGACGCAGTGCGGCGGCACTGCCGCTGTACCGGGCGGTGCACCGGGCGGATCCGGCGTTCATGGACACCGCGACCCGGCTGGCGGCCATCGCGGCGGAGGACGCGCTCGCGGACGGCCTGCTGGCGGGCGGGCTCTCGGGCGGGGCGGAGACGACCGGGCCGGGGTACCGGGACGACACCGGATACGCCGAAGGGCCTTTCTACGGTGAGGAGTTCGGGACCGGGACGGCCGCGCCGGGAGGCGGGCCCTCGGTCGACGCGAGCCTGGTGGACGGCGTCACCGACGGCGTCGCGGACGGCATCACCGACGGCATGCCGGACGGCATCGCGGACGGCGCTCCGGCCGGGCCGACGGGCGGCAGCGCGCCGCAGGCGGCCGGGGAGCGGTCCGGCTCGGGCCTCCCGGCCGGCCCCGCCGCACCCGTCCCGCTGCCGGTCCGCGGCGCGGCGCAGCCCCGGGTCGCGCCCGAGCCCGCGCCCGCCCAGCCGGAGGGCGACGAGCGGGAGTTGGACGCGGCACTGGCCGAACTCTCGCTGATGGTGGGCCTGGAGCCGGTGAAGCGGCAAGTACGGGCGCTCTCGGCCCAGTTGCGAATGAGCCGGCTGCGCGCCGAACAGGGCCTGCCGGTCCAGCCGCCGAAGCGGCACTTCGTCTTCTCCGGCCCCTCCGGCACCGGCAAGACCACCGTGGCGCGGATCCTCGGCCGGGTCTTCCACGCCCTCGGCCTGCTCTCCGGCGACCACCTGGTGGAGGCCCAAAGAGCCGACCTGGTCGGGGAGTTCCTCGGCCAGACAGCCGTCAAGGCGAACGACCTGATCGACTCCGCGCTGGACGGCGTGCTGTTCATCGACGAGGCGTACAGCCTCTCCAACTCCGGCTACACCAAGGGCGACGCGTACGGCGACGAGGCGCTGCAGGTGCTGCTGAAGCGGGCCGAGGACAACCGGGACCGGCTGGTGGTGATCCTGGCCGGCTACCCCGAGGGGATGAACCGGCTGCTCGCCACCAACCCCGGCCTCAACTCCCGCTTCACCACCCGGGTCGACTTCCCCAGCTACCGCCCGAACGAGCTGACCGCGATCGGCGCGGCACTGGCCGGCCGGGACGGCGACGGCTGGGACGACGACGCGGCCGAGGAGCTGGCCAGCATCTGCACCCACGTGGTGCGCGAGGGCTGGATCGACGAGCTGGGCAACGGCCGGTTCATCCGCACCCTGTACGAGAAGTCCTGCGCCTACCGGGACCTGCGGCTGTCGCTGCTGCGCGAGCCGCCGGGCCGGGAGGACCTGGCGACGCTGCGACTCCCGGACCTGGTGCAGGCCTACGGGGAGCTGATCGACGGCCGGGGCTGACGACCGGTTCCCCCTCCCACCCGCTCCCCTACGACGCGCTCCCCCTACGACCTCACCCCTGGAGCAGCCTCGCCTCGCGCTCAGGGTCGAGCCCGACGTTCGGCCGGTCGGCGCGCAGGGGGGCGTCGCCGCCGATGGAGCGCAGCCAGGCCCAGGTGTCCTCGACCGTCTCGGCGACCGGGCGGCAGCGCAGCCCGGCGTCGACCGCGCGGGCGACCGAGGCACCGTGCAGGAAGTCGTACAGCTCGCCGGGCGGGAGCCAGATCGGCAGCTCGGTCCACGGCTCGACGCCCGCCGCGAGGATCCGCTCCGGGTCGGTCCAGCGCAGCTCGGCGTCCGAGCCGGTGACCCGGACGCAGGCCGCCAGCAGTTCGCCCATGGTGCTGTGGCCGGCGGGGCTGACCACGTTGTACGGGCCGCTCAGGCGGGCCGCCACCGCGTCCAGGGTCCAGATCGCGAGGTCGCGGGCGTCGATGTACTGCAGCGCCGTGTCGCGCGGGCCGGGGGCGAGCACCGGTCCGCCGCGGGCGATCCGGTTCAGCCACCAGGGCAGTCGGCCGATGTTCTCGTACGGGCCGAGGATCAGCCCGGCGCGGACCAGCAGGGCGCGCCCGCCGTACTCCGCCTCCAGGGCCAGTTCGGCGCCGCGCTTGGCCTCGGCGTAGGCCACCGCGCCGGTCAGGTCCGGGGAGGAGGGGACCACCGGCGCCGTCTCGTCCGCCCCGGCCCGCAGCGGGTGGTCGTACACCGACCGGCTGGAGACGTACGCGTAGTGGCCGACCCGGCCGGCCAGCCGCCGGGCGCTGTCGCGCACCGCCGCCGGGGCCCAGGACCAGGTGTCCACCACCGCGTCCCACTCCCCCGTGGCGAGCGCCGCCAGGCCGTCCCCGGCCGTGCGGTCGCCCGCCAGCACCCGCACGCCCTCGGGCGCGGGCCGGGTACCGCGGTTGAGGGCGGTCACCTCCCAGCCCCTGGCCACGGCCTCCTCGGCGACGGCGCGTCCGACGAACTCGGTTCCACCCAGCAGCAGAAGTCTCATGCCGACCACCCTGCTCCGAGGGTGGCCGACATGGGAACCGCTGAACGCTCTGGGCGGAATCGCCGCGGGCGGACACGCCGTCAGCGAAAGCGGGAACCTCAGGCGGTGGTGCGGTGGTCGGGGTCGTGCATCTCGCCGACCAGCTCCTCCAGCACGTCCTCCAGCATCACCACGCCCGTCGTGCGGCCGTCCTGGTCCAGCACGGCGGCCAGGTGGCAGGTGGCCCGGCGCATCGCGCCGAGGGCGTCGTCCAGCGGGAGGCCGCCGCGCAGCACCGTGATCGGCCGCCACAGGCGGGCCGGGACGGGCGCCGACGGGTCCTCCACGTCGAGGATGTCCTTGAGGTGGAGGTACCCGAGGTAGCCGTGGCCGGCCGGGTCGCCGTCGGTGACCGGGAAGCGCGAGAAGCCGGTGCGCAGGGCGAGCGCCTCGACCTCGGCGGCGGTCATCTTGGGGTCCACGGTGACCAGTTCCTCGGGCCGCAGCAGCACGTCGGTGACCGGTCGCCGGCCCAGCTCCAGGGCGTCCTCCAGGCGCTCCTGCCGATCCTCGTCGAGCAGGCCGGCGTCCCGGGAGTCGACCAGCAGGTACATCAGCTGCTCGGTGGTGAAGACCGATTCGACCTCGTCCTTGGGCTCGACCCGGAACAGCCTCAGCACGCCGTTGGCGGAGGCGTTGAGCAGCCGGATCACCGGGGCGAGCCAGCGGGCCAGCCGGTCCAGCGGCGGGCCGAGCCAGAGCGCGGCCTTCTCCGGTCCGGCCATGGCCATGTTCTTCGGCACCATCTCGCCCATCACCATGTGGAGGAAGACCACGACGGCGAGCGAGATCCCGTAGGAGAGCGGGTGCATCAGGCCGGACGGGACGCCGATCGCATGGAACGGACCCTCCAGCACGGCGGCGATGGTCGGCTCGGCGAGCGCACCGAGGCCCAGCGAGCAGACGGTGATGCCGAGCTGGGCGGCGGCCAGCATCGCGGAGACGTTGGACAGCGCGTGCAGCACGACGCGGGCGCGCTTGTGCCCGGCCTCGGCGAGCGGCTCGATCTGGCTGCGACGCACCGAGACGACGGCGAACTCGGCGCCGACGAAGAAGGCGTTGCCGAGCAGCAGCAGGAGGGCGAGGCCCAGTTGCAGCACGGTCATCGGGTCCCCTCCTCGTCCTCGCCGAACAGCGCGGACACGGAGGTGCGCTCCACCCGGACCTGGCTGGTGCGGTGCCGGTCGACGCCGGTCACGGTGAACCGCCAGCCGGGGAGCCCGGCCTGCTCGCCCACCTCGGGGAGCTTGCCGAGCAGGTCGGCGACCAGGCCGGCCAGGGTCTCGTACGGGCCGTCGGGGGCGTTCAGGCCGATGGTCTCCAGCTGGTCGAGCCGGGCGCGGCCGTCGGCCTCCCAGGCGGGCCGGCCGTCGACGGCCGGCAGCGGAAGCAGCTCGGGCCGGTCGGCCGGGTCGTGCTCGTCCTGCACCTCGCCGACGATCTCCTCGACGATGTCCTCGACGGTGACGACGCCGGCGGTGCCGCCGTACTCGTCGACCACGATGGCCATCGGCTGGAGGCGGCGCAGCTGGTCGAGCAGCCGTTCGGCGGGCAGGGTCTCGGGCACCAGCAGCGGCGGCGAGGTCAGCTCGGCCACCCGCACCAGGCCGCGCCGGGCGGCCGGGACGGCCAGGGCGTCCTTGAGCGTCACGATGCCGGTGACCTCGTCCAGGCTGTCGCTGTAGACCGGGAAGCGGGACAGGCCGGTGGCCCGGGTCAGGTTGATGACGTCGGAGGCGGTGGCGTCGCGCTGGAGGGCGGAGACGTCGACCCGCGGGGTCATCACGGACTCCGCGGTCAGCTCGCCGAGACCCAGGGTGCGGACGAACAGGGCCGCCGACTCCTCGTCTATCGCGCCGGCCTTGGCCGAGTGACGGGCCAGCGAGACCAGCTCGGCCGGGGTCCGGGCGTGCTCCAACTCCTCGTGCGGCTCGATGCCGAAGGCCCGGACGGTCTTGTCGGCGGCGCCGTTCAGGAACCTGATCAACGGGCGGCAGACGAAGGAGAAGGCCATGTGCGGGGCGGCGACCGCGCGGCCCACCTGGAGCGGGCGGGAGATCGCCCAGTTCTTCGGGACCAGCTCGCCGATCACCATCTGGACGACGGTCGCCAGCACCATGCCGATCACCACTGCGGCGCCGCGGGCGACCGGGTCGGGCACGCCGATGCCCGCCATCACGGGCCGGAGCAGGGTCGACAGGGCCGGCTGCGCGAGCATGCCGACCACCAGCGAGGTGATGGTGATGCCCAGCTGGGCGCCGGAGAGTTCGAAGGAGAGGTGCCGCAGGGCCCTGGCGACCCGGCCGGACTTGGCGTCGCCGGCCGCGGCGGAGCGTTCCACCGCACCGCGGTCGGCGGTCACGAAGGCGAACTCGGCGGCCACGAAGAGGCCGTTGGCGAGGATCAGGAGAAGGGCTGCGAACAACAGCAGCCAGGCGGTGATCACAGTGCCGCCTGCCTTCCGGGGTTCGGAAGCGAGGCGGCGCAGGTACTACCGGACGGATCGTCCATCGAGGGGGAGAGTCACTCCTCAGGTCGGTTCGACTCGGGTCGCTTTCGGGCAGGACTGAATTTTTGCCCTGCTTTTACCAGCGTAGACCATACCTGTGCGACGACAGGAAGCGTGTTCGGGATCCGCCGGGCCGCGGCCCGCTCAGCCCTGGGCGCGGCTCTCGACCAGGTCGCGCAGCGCGCGGGCGTCCGCGATCGCCTGGGACTTGCCGACGCCGGACTGGATGCCGACCACCGCGAGCGAGGTGCCGTCGGAGAGGTCGAGGGTGGCCCACGGGTCGCCCTGGCGGAAGTTGACCCGGACGATCTCGGCCCAGGCGAGCCGGCGGCTGCGGACGAAGTTGACCACCGTCACGCCCTCCGCGTCCGCACGCACCCGGGGGCGGGCCAGCATGAGGCCCACGCAGGCGAACAGCACACCGCTGCCGATCATCATGATCCGGTCGTTGAGCTGCCAGTTCTCCGGCAGCAGGAAGGCCAGCACGGCGAACAGCACCACCAGCAGGGCGCAGACCGGCAGCAGCACCGCGCGGGTGCGGCGGGGCGCCCAGGTGACGGGGAACTGGACGGGCGGCGTGGACACGTGGGATCTCCGGTGGTTCTGGTGGCGGCGTGCGGCGCGCCGGGTGCTGACGGCCAGGATGCTGGCAGCGGGGTGCTGACGGCGAAGGGCGGGGACACCGTTCGGCGTCCCCGCCCCTATTGAACCGTTCTTTACTCGCGGCCTGCCGGGCAGGTCGTTGCCCGCGGTCCGGCGATCAGGCCGCGGACATGCCGTTGGAGCAGGCCGTTCGAGCAGGTCAGAGGCGGCAGGCGTGGATGTTGGTGACCAGGATGGCCCGGGCGCCGATGCTCCAGAGGTCGTCCATGATCTGCTGGGCCTCCTTGCGGAGCACCATCGAGCGGACGGCCACCCAGCCCTCGGTGTGCAGCGGGGAGACGGTCGGCGACTCCAGGCCGGGGGTGAGCGCCACGGCGGCGCTGACCTTCTCGGCGCGGATGTCGTAGTCCATCAGCACGTAGCGGCGGGCCACCAGCACGCCCTGCAGGCGGCGCAGGAACTGCTCCACCCGCGGGTCCTCGCCCGCACCCTTGGGGCGGATCACCACGGCGTCCGAGATCAGGATCGGCTCGCCGAAGACCTCCAGGCCGGCGTTGCGCAGGCTGGTGCCGGTCTCCACCACGTCGGCGATGACGTCGGCGACACCCAGCTGCACCGCGGTCTCGACCGCGCCGTCCAGCTTGGTGACCGTCGCCTTCACGCCGTGGTCGGCCAGGTGCTGCTCGACCAGGCCGGTGTAGGAGGTGGCGATCCGCAGGCCCTCCAGGCCCGTCACGTCCTTGACGTCCACACCCTCGGGGCGGGCGAAGCGGAAGGTCGACCCGGCGAAGCCGAGGGCGAGCACCTCCTCCGCGTTGGAGTGCGAGTCCAGCAGCAGGTCGCGGCCGGTGATGCCGACGTCGAGGCGGCCGGAGCCGACGTAGACGGCGATATCGCGCGGGCGCAGGAAGAAGAACTCGACCTCGTTGTTCGGGTCGACGAGGACGAGCTCCTTGGGGTCCTTCCGCTGGCGGTAGCCGGCCTCATGGAGCATCTCCGCCGCGGGACCCGAGAGCGAACCCTTGTTGGGGACGGCGATGCGCAGCATGGGAGGTTGCTTCCTTACCTGTTGGGAGGGGGGTGTGCTCGGGGAGCTCGAGGGTGAGGTTCAGAGGTACTTGTAGACGTCGTCGAGCGTCAGCCCGCGGGCGACCATCATCACCTGAAGGTGGTAGAGGAGCTGGGAGATCTCCTCCGCCGTCTGCTCGTCCGACTGGAACTCGGCGGCCATCCAGACCTCGGCGGCCTCCTCGACGACCTTCTTGCCGATCGCATGGACGCCCTGCTGGACGAGCTGCGCGGTACGGGAGGACGAGGGGTCGCCGGTGGCGGCCTTCTGCTGGAGCTCGGCGAAGAGCTCCTCGAATGTCTTCGAAGCCATGATGGGAATCACCATACGGCGTGCGAGCAGACCGGCGGTAAACGGTCCCGGACCGTGGACGGTCGAGTGGACGTCCACGGCCCGGGAACGGTCGCGTGCGGGTCAGGCGGTGGCGCGCAGCACCGCGGCGGTGGCCACGGCGGCGGTGACGGCCTCGTGGCCCTTGTCCTCGGCGGAGCCCGGCAGGCCGGCCCGGTCGAGCGCCTGCTCGTCGTTGTCGCAGGTCAGCACGCCGAAACCGACCGGGACGCCGGTGTCGACGCTGACCTGGGTGAGGCCGACGGCGGCCGCCTGGCAGACGTAGTCGAAGTGCGGGGTGCCGCCGCGGATGACCACGCCCAGGGCGATCACCGCGTCGTAGCCGCGCTCGGCGAGGCGCTTGGCGGCGACCGGCAGCTCGAAGGTGCCGGGCACCCGCAGCACGGTCGGCTCGGCGATGCCCAGCTCCTTGAGCGCGCGGTGGGCGCCGTCCAGCAGGCCGTTCATCACCGTGTCGTGCCACTGGGCCGCGACGACGGCGACCTTGAGGTCGGCGGCGCCGTCGATGGTCAGCTCGGGGGCTCCGTGGCCGCTCATGTCGTTACTTCCGTTCCTTGGTGTGGGTCGTTGCGAGTCTCGGCTGCCGGGCCCGCGGGTGTCGGGAGCCCGGGCGTGCGTCGGTCAGGAGCCCAGGCCGGGCAGGTCGTGGCCCATCCGGTCGCGCTTGGTGCGCAGGTAGCGCAGGTTGTGCTCGCCCGGCGCGATCTCGACCGCCTCGCGCCCCTTGACCTTGAGGCCGTGCTCGGTGAGCGCGGTCAGCTTCTGCGGGTTGTTGGTGAGCAGGGTGAGCGAGCGGACGCCGAGGTCCACCAGCATCTGCGCCGCGATGCTGTAGTCGCGGGCGTCGGCGGGCAGGCCGAGGTCCAGGTTGGCGTCCACGGTGTCGCGGCCCTGCTCCTGGAGCTCGTACGCGCGCAGCTTGTGGGCCAGGCCGATCCCCCGGCCCTCGTGGCCGCGCAGGTAGAGCACCACGCCGCGGCCGGCCTCGGCGACCCGCTGCAGCGAGGCCTCCAGCTGCGGGCCGCAGTCGCAGCGCAGCGAGCCGAAGACGTCGCCGGTCAGGCACTCGGAGTGGACCCGGACCAGGACGTCCTCGCCGTCCGGCAGCTGTCCGTCCGCGTCGAGGCCGCCGGCCACCAGGGCGATGTGCTCGACGCCGTCGATGGTGCCCCGGTAGCCGACCGCGGTGAACTCGCCGTGGGTGGTGGGCAGGGCGGTGACGGCGGCCCGGTCGACGTGCAACTCGGTGCGGCGGCGGTAGGCGATCAGGTCCTCGATGGAGATGATCGCGAGGCCGTGCTCACGGGCGAAGGCGACCAGCTCGGGCAGCCGGGCCATGGTGCCGTCGTCGTTGACCACCTCGGCGATCGCGCCGGCCGGCGCCAGCCCGGCGAGCCGGGCCAGGTCGACGGCGGCCTCGGTGTGGCCGGGGCGGACCAGCACGCCGCCCTCGACGGCGCGCAGCGGGAAGACGTGGCCGGGGCGGGTCAGGTCCCCGGGCTCGGTGCCGGGCGAGGAGAGCAGCCGTACGGTGCGGGCGCGGTCGGCGGCGGAGATGCCGGTGTCGACCCCCTCACGGGCGTCCACCGAGACGGTGTACGCGGTGCCCTTGCGGTCCTCGTTGACCTGGGTCATCGGCGGGAGCTTGAGGCGGTCCAGCTCCTCGCCGGTCATCGGGGCGCAGATCACGCCGGAGCTGTAGCGGATGGTGAAGGCCATCAGCTCGGGGGTGGCGGCGGAGGCGGCGAAGACGATGTCGCCCTCGTTCTCGCGGTCCTCGTCGTCGACCACGATCACCGCGCGACCGAGCGCGATGTCGGCGATCGCCCGCTCGACGGGGTCGAGGACGAGCTCTTCACCGATGCCGCTCTCGAAGGTCTGGTTCTCGGTCATGCCGTGACTCCCTGCGGGACGTTGGTGGACGTGACTCGCGGCTCACGGGTGCTCAGCCACCAGGAGCGCAGGCCGAGCAGCACCAGGACGAAGTAGATCGAGTAGGTGAGGCCGGAGAAGGTGTAGCCGCTGTTGAAGGCGAACGGGACGCCGACCGCGTCGACGGCGATCCAGGCGAACCAGAACTCCAGCCAGCCGCGCGCCTGGGCGACCATCGCGGCGAGCGTGCCGACGAAGATGTAGGCGTCCGACCAGGGGCTCCAGGACAGACTGGGGTAGGCGGTGAACAGTGTCGCCAGGGCGACGGTGCCCACCGCGGTGCCGGCCACCAGGGCGGCCCGCTCGGGCCAGCTGGCGAACCGTACGGCGATGGTGCCGGTGTCGCGGCGGCCGCGGTTCCACTGCGTCCAGCCCCAGGCGGCGGTGACGATGACGATCAGCTGCTTGCCGATCAGGCCGGGGACGTGGCCCCCGAGGTAGGCGGTGATCAGCACGACGCCGGACAGGAGTTGGACCGGCCAGCTCCACACCGAGCGGCGCCAGCCGAGCGCGAGGCCGCCGAGGCCGAACAGGTTGCCGATCATGTCGGCCCACTTCACGTGCTCACCGAGGACGGTGAACGCCTCTCCGCTGAGCCAGCTCACTTGGACTCCCCCGTGATGTGCTCCAGGTCCGGCAGGGTCGGCAGCGCGCGCGATTCGAGCAGCCGCTCCACGTACTTGGCGAGCACGTCCACCTCGAGGTTGACGCTCTCGCCGGTGGTCTTGGCGCCGAGCGTGGTCAGCGCGAGGGTGGCCGGGATGAGGCTGACGGTGAAGCTGTCGCGGGCCGCCTCCACCACGGTGAGGCTGACGCCGTCGACCGTGATCGAGCCCTTCTCCACCAGGTAGCGGGAGATCGACTCCGGCAGCGAGAAGCGCAGCACCTCCCAGCGCAGGTTGCCGTCCGCGTCGCGCTCGCCGGGCTCGCGGCTCAACAGCCGCCCGGTGGCGTCGACATGGCCCTGCACCAGGTGGCCGCCGAGGCGGGCGCCGAGCGCCATGGCGCGCTCCAGGTTGACCCGGGAGCCGGGCTTCAACTCGCCCAGGCTGGAACGGTGCAGCGTCTCGGCCATCACGTCGGCGCTGAACTCGCCGGTCTCGGCGGCCAGTTGCTCGGGGCTGTCGACGACGGTCAGGCAGACGCCGTTGACCGCGATGGAGTCGCCGTGCCGCGCACCGGAACAGACCACCGGGCCGCGCAGGCGGATTCGCGAGGAGTCGCCGATCTCCTCGATCGACACGACCTCGCCGAGCTCTTCGATGATGCCGGTGAACACCCGGGTCTCCTCGCGCTTGGGGCGCGGACTCCGGGGCGGCAGAGGGAGATGACACGGACGGGCAACGGTGCGCGAACCCGCGGACACGACCCGTCGCCGGGGTGCCGGAGCCGCCGGGAGATCGCTCGCCCGGCCCGGGAGAGACCTCTCCCGTCGTTCACCTGACCGCGGTCCGGGCCGGTCCGGTTTCTCCGGTTCCGATGGACCACGGGTACTGCTCTTCGTCCGCCCGCGCACGCCTCCCATCCGGACTTTAACCGTCGGTCCAGGAATTTCACCTGGTCAACCGGCCGCTGGCTGCGGACGGGTCGCGGACTGTAACCGCCGGTTCGGATTTTCACCGACCCCGGAGTGCGCTGAACGTCACTGCTGTTGACGTCATTCTGCCACGCGCGGTGCGAGCCCAGGGAGGGTCTTCGACTGTGGTCTGTTTCACGGTCGGCGCGGGGAATGCACGGCGGGGTGGCGGGCGCTGGTTCCGGGCCCGCTGGTGCGGGGACCTGGTGGCGCGATCGGGCGGCACCCGGCGGACGGGATCCACCCGGTGCCGTTGTCCGCGTAGGACCCCGGTGTGCGAGGGCCCCTCGGCTTCCGAGGGCCTCTCGGTGTTCTAGGGCGTTCTAGGGCTTCTCGGTGTTCGAGGGCCCCTCGGTGGTCGACGAGCGGCGCAAGGCCCTGGTGTTCGGGGTCGGCGGTTCAGAGGGTGGCGGGTGCGGCGATCGACAGGAAGTGGGTGACCTCCGGGGGGTGCGCGAGAAAGCACAGTTCGCCCTCCGCCCCGACCGGCCGGATCCGCCACATCGGCCCGGCGTAGCCGCGCAGGGCCTCCTCGTCGCGCCAGCGACTCACCACGAGCACCCGGTGCCCGCCCTCGGTCACCGAGCGCAGCAGCTCGCCGCCGAGGCAGCCGTCCGTACGCCCCAGCTGCGGGATCACCTGGGTGGTCAGGTGCGCGCAGAACTCCTCGATGCGATCGGACACGACCTGCCCGGCCCAGATTCTGACGATCACGACCACCACCTCCGGCTGGCTGGAGTCCCTGGCCCCATTATCAGCGGAAAACCGCTGGTGGGGAGGGGTACGGCGGCACTTTCACGGACAGTTGGGGACGCGACGGCGGGCGGCCGGGGCGGCGGTGCGGGACGGAGCCGGTCGCGGATCGCGGCCCGGGGTGTGGTGAAGGACTCCGGCTCGGCCTCCCCGGAGTCCCGTACATTCCCGGTATGACCACCACACCGGATGCTGCCGTACCGTCAACCACCGCTCCGGACGCGCCGAACCGCCTGTTCGCCGCCCTCAGCGCGGGCGCCCTCACCGAGCCGGCCCAGCTGCGCGAGATCTACGAGCAGCCGGGCGATCACGCACGCCGCAAGCAGGTCGACCGCCTGCACGAGGTCGCCCAGCGGCTGATCGCGTGCTCCTCGCTGGTCTTCGTCGCCAGCTCCGACGCCGCCGGGCGCTGTGACGTCTCCCCGCGTGGCGGGCCGGCCGGGCTGGTCTCGGTGCTCGACGAGCACACCCTGGCCATACCGGACGCCACCGGCAACAAGCGCCTGGACACCCTGCACAACATCCTGGAGAACGGCCGCGTCGGGCTGCTCTTCGTCGTGCCGGGCCGGGACACCACGCTGCGGGTCAACGGGCTGGCCTGCGTCTCGACCGACCCGGAGCTGCTGAGCCGGCTGACGGCGGTCGGCAAGCCGCCGCGCAGCGCGATCGTGGTGGCGGTGGAGGAGGTGTACGCGCACTGCCCGAAGGCGCTCCTGCGCGGGTCGGCGTGGAAGCCGGAGAACTGGCTCGCCAAGGACACTCAGCCGAGTTCGGCGGAGGTCACGCTGTCGCACCTGCGGGACGAGTCGCTGACGATCGGGATCATCGAGCAGACGGAGCGGGAGGCGCTGCTGTACCGGTACGAGTAGGGGCACGGGTCGCGCCGCGTTGATCGCTCCCCCGCCGCACCGTGCGTCCGGGGCGGGGGCGGGCTGGGCGGGCACCCGCTCGGCGGCCGGACGGGTGACGTCGGGCGGGCCGGGGTTCGCAGGGGTGCCGGGGCCGCCGCCGCTCGCTTGAATGGACGGATGGACTGCGTGTTCTGTGCGGTGGTGGCGGGCGAGGAGCCCGCGCACCGGGTGCTGGACGACGAGGCGGCGGTGGCCTTCCTGGACCGCCGGCCGCTGTTCCCGGGCCATGTGCTGGTCGTACCGCGCGCCCACCATCGGACCCTGGCGGACCTGCCGCCGGCCGAGGTCGGGCCGTTCTTCCTGCGGGTGCAGCGGGTGGCGGCGGCCGTCGAGCGGGGGCTGGGCGCGGCCGGCAGTTTCGTGGCGGCGAACAACCGGATCAGCCAGTCGGTGCCGCACCTGCACGTCCATGTGGTGCCGCGCAATCCGAAGGACGGGCTGCGCGGGTTCTTCTGGCCGCGGGGGAAGTACCCCGACGAGGCGGGGGCGGCGGAGGTCGCGGCCCGGCTGCGGGCGGCGCTCGGGGAGCCGTAGCCGGCCGCGAGGGTGGCCACGCCGTGGTGTCCGTACCGTGGTGTCCGTACCGTGCGGAGAGCAGCGGGGCGTACATCCGGAGGAGCAGCGGGAGGGGGTCGAAATCGGCTTCCAGGCGGACGAATTCGCAGGTCGGGGCGGCCTAGGCTGATGGCCATGGAAGAACTCGTCAGCCTCGTGCAGCAGACCGCCGACCGGCTCGCGGGCCAGCACGTCGGCGCGGTGGTCGCCGGGCTGGCCGACGGCGCCGTGGAGATCCACGGCGCCGGGCGGACCGGTCCGGGCGGCGGTGTGCCCGGACCGCACACCCTGTTCGAAATCGGTTCCGTCACCAAGGTGTTCACCTCGCTCGTACTCGCGCGACTGGCCCTGGACGAGGCGGTGGGGCTCGACGAGCCGCTCGCGGAGGTGCTCGCGGACACGCCGACCGTCCCGGTGCGGGGCGGGCAGCCGGTCACCCTGCGGCACCTCGCCACCCACACCTCGGGGCTCCCCCGGCTGCCGAGGGGCATCGCCGCGCGGGCGCTGCTCATGCCCAACAGGCCGGATCCGTACGCCGGTTGCACAGCCGAGGCGGTACTGCGCGGGCTCGCCAGGACGCGGTTGCGGGCCGCGCCCGGGCGCAGCTTCCGCTACTCCAACCTCGGGGTCGGGCTGCTCGGGCTGGCCCTCGCCCAGCGGGCCGGCACCGGGTACGGGGAACTGGTGGCGCGCGAGGTCTGCGAGCCGCTGGGGCTCACGGACACCTGCCTGCGGCCGGGCGAGGAGCAGTCCGGGCGGCTGGCGCGCGGGCACGCGCCGGGCGGGCGGCCGGTGCCGTACTGGGACCTGGCGGCGATACCGGGCATGGGCGGGCTCCGCTCCACGGCCGCGGACCTCGCGGCGCTCCTGCGGGCCCAGCTGTCCGCCGGCCGCGAGCCGGACGGGCCGCTGGCGCCCGCGATCACGCTCACCCGGGACACCCGGCACCGGGTCAACCCGTTCGCCTGGACGCACCTCGGCTGGCTCGGGCACCGGCTGCACAGCCAGCAGGGCGGCCATCTGCAGCTGTGGCACAACGGGGGCACGGGCGGGTTCAGTTCCTTCGTCGCGTTCGATCCGGAGAAGCAGGTGGGGGTGGTGGTCCTGGCGAACACCCGGCGGTCGGTGGACCCGGCCGGGACGGCGCTGCTGCGGAGGCTGCAGCTCGGGCGTGTCTGACGATCCCTGCCGGGCGCGCGGATCGTCGGACACACCCGAGGCCGGCGCGGCGCGGCACTGACTGACCCCGCCCGTCCGCCTGCCCGTCCCCTAGGGGTCGCTCCGGACGCATCCCGGAAGGGATCAGTACACCGCTGAGGCGACGTCAATTCCCGTGCCCCCACACTACCTTCGGTCACATGAGCCGACTTCGCACAACCGCCGCCGCGGCAGCCTTGTTGCTCGCGCTGCCGCTGTCCGTCGCCGCCGCCGCACCGGCCCTGGCCGCGCCCGCCGCACCGGTCGCCGCCACGGCCGGCGACGGCGCCTCCGCCCCCAACGCCCTCCACCTCGAACTCCCGCGCCCGACCGGGCCGTACGCGGTCGGGCAGGAGGTCCTGCACTTGGTCGACGAGGACCGTCCGGACCCATGGGTCCCCTCCGCCGGGCCGCGTCAGCTGATGGTCACGATGTACTACCCCGCGCACGCCGGAACCGGCAGCCCGGCCCCGTACATGACCGCCGCGGCCGCCCGGATGCTGCTGGACGCCAAGCCCTTGACCAGCACCATCCCGACCGAGTCGGTCACCAACACCCGGACGTGGTCCAGCGTCGGCGCCCGCCCCCAGGGCGGCCACTACCCGCTGGTGGTGCTGTCACCCGGCTTCACCATGCCGCGCGCCTCGCTCACCAGCCTCGCCGAGGACCTGGGCAGCCGCGGGTACGTCGTGGCACTGGTCGACCACACCTACGAGAACACCGGGACCACCTTCCCCGACGGGCAGACGCTCCCCTGCGTGATGTGCGGCCAGCTCAAGACCCCGGAGGCCTGGAAGGGCCTGGACGAGAGCCGGGCGAAGGACGTCTCCTTCGTCATCGACCAGCTGACCGACCGCCCCCACCCGGCCTGGCGCTACGCCCGCATGATCGACCGCGACCGGATCGGCATGGCCGGCCACTCCGCCGGCGGCGCGGCCAGCGTCCCCGCACTGGTGACCGACGACCGGATCCAGGCCGGGGTGGACCTGGACGGCAGCATGGACTACCTGGTGCCCGAGTCCGGCATCGACGGCAAGCCGTTCCTGATGATCGGCCACTCGCTGGATGACGGCGTCGAGGACTCCAGCTGGACCGAGAGCTGGCCCCGGCTCGACGGCTGGAAGCGGTGGCTGAGCGTCGACGGCGCCAACCACGGCAGCTTCACCGACTTCCCGATGTTCTTCGACGCGCTCGGCATGCCCCAGGGCCCGGGCACCACCATGTCGGGCCGGCGCGGCGTGGAGCTCACCCGCCAGTACGTCGGGGCGTTCTTCGACCTCCAGTTGAAGGGCGTCAACCAGCCGCTGTTCGACGGGCCCACCGCCGCCAACCCGGAGGTCCGGTTCCACTCCTGACCCATGCTCCCCGCGAGGCCGTCGGCGACCCGCCGACGGCCTCGTCGGCATACGGGCCCCGGGCTCAAGTCCGGGGCCGGGTCCAGGCCCGGGCCTGGACCCGGACGTCGATCTAGGCCGCCGCCGAGGCGATCGGTTCGAGCAACAGGTGAGGGCGGACCAGGGCGCGGGAGACGGCGTCCTCGCGTCGGCCGACAGCGCGGGCGGGGTTGGGGCGCATGGCGACCTCGGCCGGCGGGACGGGCCCGCCGCCGCACTTCGGGCAGGCGCCGACGAGGTCCAGGTCGGTGCCGCAGGCGGCGTGCGCGAACAGGTGGTGCGGACCGCCCTCGGTGGCGTGCCGGCCGCCCCAGCGGCTCAACTGGTAGAGCGGGCCCCAGAGTTCGAGGCCGACCTCGGTGAGCAGGTAGCCGTGGCGCAGCGGAGCCTGCTGGTACGGCTCCTTGCGCAGCACCCCGGCCGCGACCAGGGCGTTCAGGCGCGCGGTGAGGACGGCGCGGGGGATGCCGAGGTGGGCGAGGAAGTCGTTGAACCGCTGTACGCCGTAGAACGCGTCGCGCACGATCAGCAGGCTCCAGCGCTCGCCGACCACCTCCAGCGCGCGGGCCAGTGCGCAGTCCTGCAGTTCGTAGTCGGTTCCCAGCGCCATGCGGGTCAGCGTAGTCCACCCGACCGGTGGGTTCAATGAACAGACCACAGGTGGTAGCGTGCCGTCGAGACGAAGGTTCATTCACCAGACCCATCGGTCCGCGCTCCGGAGGGAACACCCATGTCCCCCGCACCACCCGGCTCCTCCCCCGCCCCATCGGCCGTGCCCGTCCGGCCCGGCGCCACACTGGCCGTGACGGCGGCGGCGACCGCCCTGGTCACCGTCGCCTACACCGCCCCCACCGCCTCGCTCGCCGCCACTGCCCGGGCCGCCCACCTCGGCGCCTCCGGCCGCACCTGGATCCTCACCGGCACCCTGGTCGGTATCTCGGCACTGCTGCTCACCGCCGGCAGCGCCGCCGACGACCACGGCCGCAAGCGAGTCTTCACCTTCGGCGTGGCCCTGTTCGCCGCCGCCGAGGCCCTGGCCGCACTCGCCCCCGGCGGCGCCGTCTACCTGGCCGCCCGGGTGCTGCTCGGCATCGCCTCGGCCGCAGTCCTGGCACCCGCGCTCGGCCTGCTCAGCCACGCCCACCCGCCGGGGCCCGCCCGGATCCGGGCACTCGGGATCTGGGGCGCGGCCGTCGGCCTCGGCATCGCGGTCGGACCGGTCTACGGCGCGTTGGTCCAGCAATGGGCCGGCTGGCGCACGGTCGGCGGCGGACTCGCGGTGGTCTCGGCCGCCGTGGCCGCCTGCGCCGCCGTGTACCTCACCGAGTCACGGGCCGAGCAGCCCCGCGCGCTCGACCCGTACGGCGTGCTGACCCTCGCCGCCGGGACGTCCGTGCTGATCGCCGGACTGGCCGAGGGCCGCAGCGGCTGGGGGCGGTCGGTCGTGGTGGCGCTGCTCGCGGGCGGAGTGCTGCTGCTGGCGGCCTTCGCCGTGGTCGAGGCGAAGGTCCGCGAGCCGATGCTCGACCTCGCGCTGTTCCGCAGCCCCGGCTTCATCGCCGCGACCGGCGGGGCGCTGTTCACCGGGCTCTCGCTGGTCGGCTTCATGAGCTACCTGCCCACCCTGCTCCAGGGCGTGCTCGGCCTGTCCGGCCTGGCGGCGGGCGGCGTGCTCGCCCTGTGGTCGGGCCTGTCGGTGGTCTCCGCCCTCCAGGCCCGTCGGCTCGCAGCGCACCTGTCGGCCACCGCACAGGTCGCTCTCGGCCTGCTGGTCTGCGGCCTGGGCGAAGCCGGGCTGTACGGGCTCACCCCCGGCTCCTCCTGGCTCCGGCTGGCACCCGGCCTCGCGGTCGCGGGGATCGGCAGCGGCGTCCTCAACGCGGCCCTCGCCCGCCTGGCGGTCAGCAGCGTCCCGGCCCACCGCGCCGCGATGGGCTCGGGTGCCAACAACACCTCCCGCTACCTGGGTTCGGCCCTCGGCGTGGCCGTGACGGTCGCCGTCGCCGGCTCCGCCCGCGCCGCTGCCCCGGGCCCCGAGGCGGCCGCCCGCGCCCTCGCCACGGGCACCGACCGCGCCGTCCTGGTCGCCGCCACCCTCTGCCTCATCGGCGCCGTGCTCGCGGTCGCGGCCCGCCGCTCCGAGGCCCGCGACAAGACCCTCGCCGGACCGGAGCCGACGGCGCCGGCCCGGGAACGCGCCGCCACCCGGTGACCCGCGACCGGGAACGCCGAGGGCCCGCACCACCGGCGCCCTCCGGAGTCGCCGTCCCCTCCCTCATCGGCCCGGCACCGACGCTCACCATGCCGAGGCCCGCACCGGGCCGGCGGTCGCCGCGAGCGCGTCGACGGCGGGCCCCGGCACGGGCACGCGCGGGAAGCGGCCCAGGTGTCCGGGGCAGCCACGAGGGGCGCGGGCCGGGGGCCGCGTGCGACGATGGCAGGGCTGGTGGGAACGATCTCCGGGCGGGTCTCTGGCCATGGTGAACGACGAAGGGCGGCGCCAGGGGGAGCCGCGGCGGGATGCCCTGCTGGTGCCGATCGCCACGGCGCTGATCGAGGCCGACGGCCGGATCCTGCACTGGAGCTCCGACGCGGAGGCGCTGCTCGGTTACCGTGCGGACGAGGCGGTGGGGCAGAAGGCGGCGAAGCTGCTGACCTCGGACGAGACGCGGCCCGAGGTGCTGGAGCTGTTCGGGCAGATCCTGGAGGGCCTGGAGTGGTCCGGGGTGTTCCCGGTGCGGCACCGCGACGGGCACCTGGTGAACCTGGAGTTCCGCACCCACCCGATCCGGGGGCCCGGTGGGGCGCCGCTGGTACTGGCCGTCGCGTCCGAGGTGACGACGCTGCACCGGATCCAGGCGGATCTGGCCGTGCTGGACGGGTTCTTCTCCCAGTCCCCGGTCGGCATGGCGGTGTACGACACCGAGCTGCGCTTCGTGCGGCTGAACGAGGCACTGGCCCGGGCGAACGGGCTGCCCGCCGACGACCACCTGGGCCACCGGCTCACCGAACTGATGCCGGGGATCAACAGCGCCGAGGCCGAGGCGGTGATGCGGCAGGTGCTGGCGGGCGGTGAGCCGGTGGTGGACCTCCGCACGCACGGGCGTACCCCGGAGGATCCGCAGCACGAGCACGCGTGGTCCGCGTCCTACTTCCGGCTGGCGGACCGGGCCGGGCGGGTGCTCGGGGTCAGCGCGACCGTCATCGACAGGACCGCGCGTTACCGCGCCGAGGCCCGGGCGGCCCGCGCGCAGGAGCGGCTCGCCCTGCTGGTCGACGCGACCGCCTCGATCGGCACCACCCTCGACCTGCGGCAGACCGCCCGGGAGCTGGCCGACGCGATGGTTCCCAGGCTCGCCGACGTCAGCGGGGTGTTCGCGCTGGAGGCGCTGGTGGCGGGCGGCAACGTCGAACCACCTGGCCCGGAGGCCCCGCAGCTGGTGCGCCGCCTGGCGCTGGCCACCACCGACCCGCTGTACCCGGCCGAGGCGCTGCCGGTGGACGCGGTGTACGAGCTGCCGGCGGACTCCCCGTACGGCCGGGCGCTGACCACCGGGCGCACGGTGGTGGTGCCGTCCTGGGAGCTGACGCCGCTGAGCGAGGCCATCAACGAGAGCCGCCGCCAGGCGTTCTCGGGCGACCGGCCGCGTCCGGTGCGGATCACGCCGCTGGTGGCGCGCGGCACGACGCTCGGCATGGTGGTGTACTCGCGGCGCGGCGACCGGGAGTCCTTCGCGGCGGCCGACATCACCCTGGGCGACGAGCTGGCCTCGCGGGCCGCCGTCGCGATCGACAATGCCCGGCTGTACCTGCGCCAGCACCAGACGGTACTGGCCCGCCAGCAGGCGCTGCGCGAGGCGAAGGCGGCGCAGGAGCGGCTCGCGCTGGTCAACGCGGCCTCCACCCGGATCGGCACCACGCTCGAAATCGGCCGGACCGCGCAGGAGTTGGCCGAGGTGGCGACGCCCCGGCTGGCCGACACGGTGGTGGTGGAGGTCTTGGAGGAACTGGTCCGGGGCGAGCGGGAGGCCCGTGCCGCGCCGGACGGTTCGGCGCTGCTGCGGCGGATCGCCTTCCACTCGGTGCGCGGCTCCACCCTGGCGCCGATCGACCGGCTGGACGGGGTGCACCGCTTCCTGCCCAGTTCGCCGTACGCATGGAGCCTGGCGCACCGCAAGCCGGTCCTGGTGCCGCGGATGGACGAGGAGGGCCTGGCCTGGTTCGCCGACGACCCGGTGCGCACCGCCGCCGTCCGGGAGCAGAACGTGCTCTCGTTCATGGTGGTCCCGCTGATCGCGCGGGGCAGCGCGGTCGGGGTGGCGGGCTTCTACCGGACCATGGTGGAGCGCCCGTACGAGGACGAGGACCTCGCACTGGCCGGGGAGTTGGCGGTACGGGCGGCCGTGTCGATCGACAACGCGTTGCTGTTCACCCGGGAGCGCGACGCGGCCGCCGCCCGGCAGCGGGCGCTGGACGAGGCCTGGGCCGCCCAGCAGCGGCTGGGCCTGCTGAACGAGGCCAGCAACCGGATCGGCACCACGCTCGATCTGCACCGCACCGCCCAGGAGTTGGTGGAGGTGGTGATCCCGCGCTTCGCCGACTTCGTCACCGTGGACCTGCGTGAGGCGGTGCTCAGCGGCGAGGAGGCCGGGCCGATGCCCCGGGACGGGTCGGTGCTGATGCGGGCGGTGGCGGTCGGCGAGGTGGCCCAGGACGGCACCATGACGGAGGCCGCCGACCAGGTCGGCGAGACCTCGCAGTCCGCCGAGGTGTACGCACAGAGCCTGCGCACCCGGCGCTCGACCCTGATCTCCGAGGTGACCGAGGAGGAGCTGCGCCGGATCGTCGCCTCGCCCGACCGGGTACAACCGGGGCTGGACGCCGGGATCCACTCGTACCTGATGGTGCCGCTGGTGGCGCGCGGACTCGTGCTGGGCGGCGCGGAGTTCGTCCGCACCCGCAACCCGGTGCCGTTCGGCCCGGCGGACCGTTCACTGGCCGAGGAGCTGGCCGCCCGGACGGCGCTGGCGATCGACAACGGGCGGCTCTACCGCCGTGAGCGGGACACCGCGCTCACACTCCAACGCAGCCTGCTGCCACAGGAGATCCACCGTACGCTCGGCTTGGAGCTGGCCTACCGCTACCTGCCCAGCAGCGTGGTGAGCGAGGTCGGCGGCGACTGGTTCGACGTGGTGCCGCTCTCCGCCGGCCGGGTCGCGCTGATCGTCGGCGACGTGATGGGCCACGGCATCCGGGCCGCCGCCACCATGGGCCAACTCCGGACCGTGGCCCGGACGTTGATCACCCTCGAACTGGACCCGGCACGGGTGCTGTACCGGTTGGACGAGGCCACCACCGCGCTCGGCGAGGGGCAGTTCGCCACCTGCGTGTGCGCGGTGTACGACCCGGTGGACCGCCGCTGCACCGCGGCCTGCGCCGGGCACCTGCCGCCCGTGGTCGCCGACACCGAGGGCAACGCCGACCTGGTCGACCTGCCGCCCGGCGCGCCGCTCGGGGTCGGTGGAGTCCCGTTCGAGAGCGTGGAGTTCACCCTCCCCGAGGAGGGCATCCTGACCCTCTACACCGACGGTCTGATCGAGCGCCGGGGCCGCGACCTGGACGAGGGCCTGACCCTGCTGCGCCGTACCGTCGCGGACCGGCGCCGCACGCTGGAGCAGACCTGCGACGCCGTCCTGGCCCGGCTCACCGGCCGCACCTCCGAGGACGACATCGCGGTCATCATGGCGCAGGTCCGCCCGCAGGGCGCGGACCGGATCGCCATCCTGCCGCTCACCGGCGACCGCGCGATGGTCGCCCACTCGCGCCGCTTCACCCGCGAGACGCTGGCCGACTGGGGGCTCACCGCGCTCGCGGACTGGGCCGAGCTGCTCACCAGCGAGCTGATCACCAATGCCCTGGTGCACGCCGGATCCCCCACCCAACTGAGGCTGTTCTGCAACCGGGTGCTCACCGTGGAGGTCGCCGACCGGGGGAGCGAGGCGCCCCGGATCCGCCGCGCCCACACCGAGGACGAGGGCGGGCGCGGCATCCACCTGGTCAACGAGCTGGCGCACCGCTGGGGCACCCGCCGGACCAGGGACGGCAAGGTGGTCTGGTTCGAGCTGGAGCTGCCGCCTGGCTTCTCGACCGATTAGACCTGCATGGACAACGGACGGTTGTCGGGATGCCTGCGCGGTTGTTGGCCGCCACCGCCGCCGCCGGGCTTTGCTGGTGTCACGGCGGGAGAGCCCCGACCGAACGCGCCAGAGGAGCCCGCCATGCAGCAGCCCGACGCCCGCACCGTCGTCACCGACTACGTCACCCTCCTCGCGGCAGGTGAACTCGACGCCGCCATCGCCCTGTTCGCCGAGGACGCGACCTGGACCTACCCGGGCGGCCTCGCCCTGTCCCGCACCTGGCACGGCAAGCAGGAGATCTTCGGCGAGTTCCTCGGCCAGGTCGGCGCCCTGTTCGCCGCCGACGGCCTGCCGACCATCACCCTCACCCACGTCCTCGCCGACGGCCCGCAGGCGGTGGCCGAGTGGACCACCGTCGGGAAGGCCGCCGACGGCGCCGCGTACGAGAACCACTGCCTGGGCGTGTTCACCGTGGAGAACGGGCTGATCACCGCCGTCCGCGAGTACCTGGACACCCACCACGTGGCGCAGACCCTGCTGGCCTGAGCGGCGCCCCGGAATCGGCACCGTGATCGCCTCGCCCGCCCGCCCGCCCGCCGGGGAATCATCGTTCCCCCCGCCCTGGGCGACCACCGTGCGGGGCCGGCGGACACCCACGGGGGCTCGCGGCCTACGCCGCCACCGGCCGACCCCGGTCAGTCCGGCAGCAGCAGGTTGACGTCCCCGAACTCGTGCCACAGGTAGCGATGTCGGACGGCCTCGCGATAGCAGGCCGCCAGCAGCGGACGGCCCGCGACGGCGGCCAGCATCAGCAGGTGCGAGGCGCGGGGCTCGTGCCAGCCGGTGAGCAGGCCGTCGACGGCGCGCACGCCGCGCTCCGGGGTGATCACCAACTCCGTCCAGCCGTCGGCCTCCTGGAGCGTGCCGTCGGGCTCGGCGGCCGACTCCAGGGCGCGGACCACGCTGGTGCCGACGGCGATCACCCGGCCGCCCTCGGCCCGGACGTGGCCGGCCAGCCGGGCGGTGGCCGCCGGGACGTGGAAGCGCTCGGCGTACGGGGCCTCGTGCGCCTCCGGCGAGGCCACCCCGGTGTGCAGGGTGACCGGGGCGACCAGCACGCCCCGGCCGGCCAGCCGGGCCACCACCTCGGGGCTGAACGGGCGGGCCGCGCTGGGCATTTCACTGCTGCCGGGGACGGCCGCGAAGACCGTCTGGTAGGCCTCGATCGGCCGGTCGCGGTCCGTGTAGCCGTACCGGATCGCCCGGCCGTGCAGCTCCAGGTAGCGCAACAGCTCTTCGGGCAGGTCGAGTTCGGCGTACCAGAGGCGGGCGGTGAACGACTCGGTCAGCTCGGCCGTGCCGCCGTCCGGCAGACCGATTCGCAGGCCCGGGCGGGCCGGGGACCGTTCCGGCGGGTAGTACGCCGCCGCCTGTCCGGGCACCACCTCGCGCAACTCCACCAGATAGCCGCCGCGTTGGTCCGGCTGGGCGGAGGAGAGGTGCAGCGCGACCGGCGCGCCGTCGGGCAGCCGGCCCGGCAGGGCGGCCGGGAGGGTCGCCGAGTTGTTGACCACCAGCAGGTCGCCGGGCCGCAGCACCTCGGGCAGTTCGGTGAAGCGACGGTGCTCGATGTCGCCGGAGGCACGCCGGCCGACCAGCATCCGTACGCCGTCCCGGGCCCCGCCGCGGGCCTCCGCCGGTGCGCGGGCGGAGAGTTCGGGCGGAACGGCGAGGCTGAGGCCGAGACCGGTCAGGGCCGTCATCGCCCACCCCGGTCGGCGGCGGCCGCCACCAGGTCTTCGGCACGGTAGCGGCCGGAGGGGGTGCGGTCGCGCAGCAGGCCGAGCAGAACGGGTGCGACCTGCTCGGGCAGGGGCTCGCCGGAGATGTCCTCGCCGGGGCTCGCCTCCCGCAGCATCCGGGTGCGCATGCTGCCCGGGTCGACCGCCCAGACGCTCAACTCCGGCTCCTCCCTGGCGAGTACGGCGGTGGCCAGGTCGAGCGCGGCCTTGCTGGCGCCGTAGCCTCCCCAGCCGAGGTAGGGCACCACGGCGGCGTCCGAGCTGACGTTGAGGACGGCACCGGAGCGGGCGCGCAGCTGGGGCAGGACGAGTTGGGTGAGCGCGATCGGGGCGAGCGCGTTGACCTCGAAGGTCTCCAGCAGGTCCGGCAGCGGGAAATCGGCCAGCCGGGGCAGCGGCTCGGCGCCGGGGGCGGGGGCGCCGTTGAGCGTGCCGGCGTTGTTGACCAGGAGGCTCGCGCCACCGAGTCCTTCGGCGGCCTCGGCCAGGCGGGCGCGGTGGTCGTCGTCGACGATCGAGCCGGACAGGGCCACCACCTCGGTGACGGCGGCCAGGGCCGCTTCGGCCTCGGCGAGTTCGGCAGCGCCCCGGGCGGTGATCACCAGCTGCCAGCCCTCGGCGGCGAGGGCGTGCGCGAGCGCCAGGCCGAGTCCTCGGGAGGCGCCGGTGACCAGGGCGACGGGGGCGGGGACGGTGTGCGGTGCTGCGTTCATGGGGCAACGATCCCGCCGCCGGGGCGATCGGCGGATCGGTCGCCCGGCTTGGGACCTGGTCATGCGTTCGTCCTAGACCGACGGGCCGTCCTAGGACCGGGCCTCCCAGCCCTGGGGGCCGGTCCGGGCGGCGAGGGTGCGGCGGCGGTGTCAGCCCACCCGGCGTGGCCCCGCGGTGGCCGTGAGCAGCCGGGCGGCGGACCGGCGCGCGGCGGCCGGGGCGACCGCTTGCTGGGGGAACCGGACGCTGCCGCCGCTGATCAGCCCGGATGAATTACCGGCGGTCCCGCACCTCCACCGGTGTGTGCGGCCGACCGATCGGGTACGGGTGGTCAGTCCATTCCATCCGCCTTCCCAGCCGGCCCGCACGGCCCAGACCTGGAGGTCCGCATGTCCACCGACTCCAGCGCACGGAACTGCCCGTTCGACTTCGCCGAAGCCCTTGAGTTCGACCCGACGCTCCGGCAGCTCATGACCGACGCACCGGCCAGCCGCATCCGCCTCCCCTACGGCGAGGGGGAGGCCTGGCTCGTCACGGGGTACGACGACGTGCGCACCGTGACCACTGACCGGCGTTTCAGTCGCCACGCCGTCGTCGGCCGGGACTTCCCGCGCATGACTCCCGAGCCGATCGTCCAGGCCGAGGCGATCAACGTCATGGACCCGCCCGCCAGCGCCCGCCTGCGCAGCCTGGTGTCCAAGGGCTTCACACCCGACCACATCGAGCGGATGAGGGACCGCACCCAGCACGTGGTGAACGAGCTGCTGGACCGCATGCAGGACCAGGGTCCCCCGGCCGACCTCATGGAGCACCTGGCCCACCCGCTCCCGCTGATCACGATCTGCGAGGTCCTGGAGATCCCCGAGGCCGACAGCGCACAGCTGCGCGCCAACGCCCGGACGATGATGAACATGGACCTGGACAACAAGCCGGACGCGGTACGGGCCAAGGCCGACCTGCGGGCGTACTTCGCCGAACTGACGGCCGAACGGCGCAGGAACCCCGGTGACGACCTGATCAGCGCGCTGGCCACGGCCCGCGACGGGGACGAGGTCCTCGACGAGCGGGAACTCACCGTGATGGCCATGGTGCTGCTGATCACCGGCCAGGACACCACGACGTACGAACTCGGCAACCTCTCGTACACCATCCTCACCCGGCCGGACGTACGCGCCACCCTGAGCGAGCGGCCCGAGATGCTCCCCCAGGTGATCCAGGAGATGCTGCGCTTCATCCCGTTCCGCAAGGGCGTCGGCATCCCCCGGGTGGCCCTTGAGGACGTGGAGCTGAGCGGGGTCACGATCCCGGCGGGGGACATCGTGCACGTCTCCTACCTGACCGCCAACCGGGACGGCCGCAGGTTCGAGCGGCCCGACGAGCTGGACCTGGAGCGGACCACCCCCTCCCACATGACCTTCGGCTGGGGCGCGCACCACTGCCTCGGCGCACCGCTGGCCATCACCGAACTCGAAGTCGCCTTCGGGACCCTGCTGGAGCGCTTCCCCAGGATCGCGCTGGCGAAGCCGGCCGCGGAGCTGGCGTGGAACACCTCGTCGATCTGGCGCTATCCGCTCGGGCTGCCGGTCACCTGGTGACGGTGCTCCCCCACGCTCAGGCGCCCGCCTGCCGCCGGCTCGCTTCCGGCATCGCCGCGCACGTCGGCCCGCGCACCTTGGAGTGTGCGGGCCGACGTGCGTGCTGGACCCACCTTCCGTAGATTGGGCTGACGTGGCCCGAACCAACTCGCGGCCGGCACAACCGCCCGCACAGCGAGCATCAGAACCTCGCTCTGCCGGCTCGCCTGCCGCGCCGTTGGGCCCCGCCCGGTGAGTCCCGCCGCCGCGCCGGCTCCACGCGTCCGGCTCGCAACGGCTGCCGTCGAGTACCGAATTCCCCGCCTCGCCAAGGTCGCACCGGGAACTCCGCCCGTCAGGAGGAAGTCCCATGGCCGTTCTGTGTAAGCCGGCGATAGCCGTGCCGGAGCACATCATCACCAACGAGGAAACCCTCGAACTGGCGCGCAGGCTCCACCGCGACCATCCCCAGCTCGATCTGGCGTTGCGCCTCATCAAGAACACCGGGGTGCAGAAGCGGCATCTGATCCAACCCATCGACGTGGTGCTGAAGCACCCGGGGTTGGACGAGCGGAGCGCCGTCTTCGAGACGGAGTCCAAGGCCCGCGTCCCGGCGGTGGTGGTCGAGGCCCTCGCAACGGCCCAAGTGGAGCCGTCACAGATCGACCTGATCGTCTACGTGTCGTGCACCGGCTTCATGATGCCGTCGCTCACGGCGTGGCTGATCAACAAGCTGGGCTTCCGACCGGAGACCCGGCAGCTGCCGATCGCCCAACTGGGCTGTGCGGCCGGCGGCGCGGCGGTGAACCGGGCCCATGACTTCTGTTCGGCCTACCCGGGCGCCAACGTGCTGATCGTGGCCTGCGAGTTCTGCTCGCTGTGCTACCAGCCCACCGACCTGGGCGTGGGCTCGCTGCTGTCCAACGGCCTGTTCGGCGACGGGATCGCCGCCGCCGTGGTCCGGGGCGAGGGCGGCACCGGGATCCGGTTGGAGCGCAACGGCTCGTACCTCATCCCGAACACCGAGGAGTGGATCTCCTACGCGGTACGCCCCACCGGGTTCCACTTCCAGCTGGACAGGCGGGTGCCGGGGACGATGGAGCCCCTCAGCCCTGCCCTGCGTGCGGTGGCGGAGCAGCACCAGTGGGACGTGGGCACGCTGGACTTCTACATCGTCCACGCCGGCGGTCCGCGGATCCTGGACGACCTGAGCCGCTTCCTGGGGGTGCCGCCCGAGGCGTTCCGCTTCAGCCGGGCCACCCTCACCCAGTACGGCAACATCGCGAGTGCGGTCGTGCTCGACGCCCTGGCCCGGATGTTCGACGAGAAGTCGGCTCTCAACGGCCACCAAGGGCTGCTGGCCGGGTTCGGCCCGGGCATCACCGCCGAGATGTCCCTGGGCACCTGGGCGGCGTCCGGCTCCTGACCGAGAGGTCGAGCCGCTCCCCCATCCGATCCTTCGTCCGGCCGCCGGCACACCCCGGCGGCCGGTCCAGACGGGAGCCGTCACCCGCGCGCCGCCGTGGCCACCACGCGGGGACCGGCTCCCGTACTCGCCCCGGGCTCTGGAGGTACCTGTGAAAACCGAGGACGCAACCCCCGGGAACCCTGTTCCCCCCGCTGTAGCGCGACGACCACTGCTGACGGCGGCCGGGCTGATGCCAGTAATCGTCGGCCTGGCGGGGGATGCGACGACGGGGACGGCAGCGGCCCGTGATCCCGGCGGCACGAGGCCGGTCGCAGCCCATGATCACGGCGGCATGGGGCCCGCCCCCATCCCGGTGAGCACCCGCGAGGAGGACTGGGGCGACGTCGCGCACACCCTCGGCCGCCCGGGCAACCTCATCCGCAGGACCTACCACCACACGCCCTTCCCGCGGCACGACCTGCGCGTGGTCAGCCGCGGCGTCAACATCACCCCCGGGCTCGCGCTGGGCTCGCACGCCTCCTTCGCGCGGTACGACGACGGCAGCATCCTGATGATGGGCGATCTGGTGGTGACCGCGGACGAACTGCCGGCGTTCACCGACGCCCTCCGGGCTCAGGGGATCGCCCTGACCGCCATCCACAAACACCTCCCGGCGCAGTCGCCGGACGTCTGGTGGACCCATGTCTGCGCACACGGGAAGGACGGCAGGGCACTGGCCCGCGGGCTGCGGACCGCGCTCGACCGCACCGGCACTCCAGCACCGCGCCCGCCCAGACCGCCGCGGCCCCTCGATCTGGACACCGCCGGCATCGACGCCGCGCTGGGGGCCAGGGGCAACAGCGGCGAGGACGTCCATGCGTGCGTCTTCGTGCGCCGCGAGACCCTCGTCGACGAGGGGCACGTCCTGCCACCCGGCCTGGGCGCGACCTCGGCCTTCAACTTCCAGCCGCTCGGCGGGGGACGGGCCGCGCTCAGCGGCGACCTCGCCATGGTCGCCGGCGAGGTCCAGGAGGTGATCGGGATACTGCGGCAGGGCGGCATCGAACTCGTCGAACTCCACAACCACGGTCTGACGGACGAACCGCGCCTCTTCTTCACCCACATCTGGGCCCAGGGCAATGCCCTGGAGTTGGCCAGAACGGTCCGCCGCGCGGTCGCCGCCACCAATGTCGTACCGGCCACCACCTGAATGACCGGAGATACCCGGCCTTCCCCCGTCGTGCCCGACGAGTGTCGGGCACGACGGGCGCGCCCGCACGCCCGCAGCCCGCACCAGGTGCTCGCCCCCGCACGAAGTGGCCGCCGGACGTCCCGGAATGCCGGCCACCCCGGGATGCCGGGGTCACGGGCGGATGCGGTCGCGATGCAGAGCGCGCGAACCCCGCTGATACTGAGCCAGCGGGGCGGTTACCAAGCGCGGCGCGAGCCGCACGGTCAGCCACCGCCAGGCCCGCGCACCGTCTTGTGCGCGACAGCCTCTGGGCGGGGCGGCCGGCGACCACGGCCGGCGAACCATCTGCCCGGCGGCATACCGACCGCCGGGTCCCGGACAGAGAGACCGAGGATGCTGAACCGACGAGACCTCCTCAGGGCCGCCACCATAGGCGGCCCAGTGGCCCTCTTCCCATGGGGCCTCACACCAAGCCTGGCCCACAGCGCGCCAGCCGCACTGCCGGTCGCCAAGACCGGCTCGGAGACCAGGCGGCGGGCCGCCCGGATCGTCCCCTTCGCACACGCCATGCCGGTGCCCCCGGTGCTGAGTCCGGCGTCGCGGACGGATTCCTCGGACCTGTACAAGCTGCGGATGGCCGAGACCGAGGTGGAGATCGTCAAGGGGCTGAAGACCACCGTCCGGGCGTACGGCGGCTGCTTCCCAGGTCCGACCATCCGGGCGGTCAAGGGCCGGGAGGTGGTGATCCAGCAGACCAACGACCTGGACCTGCACACCTCCGTCCACCTGCACGGCGGCCATGTCCCGTCGCGGTACGACGGCCTGCCGATGGACCTCGTCGAGCCCGGCGAGACCCGCGAGTACCGCTACCCCAACGAACAGGTGGCCGCCTCACTCTGGTACCACGACCACGCGCACCAGCTGGAGGCCGAGAACGTCTACCGCGGCCTGGCCGGCGCCTACCTGCTCAGCGACCCGCACGAGAGCAGCCTGCCGCTGCCGAGCGGCGAGTTCGACATCCCGCTACTGATCCGGGACGCCCGGATCGAGACGGACGGCAGGCTGGTCTACACCGACCCCTACGAGTGCCCGCACATGCTGGTCAACGGCAAGGAGCGGCCCTACTTCGAGGTGGCGGCGCGCAAGTACCGGCTGCGGGTCTTCAACGTCTCGCCCAACCGCCACATATCGCTGCGCTTCGCCGACGGCGAGCCGTTCACCCAGATAGCCTCCGACGGCGGACTGCTCGCCGCGCCGGTGAAGCTGGACGAGCTGACCCTGGCCGGCGCGGAACGCGCGGAGATCGTGGTCGACTTCGCCCGCTTCCCGGTCGGCGAATCGGTGGTGCTGGAGAACACGGCCGCGCTGGAGACCGAGCGGTCCGAGGTGCTGCGCTTCGACATCACCCGGACGGCCGAGGACCGTAGCCGGATACCGGACGTCCTGGCCACCCTGCCGCCGATCCCGGAGGCGACGGTGCACCGGGAGTTCTGGCTGACGACCTTCCCGGACACCAGGATCAACGGGCGCAAGTACGACTCGGACCGGACCGACGTGCGGACCCCCCTCGGCACCAGCGAGATCTGGACGATCCACAACCACCTCACCCAGAAGCCTGCCGGGGTCTTCCACGCCCCCCACTCCTTCCACACCCATCTGGTGCGGTTCCGCGTGCTGGACCGCGACGGGGTGCCGGTCGGCCCGGCCGAGGCCGGGCTGAAGGACACCGTCCCGATCTATCCGGGCCAGAGCGTCCGGATCGCCATGACCTGGGGCGACTATCCGGGCGAGTACGTCTACCACTGCCACCACATGGTGCACTCCTCGCACGGCCAGATGGGCCGGATCGACGTGCTGCCCAAGGGATCGGAAGGCAGCGGCAAGGGATCGGAAGGCAGCGGCAAGGAGTCGGACGAGTCCTCCGCCGACTCGTCCTCCTCCTCGGAAGCCTCGATGTCCGGAGCCCGCCGGTCCGGATCGTCGGCGTCCGGAACCGGTCGGCGGCAACGGCGGCGGCACCATCGGCACCACCACAGGCACCACGTCGCCGCCCGGTCCTGACCTGTCGGGGATCCTGGCGTTCGACCGTCCGTGATCACGGTGGTGAGCCAGTCTCGCGGGTACCGGGGGCCCGCGAGACCCCCAGGAGTGCGGGGCGGTGGGCAGCGCCGCGTTCACGCCCCCGCGATCGCGCCGCGGGGGCGTGCGGCGGATCGGCCACCGGGCCGGGCCCGGTCGTCAGCCGAACCTAAGACCTGTCCGAGGACGCGCCGAGGGCCCAGCCCTCGGGGTCGGTCCAGGCGGCCAGGGTGCGGCGGCTCTCGAAGCGGCGCGCGCGGCCGGTCAGCGGGTCGGTGAACTCGACGACGGAGGAGAGGAGTTGGAGCGGTCGGCGGAAGTCGTCCGGGGCCGGTTCGGGCAGCACCACCGGGTAGACCGGGTCGCCGAGGATCGGCACGCCGAGCCCGCACATGTGCAGTCGCAGCTGGTGGGTGCGTCCGCTGAGCGGGCGGAGGCGGTAGCGGGCGAGGCCGTCGCGGCGGTCGAGCAGGTCGATCTCGCTCTCGCTGTTCGGCGGGGCGTCGACCTCGCGGGCGGCGATCACGCCCCGTTCCTTGACGATGTGGCTGCGGACGGTGCGCGGCAGGCTCAGCGCCGGGTCGTAGGGGGCGACGGCCTGGTACTCCTTGCGGACCAGCCGGTCGCGGAAGAGCGTCTGGTAGGCGCCCCGGTCCTCCGGCCGGACCACGAACATGGCCAGGCCGGCGGTGAGCCGGTCGAGCCGGTGGGCGGGGCTGAGCGCGGGCAGGTCGAGGGTGTGCCGCAGCCGGGAGAGCGCCGTCTCGACGACGTGCCGGCCGCGCGGGGTGGTGGCCAGGAAGTGCGGCTTGTCGACGACGACCAGGTGCTCGTCCCGGTGCAGCACCTCCAGCTCGAACGGGACGCGGACCTCGTCCGGCAGGTCCCGGTAGAACCACAGGTGCGCGCCGGGCCGGAACGGTGCGTCGGGCGCGACCGGCCCGTCCTCGCCGACGATCTCCCGCCCGTGCAACGCCGTGTCGATCCGCTCGGCAGCCACGGTGGGCAGCCGCTCGACCAGGTGGGCGCGAACGGTCGGCCAGGGACCCTCGGCCGGGAGCCGCAGGTGCACCGGATCCACGCCGTTGCGCTGCGGGAGGGGGGAGGCCGGGCGGCGGCTCTTGCGTCTCATCTCGCGGCCCAGCCTAGTCGGGTACGCCCGGCCCTCCTCGTCCGAGGTGCCGTCTGCGGGGGGCGCGGAGCAGAGTGGACCGTAGGCCCGCTCTGCCGCTCAGCCCTGGAGGACGTGTGACCGCCGACGACGGCCCGGCCGGGGTGCCGCCGCTGCACCTGCCGCGGCGCACCCGGTTGCTGCTGTACGGCTCCTTCGCGCTGCTGATCGGCGCCATCGTCGCCGACCTGGTAACCGGTCCCGGCACGACGCTCTCCCCCGTCCTCGCGGTGGCGCCGGTGCTGGCCGGAGCGACCACCCGGACGGCCCGGGTGCCGCTGATCGCCGGGGCGATCGCCATCCTCGCGGTCGGGCTGCTGGAGACCACCAACACCGAGCTGCCGACCGAGGTGCACGTCACCGCGCTGATCACGGTGCTCGCCGCGACCTTGGCCAGCGCCGCCAACGTCGTCCTGGTGGCGGCCCGGGAACGGGAGCTGTTCCGGGTCCGGACGGTGGCCGAGGCGGCGCAGCGGGCCCTGCTGCGCCCTCCGCCGGAGCGGATCGGGCGGCTGCGGGTGGCCGTGCGGTACGTCGCGGCGGCGGCCGAGGCGCGGATCGGCGGGGACGTGTACGCCGTCGTCGAGACCCGCTCCGGCGTGCGGATCCTGCTCGGCGACGTGCAGGGGCACGGGCTGCCGGCGGTGGAGACGGCGGCGGACGTGCTGGGCGTGTTCCGGGAGGCGGCGCGGACCGATCCCGACCTCACCCGACTGGCGGAGCGGCTGGACGCGGCGCTCACCGCGCGGTCGGAGGACGGGCGGTTCGCCACCGCGCTGCTGCTGGACGTGGCGCCGGACCAGGGGCCGGTGACGATCGTGAACTGCGGCCATCCGCACCCGCTGCTGCGCCGCGCGGGCAGGGTGAGCGAGCTGGAGCCGCCGTTCCCGGCGCCGCCGCTGGGCCTGCTCGGACTGACCGGCGGCGGCTACCCGGCGGGCCGCTTCGAGCCGCGGCCCGGCGACCTGCTGCTCCTGCACACTGACGGCGTGTCCGAGGCCCGGAACGCCGAGGGCCGGTTCTACCCGCTGGCGGAACGTCTGCCCGACCTGCCCGCGGGGAACCCGGCGGACCTGCTGGACGACCTGCTCGCGGACGTCGACGGCTGGGTCGGGGACGCCGGGCTGGCCGACGACGCGGCGGTGCTGGCGCTGCGCTGGGAGTACTGACGGCGACGCGGGGCCGATTGTCAGTGGCGTGTGCAAGGCTTCACGCACGGTCGGGGCGTGCCCGGCCGCAGGGTCGGGGCGTGCCCGGCCGCTCGGTCGGCGGGGTGCCGGCCGGGGAGACGACCGACGAGGGGAGCGTGCCGTGGGTGCCAAGGCGAGCGGGTCGTTCGAGCTGACCGCTTTCGAGCCGGTGGAGACGGAGGAGCGCGAGGGCGCCTCCTTCGGGCGGGTCAGCATCGCCAAGACCTTCACGGGCGGCCTGAGCGGGCGGAGCGAGGTGCGGATGCTGTCCGTCGGCGACGCCTCGGGCAGCCCGGCCTCGTACGTCGCGGTGGAGCACGTAACGGGTGAACTGGACGGGTGCAAGGGCTCGTTCGTGCTCCAGCACGCAGCCTGGGACACCACCGGGGTGACGATACGCGTGGTGCCGGGCACCGGGGCGGGCGAGCTGGCCGGGATCACCGGGGAGTTCGAGCTGGCCGTCGACGAGTCCGGCACCCACACCTACGTGCTGGCGTACGAGCTGGGCTGACGCCGGCTGCGGGGCGCGCAGCCGAAGGGCCGTCCGTCACAGGCCGGGCTGGGTCGCCTCCAGCCGCTGGATCGCGGTCCGGACCGCGGTCGTGAAGCTCCAGAACAGCGGCAGGGTGTTGGCCGCCGCTTCGGCGCGGGTGGTCCTGCCCGGGGCGAACATCGTGGCGCGCAGCTCAGGGGTCATCTCCACCTGGGCGCCCATCCCGAGCAGGCTGCGGTTGCAGATGTTCTCCGGCGAGACGCCCGCGAGCTCCTCCTCCCCGGAGGCGGTCACGGCCCGGACGCCCGCCACCGCGAACTCCTCCATCAGGTAGTGGCGGAAGGCGGGGTTCAGGCCACCGACCAGCACGGCCTGGGCGCCGGCCTCCAAGCCGGCTCGTGCGGTGGTGCAGCCGTGCAGCGAGAGCACGTTGAGGCTGCCGGCGCACATCGCGCGGGCCACGCCGTCGTCACAGTGGGTCGAGGTGACGTGCAGCGCACGGTTGTCGGAGGAGCGCAGGCCCTCGAACTTCCAGAAGTCGCACACCGGCCCGGCGGCCGGGGTCGGGGCGAGGTCGGCCGGGTGGTAACCGGCGACGGCGAGGCACAGTTCGGACGTGCCGCCCTCGATGCCGCCGCCGTGCAGGGCGATGACGGTGGTCCGGATGAACGGCGGACGGCCTTGCGGGCTCTGGTCGTCGATCAGGTGCCGGCGGTAGCGGCGGCCGTAGTCCACGCCCTCGACCAGGGACGGGTCGGCGTAGAGGGCCGTGTTGGAGGGGTAGAGGTCGGCGGCGTTCGCGGGGGTGCTCCCCAGCGTGGCGCCGATGGCGTCGATGGCGCTGAGGGCCGGGGCCGCGGCGAGCGCGGACAGCAGGCTACGACGGTTGATCACGGTCGGGACCATGGCAGGAGGTGGCGGATAGGTGGAGTCACGGCAAGTTCACAGCGAAGTCATGTCCAACTCGACGTCGTTCCAGGGTGGGGGCGGCCTGATCGTGTGACGCCACTTCGACGGGCGCGTGTTCGCGCCCACCGGACACTCTCCACGCTGCCACGATGATGCGATCGGTGCACGACCGGCCTCGGAGGGTGGCACATGACCCGCACAGCGACGACCCGTACGGTGACGGCTCGCAGGCCGGTCACGGTCGAGGAGGTGGTCGGCCGGCTGCGGGAGATCGCGGCAGAGCTGCCCCCGGCAGACGGGGTGGCGGTCTTCAACCGGGCCTACCTCACAGTGACGGAGGCGGTGCGCGACCGCCTCGCCGGCGGGTACTTCGCCGACCCTCCGGCGATGGCCGAGCTGGACGTGGTGTTCGCCGGGCGGTACCTGCTGGCCGTGGCCGCCGACGCGGCCGGGCAGGAGCCGCCCGCCTGCTGGCGGCCGCTGTTCACGCTGCGCGCCCACCCGGGCGTGCACCCGCTGCAGTTCGCGTTGGCCGGGATGAACGCCCACATCCAGCACGACCTGCCGCTGGCCGTGGTCGACCTCTGCCTGCGCCGTGGCTGCGAGCCGGCCGGAGTCGAGGCGGACTACCACCGGATCAACGGGGTGCTGGCCGAGGTGGAGACGGCCGTGCGCGAGCAGCTGATGCCCGGGCCCGACCTGCTGGAGCACGCCGAGCCACTCACCCACCTGCTCGGTACCTGGTCGGTCGAGGCCGCCCGCGAGGGGGCCTGGGCGGCCGTGCAGGCACTGTGGGAGCTGCGCCGGCTGCCGGGCGCCGCCCGGGCCTTCGCGGCCGAGCTGGACGGCTCGGTGGGGCTGCTCGGCCGTGCCCTACTGATCCCGCTCGGACCGCACCACGGCCGGGGCGGACAAGGCGGCGAGGGCCAAGGCCACCACGGGCACGACGGGCCCGACAGCCGCAACGGGCCCGACGGGCGTGACGGGCACGGCCAGCGGCAGGACACGCCCGAAACGGCCGCGGCCGCCCGGTTCCCCGAGACGAGGAACCGGACGGCCGACGGTACGGACGCGGGCGGGCAGGCCCGGACTGGACACACCCAGCCCGGCCGGCCCCGGCCCGATCAGGCCCAGCTGGAGTGCAGCGGCTTGCCCTCGGCGTAGCCGGCCGCGCTCTGGATGCCCACGATCGCCTTCTCGTGGAACTCCTCCAGGGTGTTGGCGCCCGCGTAGGTGCAGGAGCTGCGCACGCCGGCCACGATCGAGTCGATCAGGTCCTCGACGCCCGGGCGGGCCGGGTCGAGGAACATCCGGGAGTGCGAGATGCCCTCCTCGAACAGCGCCTTGCGGGCCCGGTCGTAGGTGGAGTCCTGGGCGGTGCGGTTGCTGACCGCACGAGCCGAGGCCATGCCGAAGCTCTCCTTGTACTGGCGGCCGTCGGCGGCGGTCTGCAGGTCGCCCGGGGACTCGTAGGTGCCGGCGAACCAGGAGCCGATCATCACGTTGGAGGCACCGGCGGCCAGCGCCATGGCGACGTCGCGCGGGTGGCGCACGCCGCCGTCGGCCCAGACGTGCTTGCCGAGCCGGCGGGCCTCGGCGGCGCATTCCAGGACGGCGGAGAACTGCGGGCGGCCGACACCGGTCATCATCCGGGTGGTGCACATGGCGCCCGGGCCGACGCCGACCTTGAGGATGTCGGCGCCCGCCTCGACCAGGTCGCGGACACCGGCGGCGGAGACCACGTTGCCGGCCACGATCGGGATCTGCGGGTCCAGGCCGCGCACCGCGCGCAGCGCGCTGATCATGCTCTCCTGGTGGCCGTGCGCGGTGTCGACCACCAGCACGTCGGCCCCGGCCTCGATCAGCGCCTTGGCCTTGCCCGCGACGTCGCCGTTGATGCCGACGGTGGCGGCGATCCGCAGCTTGCCGTTCGCGTCCACGGCCGGGGTGTACAGGGTGGCGCGCAGCGCGCCCTTGCGGGTGAGGATGCCGACCAGGCGGCCCTCGGCGTCGACCACCGGGGCGAGCTTGCGGTGCGCCTCGGAGAGCTTGTCGAAGGCGTCTCGCGGGTCGATGCCCTCGTCCAGCAGCAGCAGCTCGCGGGACATGACGTCGGCGAGGCTGGTGAAGCGGTCCACGCCCTGGCAGTCGGACTCGGTGACGACGCCGACCGGCTTGCCGTCCTCGACCACCACGAGGGCGCCGTGCGCGCGCTTGGGCAGCAGGGAGAGCGCCTCGGCGACGGTGGCGCCGGGGGCGAGGGTGATCGGGGTGTCGACCACCAGGTGGCGCTGCTTGACCCAGGAGATGACCTCGGCGATGACCTCGGTCGGGATGTCCTGCGGGATGGCGACCAGGCCGCCGCGGCGGGCGACGGTCTCGGCCATCCGGCGGCCGGCGATGGCGGTCATGTTGGCGACGACCAGCGGGATGGTGGTGCCGGTGCCGTCGTTCGAGGAGAGGTCGACGCCCTGCCGGGAGCCCACGGCGGAACGGCTGGGGACCATGAAGACGTCGTCGTACGTCAGGTCGTACGAGGGCTTGAGGTCGTTCAGGAAACGCATGAATGGGCTCTCTGGCTGGGAGAAATTACACCTCGGGTGCGGTTGCGGCGATGCCGCCGGGGCGCACTCGGGCGCCCGGCACCCAGCATTCGATTCTCCGGCAGTGCGGAGGCAAAAGCCAGTTCGAGGCACATTGCTGGTGCTGTACACAAACCATGATCAATGCTCCGCGCGTAGACATGGACGATCCTCCAAGCCCCGGCCCCCACGTCGGCTTTTCGCCCCGGCGTGGACCGCTCCCGTAGCATTCACGCGGTAACGGCGAGGCGAGTGGGAAAGCGGCAGCGGGCGTGAGCATCGAGCAGAAGGACGTCGAGCGACACGACGTCGGGCATGACCAGGTCGACGGCACCGAGGAGGAGATCGACTTCGGTCCCGGCCTCGACCCCGAGCGGCTGCGGCTCTGCCTGGAGGTGCTCGCGGAGCTGGACGAGCTGCACGTCGACCACCCGGACGCGATCACCGTCCGCAAGGCCGTCGGCGGCATATTCCGGACGCTCAAGCAGCGCCGCCGCCAGGAGACCCGGGCCCGCAAGACCGCCAACGACCGCGAGGTCACCGCCCGGACGGCCACCGGCGCGCCCACCCGGATCGACGACGAGACGGCCGGCGCCTTCGGCCTGACCACCGTCACCACCACCGAGATCGCCGGCATCCTGGAACGGCCGCGCTCCTGCTACACCTGCAAGACCCGGTACGTCGAGGTCGACGCCTTCTACCACAACCTGTGCCAGAAGTGCGCGGTCCTCAACCGGTCCCGCCGGGACGCCCGGGCCGACCTGACCGGCAAGCGGGCGCTGCTGACCGGCGGCCGGGCCAAGATCGGGATGTACATCGCGCTGATGCTGCTGCGCGACGGCGCCCACACCACCATCACCACCCGCTTCCCCAACGACGCGATCCGCCGCTTCAAGGCGATGCCGGACAGCGCCGAGTGGATCCACCGACTCAAGATCGTCGGCATCGACCTGCGTGACCCGGCCCAGGTGATGGCGCTGGCCGACGAGGTCGCCGCCGACGGCCCGCTGGACATCCTGATCAACAACGCCGCGCAGACCGTCCGCCGCCCGCCGGAGTCCTACCGCGAGCTGGTCAACGCCGAGTCCGCCCCGCTGCCGGCCGGTGAGCTGCCGCAGGCCACCACCATCGGCCGCTTCAACAGCGGCGGCGTCGACCTGCCCGCACTCCCCCACCAGGCGAGCGGCGGCGAGCAGCGGCTGGCCGCCGAGGACGTCACCTCGCTCGCCCTGGTCACCGGCTCCGCCACGCCCGCCCGGATCGAGGCCGGAACGGCGATCGACGCCGGCGGCCTGGTGCCCGACCTCGCGCCCACCAACAGCTGGGTGCAGACCGTCAGCGAGGTCGGCCCGGTCGAGCTGCTGGAGGTCCAGCTCTGCAACTCCACCGCGCCGTTCATCCTGATCAGCCGGCTGCGCCCGGCGATGGCCGCGTCCGCGTCCCGCCGCAAGTACGTGGTCAACGTCTCCGCGATGGAGGGCGTGTTCCAGCGCGGCTACAAGGGCGCCGGCCACCCGCACACCAACATGGCCAAGGCCGCGCTCAACATGCTCACCCGCACCAGCGCGGAGGAGATGTTCCAGAGCGACGGCATCCTGATGACCGCCGTCGACACCGGCTGGATCACCGACGAGCGGCCGCACCCGGACAAGATGCGCCTCGCCGACGAGGGCTTCCACGCCCCGCTCGACCTGGTCGACGGCGCGGCCCGGGTGTACGACCCGATCGTGCGCGGCGAGGCGGGCGAGGACCTGTACGGCTGCTTCCTCAAGGACTACGAGCGCGGCAACTGGTAATCAGCTGAAGGAGATGGCGAGTTGAGCACCGTACCGACCGCACCGCTGCTCGGCGCCGGGGTCATCGTGCCCACCGGGGACGGCCGGGTGCTGATCGGCCGCCGCACCACGGCCGGCGAACCGCCCACCTGGAGCCTGCCCGGCGGCAAGGTCGACCTCGGCGAGTCCTTCGAGCAGACCGCGGCCCGCGAACTCGCCGAGGAGACCGGCATCGTGCTGCCCGCGGCGCAGATGCGGGTGCTCGCCGTGCACCTGGACCACGAGCTCGGCCGGCCCCGGCTGACCGCCGCCGTGCTGGCGCCGCCGAGCCTGGCCGAGGCGGTGGTCACCGAGCCGCACGCGTGCGCCGGTTGGGAGCGCTTCGCGGTGGACGAGCTGCCGGAGCCGATGTTCTACCCGTCCGCGCTGGTGCTCGGCAGCTGGCTGCCCGGGCTGGACGACATCCGGCGGGACCGGACACACGGCTACACCGTCGCCCGCCGATGACACGGCCGCCCCGTCGCCCACTCGTAGCAGGCGACGGGGCAGTCAACTCACCGACCTCGCTCAGCCGTTGCGGGCCGCCTCCGGCCCGGTGATCCGCTTGAGCAGCGGCAGCGTCGAGCCGATGATCCCGAGCGAGGCGAGCAGCCCGAAGCCGGTCAGTCCGTAGTACGCCAGGCCCGGGGAGACCAGGCTGTAGTCCATCTGCGCCTTGAGGAACATCGCCGCCGCGGCGAAGCCCGTCCCGATCGCGAGCGCCGACACCACCAGCAGCGGCAGCGCGCTCTCCAGTCCGACCACCCCGCGCAGCAGCCGCAGCGGTGCCCCGGTGAGGCGCAGCATCGCGAACGGCCGTCGGCGGTCGGACAGTCCGGCCACCACGCTCACCGCGAGGCTGCACCCGGCGATCGGCAGGGTGGTCAACAGCACGACGTTCGCCAACTGCCGCCAGCCCTGGAGCTTCTTCTGCCCCTCGGAGGACCAGTCCTCGGCCAACCGCGGCTCGTAGTTCGGGAACTCCTTCATGAACAGGGTCCGCAGCTGCTCCTTGGCTTCTTCGGAGCCGTCGGTGGTCGCGTAGAGCATCCGTACCGGGAGTCCGGCCACGTCTGCGGCGGGGATCGGTGCGGTCGGCCACTCGTGCTGGGAGGCGTCCATCAGGTCGAGGAGCTGGAAGGGATCGACCGCCGCGACGGCGGCTCCGGGCGCGCAGTGGCCGACCACGGGGATCTGCGCGAGCTCCGAGCAGTTCACCAGGCTCGGCACCATCCGCCGCTCGCCCAGCTGGTACGCGCCGATCCCGGCCGGGTTGTCGTGCACCAGCGCGATCCCCCGGAACCCGGGGACGGCCCGGGCCTGCGCCAGCACGCGATCGGGCACGGAGGGCAGCGTGGCCGCGTCCTCCTTGTTGCCGAACGGGACGTCCACGATCGCCTTGCGCACCTCGGGGGCGCCGTTCAGCATGCCCTGGTTGGCGTTGATGGTGCTCATGATGGCCAGGGTCCCGGTGGTCACGAACAGCGCCAGCACCAGACCGGCGACCGAGCGGAAGCCCGCCCGGGGGTCGTCCGACAGGCGGCGCATCGCGATCAGCGAGGCCGGCCGACTGGTGCGCCGGGCCACCGCCTGGGCGGTCGCCATGGTGAGCCACGGACCGGCGATGACCAGCCCCAGCATCACCAGCACGAAGCCGGTCAGGTACGCCAGCGACTGCCCGTTGGTGGTCGCCGGGCGGCCGCCGACGAAGTAGCCGAGCTCCGCGAGGCCGGCCACCAGCGGGGTGAGCCGCCAGGCGCTCGGCGGCTTCGGGGTGATCCGGCGGGAGACCCCGAGCGGCGAGACGGTGACCCGGCGCAGCGCGAACCGGGCGGCCAGCGCCGCCGTCACCGGCACGCCCAGCACCACCGCGGCCGCCTGCGGCAGGCTCAGGCTGAGGTCCTGGGGGAAGAAGCGGTCGCCGGTGAACGGCACATCGGCGACCAGGGGCTTCAGCGCGAAGTACAGTCCGAAGCCGACGGCGGTACCGATCACCGCTGCCACCGTGGACTCCACCGCCGACATCACCGACACCTGACCCGGCGTCGCACCCACCAGGCGCATCGCGGCGTAGCGCTGCTCGCGAGTGGCGGCGGACAGCCGGGTCGCAGTACCGATGAAGATCAGCACCGGGAAGATCAGTGCCCCGGCCACCACCGTGAGCACCAGCAGCATCCTGTCGCCGTGCACGCCGGCGCCGTAGCAGTCCTGCTCGCAGTCGGCGGGCAGTGCGGTGGCGATGCTGGTCACCGCGGTGGGTCGCGGCAGCGCCTTGACCTGGTCCACCGTACGGCCGATGACCAGCGCCAGGGTGTCCGGGGAGGGCAGCGCGTCCTCACCGAGGGTGCCGACCTGCCGCCCCGGGAAGCGGTCGCCCAGTTCGACGGCCGGGGTCTCCCGCAGCAGCTTCTCCAGCGCGGGCGAGGCGTAGTACTCGCCGGGCGCGGGGAACCGGGTCAGGCCGGGCGGCAGCGGTGAGGTGGGCCCGGTCGGGGCGAGGTCGGCCCGGAAGACGGTCTTGCCCCGGTAGTAGTCCACCCGGGCACCCCACCAGAGCGGGTCCGCCGAGGTGGCCGCGGTCGCGCCCTTGACCCCCGTGTTCATCCAGACCTGCCGCTGGTTGGCGCGGTCGATCGCGTTGACGCTGGAGAGGGTGGACAGCAGCAGTCCGACGCCGATCGCGACCGCCGCCGCGATCATCAGCAGCCGGGCCACCGCCTCCCGGCCGCCGCTGACGGCCAGTCGGAGCGAGAACGGGATCACGGGGCCACCGACCCGGCGGAGAGCGTGCGGGCCCGGCCGTCGCGGACGATCGCCTCGCGGTCGGCGTAGGCGGCGACCCGGGGCTCGTGGGTGACCAGGATGACGGTGGTGCCCTGCTCCTTGGCCGCGGTGACCATCAGCTCCATCACCTGCTCGCCGGTCAGCGAGTCCAGCGCACCGGTCGGCTCGTCGGCGAACAGCACCTGCGGACGGGCCACCAGGCCTCGGGCCAGCGCCACGCGTTGCGCCTGACCACCCGACAGTTCACCGGAGCGGCGCGTCTCCATGCCGTCCAGGCCGAGCCGGGCGAACCAGGGCCGGGCCTGGGCCAGCGCCGCGGGCCGGCGCACGCCGTTCAGCAACAGCGGCAGGGCCACGTTCTCCTCGGCCGTCAACTCCGGCACCAGCTGGCCGAACTGGAAGACGAAGCCGAACGTGTCCCGGCGCAGGGCGCTGCGCTGGGCCTCCGACATGCGGTCCAGGCGCTGCCCGTTGAACAGCACCTCACCCGCGTCGGGCACCAGGATGCCGGCCAGGCAGTGCAGTAGCGTCGACTTGCCCGAGCCGCTGGGGCCCATGATGGCGAGCACCTCGCCGGCCTGGACGGCCAGGCTCGCCCCGCGCAGCGCGGGCGTCTCGCCGAAGGCGAGGGCGATGTCGCGGGCTTCGATGACCGTGGTCATGCGCGCACCTCCGCGGCGAGGGCGTCGAGGCGGGCGACGGTGAGGTCGATCCAGCGCAGGTCGGCTTCCAGGTGGAACAGGCCGTGGTCGGCGAGCAGGGCGTCCACCAGGGCGCCGGCGCGGCGCAGTTCGGTGAGCTCGCGCATCCGGCGCAGGTGGGCGGCACGCTGGGTGTCCAGGTACTGCTCGGCGTCGCGGCCCAGCATCAGGGCCAGCACCACCTTGGTGAACAGCACGGACTGCAGGTTGGGTTCGGGCGCGACCGGCTCCTGGAGCCAGGTCTCGAACTCGGTCGCCCCGGCGTCGGTGATGACGTAGCGCTTGCGCTCGGGCCCGTCGCCGGGCTCGGCCTCACCGGCCATCACCTTGCCGTCGCGGGCGAGTCGGCCGAGGGTCGAGTAGACCTGGCCGTACGGGAGGGGCTTGCCGCGACCGAAGAGGGCGTCGTAGTCGCGCTTGAGGTCGTAGCCGTGGCTCGGCTCCCGCTCCAGCAGCCCGAGGAGGGTCAAAGGAACACTCATGGGCGAAACCATACACCAGGGATATACACCGAGTGTATAGCTGGGAAGAATACGGCGCTGAGCTGGCGAAACGTCAACTGGCGGACAGGCGGGGACAGGAGGCGGCCCCCACGACCGCCCCCTGCTCCGCGCCGCGGCCCGGAACCCCCACGGTCCGGCCGGGCCGGCCTCGCGCTCAGGCACGGAGGGCGCGGCCGGACTCCAGCCTGCCCGGGCGGGCGGCGCCTGCCGAGGGCCGAACGTCCCGGGTGGTGCGGTCGGTGGCACGACGAGCGGGCGCCACTCTTGTGCGCGAGGGGCCGTCGGGTGGAGATTGGGTGATGAAACCCTGTACGTCCCCGCGCCCTTGAGGAGTCCTCACCGTGCCCAGCACACCCCGCTCCGCCCGGCCCGCGTCGCTCCCGCGGCGAACCGGCCGTCAGCTGCGGCGGGCCTTCGGCACTCGGCACGAACCGCTGGTCCGCCCGCTCGACCGCGCCCGGGCCCGGGCCTGGCTGCTCGCGATCGTCGGCGGGCTGGCGGCGGTCGCCGTCTCCGTGCTGGGCGCCCTGCTCCTCTACCGCTCGACCGCGCCGCAGGCCGCCGCCGACCGGGTGCGGCTGCACCGGGTGGACGCCGTGGTCGCCGTCCTCCCCGACCACGGCGCCGCCACCGGCAGCCGCTTCGCGGACGGCTACAACAGCCGGATCGAGGTCCCGGCCGCCTGGAACTACCCTGCGGGCACCGCGCACACCGGTACCGTCGAGGCCCCTCGCACGGCCACCACCGGCACCGTCGTCCCGATCTGGGTCGACCCCGCGGGCACCCCCACCACTCCCCCGGCCAACCGCGCCTCCCTCGCCGTCTTTGCCGCCTGCACCGGCGCCGGCGTCCTCCTCGCCCTCCTCGCGATGCTGACCCTGGCACTGCGGCTGCGCCTCCACTCCCTCGACCGCCGCGCCGAGACCGCCTGGACCACCAGCTGGGCCCGCCTCGAGCCGCTCTGGAGCGGCCGCGCCGGACACCGCCGCGAGGATTGAGAAGCTGCCGACTCCGGAAGCCTTCGCGCCCCCTCAGCCGTTCGGCGAGGGGGCGCGAGGGCGTTCGGCCTCAGAGGCGCTCGGTCCAGGCGGGCGCCGGGGTGGGCTTGCCGGCGTGGTGGGTGAGGACGGCCACCGCGACCAGCAGGGCGAGGGCCAGGGCCAGCGCGGTGGGGACGTTGGCGTGGAGGACGAGCAGCGCGCCGAGCAGGGCGCCGGCGAACATCCAGACGACGGAGGCGATACGGCGCAGGCCGGTGAGGTCGGCGGCGAGGGCGGTGATGGTCATGGTGAGCACGGTGGTGGTGAGGTCGGGGACCTTGAGCGAGCGGACCACCGCGTTCTGGCCGCCCATGGCGAGGGCGAGCAGGCCGATCAGGGTGTAGCGGGCGGGTTCGGAGCCGTGGCCGATGACGGCCGCCAGGACGGTGCTCGCGGCGACCAGCACCGCCTGGGCGGCGACGGCGGCGGTCAGCAGCCGGCCGCGGTGGCCGGGCAGGTGCCGGGCGAGGTGGCCGCCGGCCAGGGCGCCGAGCAGGAACACGGCGAGGGCGGCGAGTGAGGCGGTGGCGGAGAGGTTCGCGGCGCCGGCCAGGGCGAAGCCGAGGAAGACCACGTTGCCGGTCATGTTGGCGACGAAGACGTGCCCGAGTTCGAGGTAGCTGACCGCGTCCACCATCCCGGTGACCACGGTCAGCACCAGCAGCATCGGCACCAGCGGCCCGTGCTCGGGGTCGGGTTTCAGCATCGGGCCTCCCGGGCGGTTCGCGTGACGGTCCTTCCGTTCTACTCCCTCAGGCGAGCGCCGGGCTGCCGGACTCGTCCGACTCCTCGTCCAGGTGCCAGTGCAGGTCCCGCACCCCGGGCTCCAGCGACAGCCGGGTGACGACCTGCTCCAGGGCCGGGGTCACCTGCCCGGTGATCGCCACGGTGGCGCGCAGGCTGGTGGCGTCGCCCTGTTCCGTGCGGCGGGCACGCAGGCCGGTGGGGGCGAGGCCGGAGGCGGCCAGGGCCTGGAGCAGCAGGGCGCGGATGTGGGTCTCGGACTTGCGGTCGCACTCCAGGTGGACGGTGGCCCGGCAGGTGGAGTCCGGGTCGCTGCCGGACTGCGGGGCCCGGTCGAGCGCCCGGCCGGCCGGGCGCAGCACCAGGTGGACGGCGAGCACGGCGAGCGCGCCGAGGCCGGCGAGCTCCAGCTTGCCGGAGGCGGCCAGCACCCCGACGGCGGCCGAACACCAGAGCGTGGCGGCGGTGTTGAGGCCGCGCACGCCGGCGCCGTCGCGCAGGATGACGCCACCGCCCAGGAAGCCGATGCCGGAGACGACGTACGAGGCGACCCGGGTGGGGCTGCCGGTGTCGCCGACCGCCTCGCTGTAGAGCACGAACAGGGTGGCGCCGGCGGCGACCAGGGCGTTGGTGCGCAGGCCGGCCATCCGGGCCCGCCACTGGCGCTCGACGCCGATCAGTGCGCCGCAGGCGACGCCGGTGGCGAGCCGGACCAGGAACTCGACGGTGGTCAGGGTGTGCACGACGGCACCTCCTCCAGAGGAATCACGGGGAACGCGGGAAAAGGAAACGAACGGGTGGCGAGCCGCTGCCCACCACCCGTCCGTACGGGCTTCGATCGGTGGCTCAGTGGTTCAGCGCGGTCTGCACGATCTTGATGATGACCATGACCATCGCGATCAGCAGGTAGGTGCGCAGGGCGCCCATGCCGATCTTGCGGGCGGTGGACATCACCGGGCGGCTCAGCGTCTCCAGCGGGGGCATCCGCCAGTTCTCCCGGTCCGTGCGGTCGATCGGGTCCTCCTTGGTGCCGCGGCGGCCGAAGGTGAAGAAGTACCCGGCGACGAGCACACCCGCCACGCCGCAGCCGGCCATGATCCACAGGATCGCGTCCGAGCTGATGTCCGGCCAGACCACGGCCGCGGTCAGGATCAGCGACAGCATGACCAGCACGCCGACCACCGCCGAGGTGAAGGCGTTGGTCTTCGGCCCGTTGCGCCAGGGGCCGAGCACGGCCTTGTCGTTGCAGAGCAGCAGCAGGAAGACCGTCGCGGAAGGCAGCAGCACGCCGGCCAGCACCTGCACGAACTGGGTCATCAGGCCCTGCATGTAGTCGTTCGACAGCAGGGTGATCGCCGCGGCGACCACCACCAGGCCGGCGTAGACCGCGTAGAAGCCCTTGGCGCCCTTGACCCCGCGGTGCAGCGAGTGCTTGATGCCGAAGACGTCGCCGATGGCGTAGGCGGTGGACAGGGACACCGCGAAGGCGCCGATGATCGAGGCGTCCAGCAGCGCGATGGCGAACAGCACGCCCACCAGGTGGCCGGCCTTGTCCTCCAGGCCCTTGGCCACGGCGGCCGCGTCGGAGAACTGGCCGAAGCCGTCGGTGCCCGCGAAGGCGGCGGCGGTGAAGCCGATCATCGCGGCGGCGCCGATGATCACGATCGCGATGCCGATCCACAGGTCGACCTTCTCGTACTTCATGAAACGCGGCGTGATCCGCTTGTCGATGACGTACGACTGCTGGAAGAACAGCTGCCACGGGGCGACGGTGGTGCCCACGATCGAGACGATGACGAGCATGACGGCCGCGAGCTGGCCGGAACCGCCCGGCATCTGCGGCACCACGAAGTCGTGGGTCATCTGCGAGGTCTTGGGGTGGACCATGAAGTAGATCGGCACCAGCAGCAGCGAGCCCACGCACAGGGCGATGGCGACGCGCTCGAAGCGCTGGAAGGAGCCGGTGAAGGCCGAGGCGATGATGATCGCCGCCGCCAGGATGACCGAGGCGACCTTGGGCAGGCCCAGGTACCCGGCCGCCAGCGTGACGCCGATGAACTCGGTGACCAGGGTCAGCGCGTTCAGCAGGAACAGGTCGATGACGCTGAACGCGCCCCAGAACTTGCCGAACCGCTCCAGGATGAGGCGGGCGTGGCCGACGCCGGTGACGGCGCCCAGGCGCAGCACCATCTCCTGGTTGACGTAGAGCACCGGGATCAGCAGGGCCAGCGTCCACAGCAGCTGGGTGCCGTAGTTCTGGCCGGCCTGGCCGTAGGTGGAGAAGGCGCCGGCGTCGTTGTCGCCGACCATCACGATCAGGCCGGGGCCGACGATCGCCAGCAGCGTCTTGAGCTTCGCGGACAGACCCTGGCGCGGGGCGTTGTCGTCCAGCTTGATGGTGCCGAGCGCGCCCCTGATGTCGCCGACGTGGGCGTCGTCGAGCACGGCGGACTGGGCGGTGGGAGCGGTGGGGACCGTGGAAACCTTCGGGTCCAGCATCACGTTGGTCATGGCGGGGCCTCCCTGCCCCCTTCCTGGAGGGGGCGACAGGGGGCACGCAGCAGCGATCCTCCCTGCGAGCGCACGGCATCCGCTCCACACGGCGACGCTGAGCGGCGGCGGCCGTACGGGCATGAGGATGCGTCAGGCGGCTTGCGTCCAGGCATGGTTGAGCGCGGGACGAAGCACCGGGTGAACGCGCAGGGAAGGTTGTTACCGCGTGCCGGAGGTGTTCGAGAGCATGCGGGGGCAGGGGCAACTGTGGCCCGGACTAGGACAGTCCATGTCTCCCACCTCCTCCCGGTCGGGGGCGCACCGTCTGTGCGCCGCATCACGACACGGCAAGGAGCACACCGGCCCCGAATGGACCGGTACACCCCAACTCGTCAGAGCTTTGGCACTCCACGGCGTGTCCAGCCTGCCTGGCCGGAAGCCACTTGGGGTCAACCCTTAAGTCGGGAAGACCTGTCCTGAACCTGGGCGTCTCTCGACGTCGTCGGGTCAGTGGCCTGTGTCCGTGAAGACGCCTCACCGAACGAGGTGCCTTTTCAAACCTCCCCAAGCATAGACCCGCCACGAACGGCCCAATCACGTTTTCGGCCGATCCGCTACACCTTTGTAGAACCTTGACCAAGCGCACTCCCTTCACCCTCTCGCGCCCGGCACCCGCCGTAGCATGGGCCGCGTTCCAGCGGGCGAAGGGCGCCGGCGGTCGGTTCGGCAAGGGAGACCACGGCGGTGCTACGGGGGTTCGGCGATCTGGAGGCCGAGATCATGGACCGGCTCTGGTCCTGGGGCCGTCCGGCCACGGTGCGCGAGGTGGTCGACGACCTCCAGCGGCAGCGGCCGGTCGCGTACACCACGGTGACCACCGTCGCCGACATCCTGCACACCAAGGGCTGGCTGCGCCGGGACAAGGTCGGCCGCGCCTGGGTGTACGAACCGACCTGCACCCGCGAGGTGTACACCGCCGAGCTGATGCACCAGGCGCTGGAGACCACCCCGGACCGGGCCGGCGCGCTGCTGCGCTTCGTCGACCGGATCAGCGGGGACGAGGCCTCCGCCCTGCTCGCCGCCCTCGAACAGGTCAAGGCCCGGGACGCCGAGTGACGCTCGCCCTGCTCGGCCTCTACCTGGCCGTGACCGGCGTCCTGCTGCCCCGCCGGCTGGCCGGCTCCACCCGGCTCCAAACCCGTCCGACCCTGGGCGCGGCGCTGTGGCTGGCGTTGATGGCCTCCTTCACCGTCGCCCTGGTGCTCGCCGCGCACCACGCGCTGGAGCCCGCCGCCCACGAGCCGGCCGGGCTGCTCGGACTGCTCCCCCACCTCGAACCGGCCGGGCCGGTCGTGCCGCACACCCATGGCTGGTGGCTGCCGGCCGCAGCCGGGGCGCTGCTCGCCCTCGCGCTGGCCGCGGTCGGCGCCCGGGCCGGGCGGGCCCGGCGGCGGCACCGGGCGGTGCTGGACGTGGTCGCCGTACGGGACCGGCGCTGGGGCGCGCTGGTGCTGGAGCACGCCCACCCGACGATCTACTGCCTGCCCGGGCGTCGCTCCCGGGTCGTGCTGTCGCGCGGGGCGCTGCGACTGCTCGACGAGCGGCAGCTCGCCGCGGCCGTCGCGCACGAGCACGGGCACATCCGCGGCCGCCACCACCTGTTCCGGCTGCCCGCCGACACCTTCGCGCTGCTGCTCGGGCCGCTGCCGCTGGCCCGGCTGGGGCGCTCCGAGGTGGCGCTGCTGCTGGAGATGGCGGCGGACGACGCGGCGCTGGCGAAGGTGTCGCGGGGCGAACTGGCCTCGGCGCTCTGCGCGTTGGCCACGTCCGGTCCGGCTCCGGGTGGGTCCCTGGGGGCGGCGTCCACCGGGGTGCTGACCCGGGTCCGTCGGCTGGCGCGGCCCGGCGGCGGCCGGCGGCGCCAACTGGCCGGGTGGCTGGCGGTGTCGGCACTGCCGGTGCTGCCGTACCTGCTGGCCTGCGCGCCGCACCCGTAGGTCGTTCCACCAGTACCCAGCGGCGGCGCAGGTACGCCCCAGCCTTCTCGCGTCTCGGCGGCGACCGGGACTACCGCCGCGGGCGCCCGGGTGATCGCGGCCGACGCTGTCGGAGCGCCCGGGTGATCGCGGTCGGCGCTGTCGGAGCGCCCGGCCACCCTCTGGGCAACGTTTCGACCGGTCCGCTCAGTTGAGGCCGCTTCCGGCCGGACGGAACGTCCTCCGATCGTTCTGCGGCCCCACCCCGACGGCCGCGCGCAGGGGTTGACGGGGCCGCCGGGGCGGAAGGGTTTACGGGCGGACGGCGCCGACGTAGGGCATGGCGTCGATGGGGAGGACCTCGACGTTCTTGCCGGTGCGGGGGGCGTGGATCATCTTGCCGTCGCCGATGTAGATGCCGACGTGGTGGATGTCGCCGTAGAAGAAGACCAGGTCGCCGGGCTGAAGGTCGGCGCGGGCGACGCGGGGGCCGTCGTTCCACTGGTCCTGGGACATCCGGGAGAGCTTGACGCCCGCCGCGCGGTAGGCGGCGCCGGTGAGGCCGGAGCAGTCGAAGCTGCTGGGGCCGGTGGCGCCCCAGCCGTAGGGCTTGCCGAGCTGGGCGTAGGCGAAACCGACGATGGCGGCGGCGCGGCCGCCGGCGGGCGGGGCCGGGGCGTTCAGGTCGGGGCGCTGGGTGGAGCGGGAGGCCCGGTCGGCGGCGGCCGCCTTCTGGGCCTCGGCCCTGGCCTTCTCCGCGGACTGCTGGGCGTTGACCTTGGCGCGGTCCTCGGCGCTGAGCTTGTTGAGCATGGCCTGGGCCTGGGCGAGCTTGGCCTGGATCTGCTTCTTCCTCTCGGCGAGCTCGGTGCCGACGGAGTCCAGCTGGGCGAGGGTGGCGGTGGCCTCGGTGCGGTCCTGGTCGAGCTTGCGCTGCTCCTCCTGGGCCTGCTTGAGCAGGGCCGTCTGGGTGTCGGCGACCTGGTTCTGCGCCGAGACGCGCTCCAGGTAGGCGGCCGGGTCGGAGTCGAGCATCAGCTGGACGGACGGGTCGATGCCGTTGCTGCGGTACTGGTCGGCGGCCACCCCGCCGAGCCGGGTGCGCAGTTCGTTCATCGCCTCCTGGCCGCGGGCGACCTTCTCCTGGATCTTGTTGGCGTCGCCCTGGAGCTTCTGCTGCTTGCCCTGGAAGCCGTTGTACTGCTCGATGGCCTGCTCGGCCTCCTCATTGAGCTTGTCCACCTGCTCCTTGACGGTGGCGAGGCTCGGGGCGGGCTCGGCATGGGCGGTGCCGGAGGCGAGCACCGCGCCGCCGGCCATGGCCGTGGTGAGGACCGCCAGGCGGGCCCGGCTCGGGGGGCTGGGCTTGCGGCGCTTTCCCATCGCGGTGGGATCTCCTTCGGGGGACGCAAAGGGGACGACGAAGAGCGGGCAGGGGCGTACGGGGGATGCCGCCCCTGCCCGCCTTCTTCGAAGTAACTTAATAGATGAGTGGCGGGGTTCCGCAATCCCCCATCCGGGCACTGCCGGGCGATCGATCGCGTACCGTGGCACCGGCGTTGCGTCACCCGTCACGCCACCCCGTGACACCTGCCTTGACACCCGTTCTGACACTCGTCACCCAGCGGAGTGCTAAAGCTTCGCCAAATCGAGAACAAGGTCACACACGCCTCCCCTCTTGCGGGTATGCAAACGGGCGCTAACCTGCGGACATGAAGGTCCCGCCCGAAGGGCTCCCCCTCGCTGCCGAGTTCCCGGCCGCGCACCGTGAGCAGTGGCAGCAGCTCGTCGAGGGCGTGCTGCGCAAGTCCGGTGCCCAGCCCGAGGACGGCGCCGCCGCCGAGCGGGCGCTCAGCACCGCACTCCAGGACGGCCTGCGCGCCCGCCCGCTGTACACCGCCGAGGACAGTTCGGCCGAGCCCGGCTACCCCGGCTTCCCGCCGTTCGTCCGCGGCGGGCGGCCGCAGGGCTCCGCCGTCGCCGGGTGGGACGTTCGGCAGCGGCACGCCGACCCCGACCGGCGGCGCACCAACGAGGCGGTCCTCGCGGACCTGGAGAACGGCGTCGGCTCGCTCTGGCTGGAGCTGGGCGCCGCGGGCCTGCCGGTGACGGCCCTGCCCGAGGCGCTCGCCGGCGTGTACCTGGACCTGGCCGCCGTGGCGCTCGACGCCGGCCCCGAATTCGCCGACGCCGCCGAGCAGTTGTTCAAACTGTACGAGGAGCACGAGGTCTCCCCCGCCTCCGCCGCCGGCAACCTCGGCGCCGACCCGCTCGGCCTCCAGGCCCGCACCGGCGACGCCGCCCGCACCGACGCGCTGCTCGCCGCGGCCACCGCGCTGGCCGCCCGCTGCGCCGCCGACCACCCGAACGTCCGGGCCCTCACCGTCGACGCCCTGCCGTACCACGAGGCCGGCGCCTCCCCCGCCCAGGAGCTGGGCTGCTCGCTGGCCACCGGCGTCGCCTACCTGCGCGCGCTGACCGCCGCCGGGCTGTCGGTGGACGAGGCGCTCGGCCAGCTGGAGTTTCGCTACGCCGCGGACACCGACCAGTTCCTGACCATCGCCAAGTTCCGTGCCGCGCGCCGCCTGTGGGCTCGCGTGGCCGAGGTGTCCGGCGCCTCCGCCGAGGCCTCGGCGCAGCGCCAGCACGCCGTCACCTCCCGGGTGATGATGACCGCCCGCGACCCGTGGGTGAACATGCTGCGCACCACCATCGCCTGCCTGGCCGCCGGGGTCGGCGGCGCCGACGCCGTCACCGTGCTGCCCTTCGACAGCGCGCTCGGCCTGCCGGACGCCTTCGCCCGCCGGATCGCCCGCAACACCCAGTCGATCCTGCTGGAGGAGTCCCACCTGTCCCGGGTGATCGACCCGGCCGGCGGCTCCTGGTACGTCGAGCAGCTGGGCGAGGAGCTGGCGCGGGCCGCCTGGGCCTGGTTCCAGGAGATCGAGCGGGCCGGCGGCCAGCGCGGCGCCCTGGAGTCCGGTCTCATCGACGAGCGGATCGCCGCGACCTGGGCGGAGCGGTCCGGGAAGCTCGCCAAGCGGCGCGAACCCGTCACCGGCGTCAGCGAGTTCCCGCACCTGGACGAGCAGCCGCTGGTCCGCGAGCCGGCCCCGGCCGGGCACGCCGGCGGCCTGCCGCAGGTCCGCCGCGCCGAGGCGTACGAGGCGCTGCGCGACCGCTCGGACGCGGTGCTCGCCGCCACCGGCGAGCGGCCGAAGCTGTTCCTGGCCTCGATCGGCAGCGCCGCCGCGCACACCGCGCGCACCACCTTCGCGGCCAACCTGTTCCAGGCCGGCGGCATCGCGACCGGCTCGCACGAATCCCTCGACCCGGCGGCCTTCGCCGAGGCGTTCGCCGCCTCCGGCGCGACCGTCGCCTGCCTGTGCTCCAGCGACGCCCTGTACGCCGAGCACGCCGAGGCGGTCGCCGCCGCACTCCGGGCGGCCGGCGCCCAGCGGGTGCTGCTGGCCGGGCGGCTCGCCGAAGTGCCCGCCGGAGTGGACGAGTTCATCCACGCCGGCGGGGACGCGGTCGCCGTCCTGACCTCCCTGCTGGACCAGATCACCGGTGCGAGCAGCACCGACGAGAACGCCGACGAGGACGAGGTGGCGCGATGATCCCTGACTTCACCGGAATCGGGCTGGACGGCGACGCCGCCGCCGACGTCACCGACGCCCAGTGGCAGTCCGCCTGGCGGCAGTCCACCGGCAAGGACGTCGACGAGCTGGTCTGGGACACCCCCGAGGGCATCGGCGTCAAGCCGCTGTACACCGCGGCGGACCTCACCGGTCTGGACTTCCTGGACACCTACCCGGGCGTCGCCCCGTACCTGCGCGGGCCGTACCCGACCATGTACGTCAACCAGCCCTGGACCGTCCGCCAGTACGCCGGCTTCTCCACCGCCGAGGAGTCCAACGCCTTCTACCGCCGCAACCTGGCGGCCGGCCAGAAGGGCCTCTCGGTCGCCTTCGACCTGCCGACCCACCGCGGCTACGACAGCGACCACCCGCGCGTCACCGGCGACGTCGGCATGGCGGGTGTCGCCATCGACTCGATCTACGACATGCGCCAGCTGTTCGACGGCATCCCGCTGGACAGGATGTCGGTGTCGATGACCATGAACGGCGCGGTGCTGCCCGTCCTGGCGCTGTACATCGTCGCGGCCGAGGAGCAGGGCGTCCCGCCCGAGAAGCTCGCGGGGACCATCCAGAACGACATCCTCAAGGAGTTCATGGTCCGCAACACCTACATCTACCCGCCGCAGCCGTCGATGCGGATCATCTCGGACATCTTCGCGTACACCTCGCAGAAGATGCCCCGGTACAACTCGATCTCCATCTCCGGCTACCACATCCAGGAGGCCGGTGCGACGGCCGACCTGGAGCTGGCCTACACCCTGGCCGACGGGGTGGAGTACCTGCGCGCGGGCCTGGACGTGGGGCTGGACGTGGACGCCTTCGCGCCGCGGCTGTCGTTCTTCTGGGCGATCGGCATGAACTTCTTCATGGAGGTCGCCAAGCTGCGCGCGGCCCGGCTGCTCTGGGCCAAGCTGGTCAAGCAGTTCGACCCGAAGAACCCCAAGTCGCTGTCGCTGCGCACCCATTCGCAGACCTCGGGCTGGTCGCTGACCGCCCAGGACGTGTTCAACAACGTGACGCGCACCTGCGTCGAGGCGATGGCCGCCACCCAGGGCCACACCCAGTCGCTGCACACCAACGCCCTGGACGAGGCGCTGGCGCTGCCCACCGACTTCTCCGCCCGCATCGCCCGCAACACCCAGCTGCTGCTGCAGCAGGAGTCGGGCACCTGCCGGGTGATCGACCCGTGGGGCGGCTCGGCCTACGTCGAGAAGCTGACGAACGACCTGGCGGCCCGGGCCTGGCAGCACATCCAGGAGGTCGAGGCGGCCGGCGGCATGGCCAAGGCGATCGACGCGGGCATCCCCAAGATGCGCGTCGAGGAGGCCGCCGCCCGTACCCAGGCCCGGATCGACTCCGGCCGCCAGCCGGTGATCGGCGTCAACAAGTACCGGGTCGAGAGCGACGAGCAGATCGACGTGCTCAAGGTCGACAACTCCGCGGTGCGCGCCCGGCAGATCGAGAAGCTGCGCCGGCTGCGCGAGGAGCGGGACGAGGCCGCGTGCCAGGACGCGCTGAACGCGCTGACCCGGGCCGCCGAGGCCGGTCCGCAGCGCGGCGGTTCGCTGGACGGCAACCTGCTGCACCTGGCCGTCAACGCGGCCCGGGCCAAGGCCACCGTCGGCGAGATCTCGGACGCCCTGGAGAAGGTGTACGGCCGCCACTCCGGCCAGATCCGTACCATCTCCGGTGTGTACCGTGACGAAGCCGGCCCGTCGGCCCCCCTCCAGCGCACCCGGGACCTGGTCGAGCGGTTCGAGCAGGCCGAGGGCCGCCGCCCGCGCATCCTGGTCGCCAAGATGGGCCAGGACGGCCACGACCGCGGCCAGAAGGTGATCGCCACCGCCTTCGCCGACCTCGGCTTCACGGTGGACGTCGGCCCGCTGTTCCAGACCCCGGCCGAGGTCGCCCGCCAGGCCGTCGAGGCGGACGTGCACATCGTCGGCGTCTCCTCACTGGCCGCCGGGCACCTGACGCTGGTGCCCGCGCTGCGCGCCGAACTCGCCGAGGCGGGGCGCGAGGACATCACCATCGTGGTGGGCGGGGTCATCCCCCCGCAGGACTTCGACGCCCTCTACGAGGCGGGCGCGGCCGCGGTCTTCCCGCCCGGCACCGTGATCCCGGAGGCCGCCTACGACCTGCTGAAGTCGCTGGCGGCCGACCTCGGCCACGAGCTGTGATCGCCTGATCGTATGCCTCCGCGGACGATCGACCTCGACAGCTATGTGACGGGTGTCCTCGACGGCTCGCGCGCCTGGATCGCGCGCGCCGTCACCCTCGTCGAGTCCACCCGGCCCGACCACCGCGCGCTCGCGCAGCAGTTGCTCCAGCGGCTGCTGCCGCACGCGGGCGGTGCGGTCCGGGTGGGCATCACGGGCGTGCCCGGGGTCGGCAAGTCGACCTTCATCGACTCCTTCGGCACGATGCTGACGGGGTTGGGCCACCGGGTCGCGGTGCTCGCCGTCGACCCGACGTCGAGCCGGACGGGCGGCTCCATCCTGGGCGACAAGACCCGGATGGAGCGCCTCGCCGTCGACCCTGCCGCCTTCGTCCGACCGTCGCCGACCTCGGGGACGCTGGGCGGGGTCGCCAAGGCCACCCGGGAGTCGATGGTGGTGATGGAGGCGGCCGGGTACGACGTGGTGCTCATCGAGACGGTGGGTGTGGGCCAGTCCGAGACGGCCGTGGCGGGGATGGTGGACACCTTCCTGCTGCTCAGCCTGGCCCGGACGGGCGACCAGCTCCAGGGCATCAAGAAGGGCGTGCTGGAGCTGGCGGACGTCATCGCCGTCAACAAGGCCGACGGCCCGCACGAGCGCGACGCCAAGGCGGCGGCGCGCGAACTGGCGGGCGCGCTGCGGCTGTTGCAGGCGCCGGACGCGGCGTGGACTCCCCCGGTGCTCACCTGCAGCGGCCTCGACGGGGCCGGGCTCGACGTGCTGTGGGAGCGCCTCCAGCAGCACCGTAAGGTCCTCGACGCAACGGGCGCCCTGGCCGCCAAGCGCCGCGAACAGCAAGTCGAGTGGACCTGGTCCATGGTCCATGACCAGCTCTACGCGAGGCTGCACGAACACCCCGACGTCCTCCGCCTCGCCCCGGAGTTGGAGGCCCAGGTCCGTGCCGGCACCCTGCCGGCGGGATTGGCAGCACAGCAGATCCTGGACACCTTCTTCGGCTAACGGTCACACCCTGACACGAAGCCAGCCACCACCGCGGCCGAGAAGAGCACCCACCACACGAGCCGCCCAACGGTCACCACTACGCCACCTCGGGCAGAGCTCGAAGGTCCTCCGCCGTGCCCCACCCGTGCGTGGGGCACGGCGCTTCGACGGTTTCCAGGTACTCGAACCAGACCACCTTGCCCACCCCTGCCGGGCGCCAGCCCCACGCATGTGCCAGCGCCTCCACGAGCAGGAGGCCACGCCCACCGGTCGCTTCCTCGTCTCGCTCCCGATGCGGGAGCTCCGGACACCGATCAGCAACCTCCACCCGCGCCCGCCCAGCACGGCGGCGGACGGTCACGACACAGCGATCCTTGGTGTGCACCAGCGCATTGGCAATCAACTCGCTCGCACACAGCTCGACTTCCTGAAGCGCGTCCTCTGAGAGCGACACACCCCACTCCCGCAGGATCGCCATGACAAGCCGCCGCGCCGCCGGCACCGCGTCGGCCCCCGGCGGCTCGCCCCACTCCAGCGGAACAGGAAACCGCGCGGTGTTGAGCGGACTGACGATCAGGTCCGACCCCATTGCTCCTCCATCACTACGAGTGGACGAAGAGCCGAAGTCGACACCCAAAGTCCACCCACAAGCAGTGGCCGCCATTGGACGGCGGCGAAAGGGACTCCACACATAGCTCTCGGCTACGTTGGCAACACTGAAAGTAGTCGCAGAAATTCTGCGAGTCAAGCGACTCTGCTACTCGCAGACCTTCACCGAGTCGTGCGAGACTCGACCAATCCAGGAAGGGGAGAACCATGGGATTCGGCCTTGTTGTGCGCTTCGTCGCCCGCGACGCGGCAGCGGCTCACGCCTTCGACGCTCTGGCGGAGGCAGCACTCGAAGGCATCCGCACCGAGGAGCCCGGCACTCTCGTCTACGTCAACCACGCCGTATCGGACGAACCGCATGTTCGAGTCTTCTATGAGCTGTACGCGGATCGCGAGGCGTTCGAGGAGCACGAGCGCCAGCCTCACGTCCGCAGGTTTCTGGCCGAACGCGGCCAGTACCTCGAATCGTTCGAGGTCACGTTCCTGAACGAGATCTCCGGCAAGGGCACGTCTTCCGGCCAGGCTGCCCGGTGAGCCCAGAAGAGCGGCGGGCGTTCGGCGCCCGGGTCGCCCAGCTCCGCAAGAGTCGCGGCATGAGGCAGGATCAACTCGCCGCAGCCATCAATCGCACCGCCAGTTGGGTATCGCAGGTCGAACGGGGCGTCCAGCCGGTGGTCCGCCTCGACGTACTCCAGCTACTGGCGCACGGCCTTGGCGTTTCGGTTCAGACACTGCGACCTGATGCTCCGCCGCCTGCCATAGCATCTATGACCGAGGACCAGCCCAACGACCTTGACCTCGCACGACTGTCGCTCTCAGGGCATCCTGCTCTCGATGCACTGTTCGGTGAGCAGCACCGAACCAGCACTCCCGACCCGACCGAGCTGGCCACCGCCGTCGAGCAGCTCTGGCATCTGACCCACAGCTCGCGCTTCGCCGAGCTCAGCACGGCGATCGCTGATGTCCTGCCGCGATTGGAGCGGGCAGCACGGATCACCAGCGGAGGCGAGCGCGCCGAAATCCATCTGCTACTCAGCCAGGCATATCAGGCGGTCGCAGCAGCATTCGTCCGCCAGGACGAGGCCGACGCGGCATGGATTGCCGCCGATCGGGCCATCCGAGCTGCCGAGCAGTCCGGGCAGCCTCTGCATGTCTTCGCCGGGATCTATCGAATGGCCCATGCATTCGTCCGGCTGCGGCGGCTGGACCAGGCCGAACACGCAGCCAGGAGTGCGGTAGCCGCCCTGCGGACCCACATGTCGGCGGGCAGCCCACCACCGGAAGCGCTTTCAGTTCTCGGCTCGCTCCATCTGGTTCTCGCGTTGGCCGCCGCTCGCGCCGGCCAACGCGAGCGAGCACGGGAGGGAATTGTCAGCGCCCGAGAGGTCGCCGCTCAACTCGGCGAGGATCGCAACGACTTCAACCTGGAGTTCGGTCCGACCAACGTGGAGATCCAGGCGGTTTCCACGGCCGTCGACCTCGGCGATGCGGGCGAGGCTCTGGACCTGGGCCAACAAATCGATGCCGGACGGCTTTCACCCGAGCGGAGGTCCAGGCTCCTGATCGACCTTGGCAGAGCTCACGCTCAACGACGCCACCTCGGGGAAGCCCTCGAATGCCTCCTCCGCGCCGAGGAGGTGGCGCCAGAGAGCGTCCGAACCCACGTGGGTGCGCGGGCGACGATCCGTGAACTCATCCTCATCGCCGGCCGTAGTGCGCCATCGGAGTTGGTACAGCTGGCCAAACGCGCAAACGCCATGGGGTGAAGTGAGGTGCGGATCGGAATCACGGGGCACCGAGGGCTGACGACCGAGGTCGAGGGGCAGGTACGGCAGTTGCTCGAAGACGCTCTCGCGCGCGAGAACCCGAACGAACTGACCATTGTGTCCTGCATCGCGGACGGGCCGGACGCGTGGTTGGCGGAGATCGCGCTTGAGCGAGGTGCGCGGCTGGAGGCCGTCATTCCGGCCGATCAGTACCGGGATGGGCTGCCGCAATGGCATCACCCCACCTACGACCATCTGTTGGAAGTCGCCACAGCCGTTCACCGGACCGGTCACGTGGAGTCTGACGAAGCCGCCCACATGACAGGCAGCGAAATCCTCGTCCAGCAGGTCGACAAGCTCCTCGCTGTCTGGGACCGCCTGCCGGCTCGGGGCTACGGCGGGACGGCGGACGTGGTCGCGTACGCCCGGCAGCGCGGCGTGCCAGTCGAGGTGCTGTGGCCGCGGGGAGCACTCCGCTAAGTAGGCGGTCAAAGCGCCCTGAACGCGTGGCCGCCCTCCCAGGGAGGGCGGCCACGCGAGAGAACGGCTGCCTCGGAGCCCCGCGTCAGATCGGCGTCTCACCCAGCACGGCGCGAAGCCAGTCGAGGGAGTCGCTCGCCAGAACGGCACCGGCTAGAGCGCTGGCGGTCTTCGTGGTGAGTCGGCCACTGCTGTTTGTCGATCCACCGCTGAGCCGGATCAGCACCTTCAAGTTTGGCGATGATCCAGGCGATCAGCGCCGTGCGCCAGGAGTGTTCTGCGACCGACTCCGGATCGCAGACACCCGCCATCCACCGGCCCGTACGCTTGGTCTGCTTGAGCGTCCCGGGCTCGAACAGGAACCACGCCACCGAGGTCAGGTCCTCTGCCACTGTGTGGCTCCGCTCATGCCGGCCGTGCCGCCGCGACCGCGTCGGTGTACAGCTCGGTGGTCAAGTCGTCCTCGTCGATGCCAAGTTCCGTCAGCACGACACGGACCAGGGCGAGAGCCGGAGCAAGCTCATCCACCGACGCGGCCGATGTCTCCACCTCGATGAACGTCGCATCGTCCAGCTCCGGAACGCGAACGAGTGTGGCCAGCAGACGCCGCCCGTCACGCTGAAAGCTGTAGTTCCGACAGCGCTTCTCGAACGCGATGCGCGGAGTGAACCCCAGGCCCCGGACGATCTCATGCGTCGCGTCGGCATCCTCGACCCGGGTCTCGGCCTCCGGCTTCGACCCGGACGCCTCGTCCACCCGGGCACCCTTGTAGGTGAGCACGGTGCGCGTGTCGTCCGGGCTGTGCACAGTACGGATCCGCAGCTCACGGTCGGCGCCCATCAGGCTGCCGTCCGGGACGTCGTAGTACGTGTCGCGGTAGACCTCGGCGCGGCCGGCGCCGTGCCGCTCCTCCAACTGCTTGAGCACGCCTTCCGGATCGCGCACGACTGCCTTGAGCTCCGCTTCGATCGCCATTCTGTTCCCTCCGTCAGAAGACACGCTCAGCGCCGTCCACCATGACATCGAACTGCCGACACCAGCCCCGGTACAGGGGACCGTGCGGAGTGGGCAGCACCTTATAGGTTGCCGACTCGTGTCCTTCCCAATCCGCGTCGAAGGCCCCGACGAAGAGGACGCGGTCCAGCCTGATGATCCGCCACACCGGAACCGTTCGGTACCGATACACCTCAACCTTCCCGTACTCGGAAAGCTCCTCACGTACCGGAACAGGGCGGCAACGTCTCGATCCCGCAGGGCACGCCGCACTTGCTCGTTCTGCCAAGCGAGGTCGGCCAGCCTGATCGGTTCGAGTGCGGTACCCATGAGGCGCGCCCCTTGTCGGTCGATCTATCCCACGGTGAGATTACCGCCTGGATATCGGCATTCACGGTCGGTGAGACGAATCTGGATGCGCGACTACGGCATGGGCCAGGTCGGCACTACGAGGCCGAAGGCCCCATCCGACAACGGTCCTTGCACACCTGCCTCACCAACCAGAGGAGCGCGATCATGACCACTCCGCAGCCCAAGCCCCCTCCCCCGCCGGCCCCGCCCGGCCCCGGGCCGGTGATTCCGGTGATTCCGGTGAGCAGCATGACCATCAACACCACGACGACCATCACGGCCCGGTAGGAGGTAGCCATGGGATGGGGCACCGGCAAGGGCGGAAGCTCCGGCGGCGGTAGCGGCGCCAACGACGGCGGGAAGGGCAAGCACGCTGGAAAGAAGGACTTCAACACGGGCAAGTCGACCCAGGACACCTCGTCCGGGTCGAAGACCGGCAAGCACGGCAAGGACAGCGACAAGGGCAAGTGACAACTCAACTGAGCACCGATGAGCAGGCCGCCATGCGCGGCCTGCTCCAGACCGTATCCCGCTTCCTCGGGCACGAGATGGCCCTGGAGTGGCGCAAGGCCGCCGAAGCGACCCCGCGACACCGCTTCCTCCCCGACCGAATCTGGCTGAGCGGCGACGACGACCAACTCACGCCGTGCGATCGTGACCACGAGCCGGATCGCTGGTTCGCCGCCGCGCACACGGACAAGCCCGTGGTAACGCAGATCAACGACGGGCAGGAGCCGGAGAACCCGTCCGATGCGTTGCCGTCCTCCTCTGCCTCCGCCCCGTCGATCGTCTTCAAAATGCTCGAACTCCTGGATCTCGCCCCAGGGATGAGAGTTCTGGAGATCGGCTCCGGGACGGGGTTCAACGCCGCCCTCCTCTCCCACCGACTGGGCGACACCAACGTGACCACGATCGAGATCGACCCCGCCGTGGCCGAACTCGCCCGGTCAAACCTGAACGCCAACGGCTATGTCCCCAGCGTCGTCCATGGGGACGGAAGCCTCGGCTGGGGCGCCGAGGCGCCGTACGACCGAGTTGTGGCGACATGCTCGATCAAACGCATTCCCTACGCCTGGATCAGCCAGACGAGGCTCGGTGGAGCGGTGCTCGCTCCCTGGGAAAACCCTTGGATCTGCGGCGGCCTGCTCCGCCTCACCGTCGGCGAGGACGGAACGGCCACCGGCCGCTACACACCGGACAGCGCCTTCATGCTGATGCGCACCCAGCGCCTCGACCTCAGGCTCTTCCGGGACGTCGTCATGGACGACCACATCCCGACCGAGTCCACGTCCACCCTCGATCCCTGGGCCGTCGCCGACTCCGAGTTCGAGACCCAGTTCGCGCTCGGCCACCGCCTCGGCGACCTCTGGTACGCCTGGCACCACGCGCCCGACGTCGACGGCGTGGAAACCCGCCTCTGGGTTGCCACGACCGACGGCAGCTCCTGGGCGGCGGTCGACTGGGACGGTGCCGAAAGCACCGAGCGCTACACCGTCTGGCAGCACGGCCCCCGCCGGTTGTGGAACGAGGTCGAAGCCGCTCACCAGTGGTGGCTCGACCACGACCGTCCCGGGCCGGATCGGTTCGGCCTCACCGTTACGTCCAAGGGGCATACGGCCTGGCTCGACCACCCGGCGAATGCATGGCCCTTGCGATGAGCGACAGTCGGCACCGGACCGTCGGACCGGCCCGGGGCCGGCCTGCGAGCCCCCAAAGGCAAAGGACTGGTCACGTGCCGAAGTGCCGGATTCCAAATCAGATCTCGCTTCTGGGCATCGACCTAGCAGAAACGGTTAGCAGCCCGCCAACTGGTCAGGATGAGACCGGAACTGGCGATACCGTGGATTCCGTCATCGAGCTGAGCCGGAGGGACGTGGTGGATCGCCGGGGATTCGTAGCCGCCTCCAGCGCCTACGCGCTCGCGGCGCTGGGCCTGCCTGACCCCGACGCCGTACTCCGCCGCGTGCGGCTCAAGTCCGGTGGAAAGGTCCAAGTCGGCCGGGGCGAGGTCGCCGCGATCCGTCAAATGACCAAGTCGCTCGGCGACGCTGCGGCGGAACTCGGCGGCGGACACGCCCGCCATCTCGCCGTCCGCTACCTCCACGACGACGTAGCCCCCTGGTTGGACGGCACCTGGAGCGAAGCCGTCGGCCGCGAGCTTTTCGCGGCCACGTCCCAACTAGTCCACCTGGCCGGATGGATGGCCCAGGACGAGGGCAACCAGGACGCCGCCCAGCAGTACTACGCCCACTCGTTCCGCCTGGCCTCCGAGGCCCGCGACGCCGAACTGGCCGCCACCGCCCTCCGTGGCCTTGCCGTCCAGGCCATCGACCTCGGTTTCAGACCCACCGCCGTCCGGATAGCGGAGGAGTGCGTCGACCAGGCCAAGACCCTCGACTCCCCCCGGGCCCTGGCCTACTACCAGGCCACCCTCGCCAACGCCGCTGCCCTCGACGGCGATCGCCGTACCGCAACCGCCGCGCTCTCGGCTTCACAGACCGCGATCGAACGTGCCAGCGACGCCCCAGGCGAGTCCTGGGCCTCGCACTACAGCATCGGCCGGTGGGCCCATGAGTCCGGCATGATTCTCGCCCAACTCGGTGACTGCACCAGCGCGCAGGACCACCTTCACCATGCGCTCGACATCCACGGCCTCGACCGCCGCCGCACCCGCGCGATCGTCCTCGCCGACCTCGGCACCGTCCGCCTCCGCCAGGACGACATCGACGGCGCCCTCGCTTCGTGGAACGACTTCCTCGACTGCGCGGACGGCATCCGCTTCATCAAGGTTCAGGACGCCGTCAACGACATGCGCGCCCGCCTCTACCGCCTCCGCGACGTACCCGGCGTCGAGGAACTGGACGATCGAGCCTCAGCATTGGAGTGAGCTGTGGCATACGCGAACGAGCCGTTGGAGTTGCGGTCTCAACGGCTTCTTCGGCACCCCCGGACAGGAGCAGAGGACCATCGCCACCATCGTGCAGGACGTCGTGATCGCGGCCGACGCGGACGCCGTCCGGGATGTGGGCGCGGTGCACAAGCGCCTCATCCCGGGGAACGCCCTCGACACCCGCATGGCCGGCGACGTCCGCTAGGCGGTCACACCCCGCCGGCCCACCCATCGCACCGCCCCCTCGGACGCGCTCGTGCCACCCGCTCCGGCGCGGGAGCGGCACGAGCACCACCGGTTCAGCGTCGCAGCGGCCGGAACAGTGCGTCGTCGTGGTCCGGAAAGATCACCGGCATCGCGCGACGGAACGCGGCGACCTCGGTGCTCTCCACCAACTCCTGGCAGAGCGTCTGCGGCCAGTACCAGAAGCCGCGGGAGGCGAGCAGCCGTTCCAGGTAGGCGTCGAACGAGTACCCGGTGTCGTACAGCTCCTCGCCGAAGTAGTGGTAGTGGACGGAGTCGAGGGGAGGAACGAACGCCGCGCAGGCCTCGGGGACGAACATGTCGAAGGGCTTGACGGGGCGGTACTCCTGGTCCTGTGACGAGTGCCAGGTGACGCCGTGCCAGTCGGCGAAGACTTCGGGCAGCGGGAGCAGGTTGACGAGGCCCTGGTCCGAGAGGTCGCCGTGGAGGAACTCGGGGACGGTGTGGCGCCACCTCAGGCGGACCGCGCCGACTTCGCGGTAGAAGGCCTCGACGCCGTCCGGGAGGCGGCCGTGGGCCAGGCGGACGGCGAGTTCGATGTCGGATGGTGGGGTCGGCGGTGCGACGGTGGCCTCCAGGAGCTGCACGCGGGGGTTGCGCTCCAGGTCCTCGATCATCGCGGCCAGCCGGGCGCGGGGGGCGATCACGTACGTCTCCTTCACGGGCGCCAGCAGGTGTTACAGCCGGTTGTTCTCGATCTCCCACGCGTCGCCGTGCAGTTCGTTGCCGGCGGTGTCGTAGACGGTGTACTCGGCCTCGATCTTGCCGGCGAGTTTGGCGGCGTAGTTGGCGTCGATGTCGGCCTCCACCGCGCTCGCGATCGGCGCGAAGTCCTTCCCGGCCGGGTGGGTGCTGTAGTCGGCCGTCACGGCGTACTCGACCACGTTGCCGTTGGTCAGCACCTCGGCCTTGACGTCCTTCTCGACCTTCGCGTGGTGCGCCGAGTTCGCGGACTTGCACAGTGGCGTCAGGTTGGTCATGGTGTTGCCGGGGCCGCCGACCTGCTCGTTGAGCAGGTGCCCCTGCACCATGAACTTGCTGAACCAGTCGGCGGTCGCGCCACTCCCGGTCGGCCACCAGGACGGCTGGACGCTGGGCTTGGAGCCCTTGCCGAGCTGGCCGGGCCAGAGTTCGGCATGCATCGAGGTGCCGACGCCGTTTCCGTTCAGCGCGCCGTAGGTGACGTACGGCTTGCCGGTGAAGGCGCGCTGCACCGGCAACTCCGGTCCGGCGGAAGGGGCTTGAGCGGCGACCCGCTGGCCGGCCGGAGGTACCGTCCGGCTCAGCGCCCGGACGGCGTTCGCCTCGGCGGCGCGCTCGAAGCGGTCGCCGGGGTCGCTCACGGACAGTCCGTCGCCCTGGTCGGTACCCGCCACGGGGCCCGAGCGCTGCTGGATGACGTGGGTGAGCTCATGGGCCAGCGTGTGCTTGTCGGTGCCGCCGTGGCCGAGCACGACGTGCTCGCCGGAGGTGTAGGCGCGGGCGCTGATCTCGGCTGCGGAGCGGGCCGCGGCGGAGTCGTCGTGGATCCGCACGCTGCTGAAGTCGGCGCCCAGGCGGGCCTCCATCTCCGCCCGCATGTCGTCCGCCAGTGGGCGGCCCGGCGACCGCAGCACCTGGTGGACGGTCGAGCGCTGCACGGGGGACTGCGACTGCCGCTGTTGCCCGAGCAGTTGGACGACGGCCGCGTTGCCGATGGTGCGCTGCAGCGCATGGATCGACTGGAGGTGCAGCGGCGCGGGCTGCTGCCGTGCGGCCGGCCGGCTGTGTTCCCGGTGCTCGGACTTGCCCTGCGATCGCTGGTCGTGCGCGTGCACATCTACCTCCTGGACAGGCGGTTCGGGCCGTGGTCGCCACGTCTCAGAGCCGGTCTACGGCGATCTCCGGGGTGAGGGCAAGGACCGGAGGGGCAGTGTCGGGGCAAACCTCGATGGCCTGGCCGACCGGCAGCCGTCCGGGGTCCGCCGGATCACCCCGCGAACTCACCGACGCCTGACCGCCTGGCGGGTACGGCGGACGAGGCTGTGCGCCCGCTGGACGGCCACGAAGCGGTTCATCGCGTCGGCGAGCGTCAGCCGGTACTTGACCCGCAGCTGGGCGCTCAGCCCGGCCAGCCGCTCGGTGCCGATGGCCCGGATCAGCCGGCTGACGTGCCGCTGGTAGACCTCCCAGTAGGGGCGGTCGCCGTCCGGGACGGACCAGAAGAACATCGGGATCTCCTCGACCAGGCAGTTCCGGTCGTAGGCGCGCAGGTACTCGGCGAACACCGGCTCGGGGCGGGCCAGCAGCCACTCCCGGACGAGTTCCATCGAGCGGACCCGGTCGATCAGGCCGCGCGGGTCGGTCTTCTTCTGGGTGATGGACAGCGCGCCGTCCTCGCGCACCCGCCAGTGGTAGATCGGCTCGGCGAGCACGTCGACCCGCTCGGCGAGGAAGTGGTGGGGCACGCTGACCGGGGCGTCCTCGTACAGGATGCCCTCGGGGTAGAGGATGCCGGCGACGTCGAAGAAGGTGCGCCGGTAGACCTTGTTCCAGGCGGTGCGGTCGGTGACCAGGGCGGGGGTTTCGGTGACGTGGGTGCGCAGCCGGGTCTCGCGGAACGGGCGGCGGTGGGCGTGCGAGGGGGAGAGGCCGGTGGTGCGCAGCCGCAGCGCGTTGCCGGCGGCGAAGTCGGATCCGGTCTCGTCCAGTGTGCGGATCATCAGCTCGTACGCGTGCGGCGGCAGGGTGTCGTCGCTGTCCACGAAGGCGAGGTAGTCGGTCCCCGGGGTGAGGTGGCGCCAGCCGGTGTTGCGGGCGGCGCCGAGGCCCTTGTTCTCCTGCTGGACCAGCCGGAAGCGCCGGTCCTTGGCGGCGTACGCCTTGGCGATCACGGGTCCGTCGTCGGTCGATCCGTCGTCGACCATGACGCACTCGAAGTCCTCGAAGGTCTGCGCCGCGATCGAGTCCAGGCACTCCGCGAGGTAGCGCTCGACGTTGTAGATCGGGACGACGACGGAGAGGCGCGGCGCCATCGGACGGCCTTTCGCTGGGGAGCGGACGGGCCGTTCGGCCGCCGACCGCCGGTTACCGGCGGTGGTCCGAGCGTAGCGACCGGTGGCCGTTTCCGGGCGAACAACGGGTGGAGTCGGGCCTTCGTCTCGGTGAGCCGGATGTGTCCGGCGTCAACGCTCCGCGTCGCGCCCGCGCCGCGTCGACGCCCGGAACAGGGGGGAAGGCCCCGGTCCGCCCGACCGGACCGGGGCCTTTCGTCACCTGATCCGGGTCAGGCGCTCTTGACGGCCGCGAAGCGGGCCTGGACGTCCTGCCAGTTGACGACGTCCCACAGGCGGGTGACGTAGTCCGGGCGGACGTTGCGGTACTGCAGGTAGTACGCGTGCTCCCAGGCGTCGAAGGCGAGCAGCGGGGTGGTGTTCTGGCCCACGTTGCCGTGGTGGTCGTAGACCTGCTCGACGATCAGGCGCTGACCGAGCGGCTCCCAGGAGAGGATGCCCCAGCCCGAGCCCTGGACCCCGGTGGTGGCGTTGGTGAGCTGCTTCTTGAAGGCCTCGAAGCTGCCGAAGTGCTCGGTGATGGCGTCGGCCAACTCGCCCTCGGGGCGCTCGCCGCCCTCCGGGGAGAGGTTCTGCCAGAACAGCGAGTGCAGCACGTGGCCGGACAGGTGGAAGGCGAAGGTCTTCTGCAGACCGACCAGCCCGCCGAACTGCTCCTTGTCGCGCGCCTCGGCGAGCTGCTCCAGGGTGTCGTTCGCGCCCTTCACGTAAGCGGCGTGGTGCTTGGAGTGGTGCAGCTCCAGGATCTCGGCCGACATCGCCCGCTCCAGCGCGGAGTAGTCGTACGGCAGGTCGGGAAGCGTGTAGGTGCCCATCAGGACACGGCCCCTTTCGGCGGGTTGGTCGTATCGATCGTGCCGGGACAACACTATTGCGTATGACTTGCAGGAGCGAAGTATGGGCTCCTGCTTATTCCTCACATCTTGTCGGGCACAATGGTCACCCGAACGTGTAATGGCTGATGAGGGTGAGTGGCTGTGACAGGGTCGCCGGTGGTCGTACTGGGCATCGAGTCCTCCTGCGACGAGACCGGCGCGGGCCTGGTCCGGGACGGCGTCCTGCTCGGGCAGGCCGTCGCCTCGTCGATGGACGAGCACGCCCGCTACGGCGGGGTGGTTCCGGAGATCGCCGCCCGGGCGCACGTCCACGCGATGGCGCCGGTGGTCCAGGAGGCGCTGGACCGGGCCGGGCTGACGCTCGGTGACGTCGGCGCGGTCGCCGTCACCACCGGTCCGGGGCTGGCCGGGGCGCTGCAGGTGGGGGTGGCCGCCGCCAAGGGGTACGCGTTCTCGCTCGGCGTCCCGCTGTACGGGGTGCACCACCTCGCCGGGCACGTCGCCGCCGCAACCCTCGACGGCGGGCCGCTGCCGAACCCCTGCGTGGTGCTGATCGTCTCCGGCGGACACACCTCGCTGCTCCTCGTCCGGGACCTCGCCCGGGACCCGATCGTCCACCTCGGCGACACCCTGGACGACGCGGCCGGCGAGTGCTTCGACAAGGTCGCGCGCGTCCTCGGCCTGCCCTACCCCGGCGGCCCCGCGATCGACCGCGCCGCCCGCGCCGGCGACCCGACGGCCGTACGGCTCCCCCGCCCGCTCACCGGGCCGAAGGACGACCCGTACGCCTTCTCCTTCTCCGGCCTGAAGACCGCCGCCGCCCGCTGGGTCGAGGCGCGGCCCGAACCCCACGTGCCCGACGCGGCGGCCGCGCTGCAGGAGGCGATCGCGGACGTGCTCACCCGCAAGGCGGTGCGCGCCTGCACCGACCACGGGATCGGCACCCTCGTGGTGGTCGGCGGGGTCGCGGCCAACTCACGGGTACGGGCGCTCGCGGAGCAACGCTGCGCGGCGGCGGGCATCGCCCTGCGGGTACCGCCGCTGCGGCTGTGCACCGACAACGGCGCGATGGTGGCGGCGATCGGCGATCTGCTGGTCCGTGCCGGTACCCGGCCGGCGCCCGCCGACCTCTCGGTGGACCCGTCGGCGCCGCTGGAGTGCGCGGCGCTCAGCCCGCTGCCGTCCAGATGACCAGCGGCGGGCGGACGGCGGCGCACAGCGGGTGGCCCTTGGCGTCGGTGAGGCCGAGGCGGGCGACCAGCAATCCGCTCGCCACGGCCGCCTCGACGGTGGCAGGGTCGACCCCCGCCAGCAACAGCTTGGCCCGGCGGAACAGCGACCACGTGTCGCCCGCGCGCGTCACCCAGCTGAGGTAGACGAACCGGCCGCCCGGCCCGCCCTGGACGTACCGGCCGGTGATGTCCACCCCGCCGTCCGGCAGCCGCTTCGCCGCGCACTCCAGCAACCAGCGCGCCCGCGCCGCGTCCCCGGGCTGCGGGTCGAGCAACTCGGCCGGGCGGCCGCGGCGTTGGACGGCGACGTGGATGTCCCGATACCCCGGGAACCCGGGCCCGGCGCCGCACTCGCGGCCCGGCAGGTCGGCGGCCTCGATCCTCAGCTCCATACCGCCATGGTCCACCACGTTGCACGGGCGGAAAACCGGTTGAGCCGACGGTGATCATGTGGCAGGCTCACCCGCCGTGCCCGAGATCACCAGGTTGCTCGACGACGAGGTGGACATCGACGCATCCCTGGTGACACGTCCGCTCACCACGCAGCGATGACATCCGGGGCCGCCCTGAACAGCACGCGTCATGGAGGACCGATGTCATCGATCAAGGAGTTCCAGGTCACCTTCGACTGCGCGGAACCCGAGCGCGTCGCCCGCTTCTGGTGCGAGGTGCTGGGGTACGTCGTACCGCCGCCGCCGAAGGGGTTCGCCACCTGGGACGACTACAACCACTCGCTGCCGGCCGAGCGCCAGGGTGCGGCGTTCGTCTGCATGGACCCCACGGGTGTGGGCCCGCGCATGTACTTCCAGCGCGTTCCCGAAGGCAAGGTCGTCAAGAACCGGGTGCACCTCGACGTGCGGGTCGGCACCGGGCTCGTGGGTGAGGAGCGCGTCGCCGTGCTGGAGGCCGAGTGCGCACGGCTGGTCGCGCTCGGTGCGGTGCGCGTGCAACTGCTGCGCGCCGACGGCGTCAATGAATCGTGCCTGGCCATGCAGGACATCGAGGGCAACGAGTTCTGCCTCGACTGAGCGGCCTGCCCGGCGCACCGGCGGGGTGCCGGTGCGCCGGGCTTCGCCTCACGAACCCGCGGAGCCCGGAGTCCGCTGCGCCGGGACGGGTCGGCTCGTCAGGGACCAGCAGGCCGGGGCTGCGCACCGTACGGTAGAGCGCCCAGGCGACGGCCGCGCGCTGCCGGCCGCCGCCGGACGACTCGGGCGGCCGACGGCTAGCGGCAACGGCCCGGCGGGATCAGGCAGTCGGCGGTTCGAGGGTCAGGACGGAGGGGGTGACGCCGGGGGCGGCGAGGCGCAGGAGGCCGTGGCCGATGCCGGCCAGGCCGACCATCAGCGAGGGGCTGCGGACCCCGCGCGGAAGGCCGCAGGTCCAGCCCCGGGCCGCCAGGTCGTCCAGGGTGGCGCGGGTCTGCCGCTCGGCGGCGGCCTGCCACGATCCGCCGGCGAGGTGGAGGGCCTCCAGGTTGCCGAGATCGCCGTGGCAGAGCGAGGAGTTGTGACCGAAGCCCTCCCGGAGCACCGTACCGAGGGCGGCGTCACGCTCGGCGAGGAGCGACTCGCGTTCTTCCGGTACGAGTCGGGCGAGGTCGGTGCGGGCCAGCGCGATGCCCGAGGCACCGTGACACCAGAGGGCGGGGTAGCTGGGGCCGTCGGGCCCGTCGTCCTCGCGGACGTCGCGCCAGTTGGCGGCGGCGGGGTCGAACAGGGTGCGCTCGTACGCGACGGCAGCGAGGGCGAGTCGGGGCAGGCGGGGGTCGCCGAGGCGGTGCCCGGCCCGGGCCAGGGCCCAGGCGATGCCGGAGCCACCGTGGGCGAAGCCCGCGAGGGGGCGGGTGACGGCACCGGCGAGGGAGGCGGGCAGCCAGCCGGCGCCGCCCTCGGGGTGCGGGGCGGCGGCCTGGACGAGGCGTTCGGCGCAGGCCGCCAGCGCGTCGGTGACGGCGGGCCCGGGGCGGACGGCCTCCCAGGCGAGCAGGCCGCCGATGGTGCCCGCGTTCCCGGCGAGGAGGTCGTACTGGGTGTCGCCGGCGGCGGTGGCGGTGACACGGCCGAGGAGGAGGGAGCCGAGCGCGTCGAGTTCGGCGTCCGGATGGTGGGCGGTGAGCTGGGTGAGCGCGTAGAGCAGGCCACCGAGGCCGGACAGGCCGCCGCCGAGGCGGTCGGCGCGCCGCCGGATCTGCCGGCGGAGCGTCAGTTCGGCGGCGGAGGCGGCCGTCCGGTGGTCACGGTCGCCGGTGGCGCAGGCTAGTTGGTGGAGGAAGAGCGTCACACCGGCCGTGCCGCTGTACAGGTCGGGGCCGAGTTCGGCGGGCACCCAGTGGCCGGGTGGGGCCCAGTTGGGGCCGACCCAGGCGAGGTCGGCGCTCCCTCGGCAGGCCTCGCGCAGCAGCCCTTCGCCGACCTCGACGGCCATGGCGAGGGCGCGGTCGGCGGTTCCCCGGCCGGGGGCCGCACCGGCCACCGGTGTCCGCACGACCGCCCGGCCGTGCGGCTCCCGGGCGCCGCCGGAGGTCGTCACCGACAGCCGCAGCAGCTGGAGTTGGCGCTCCAGGTCCTCCTCGCCGAGGGCGTCGGCCTTGGCGAGGGCGAGGTCGAGCGGGGGCCGGTCCGTGACGTCGGGGATGAGGGCACCGGTGGAGGAGCGGGCGTCGACGCCGTCGGGGCGGATGGTGAAGACGGGCACGTCGCCGCGCCACAGGTCGGCGCGTTCGTGGTCGACGTAGGCGAGGGCGCGCTCCTCCCAGGCGGCCAGGGACCAGAGCCGGTCCAGGTGGCGGTCCTGGTCGAGGCCGTCGCGCAGCAGGTCGGGGTGGCAGGCGGTGCCGAGCAGGCTGCGGTACTCGAAGGTGTCGCGGCGCAGCAGGCGTGTCTCGTCGGCCGCGAACGCGCGGAGCAGGGAGCGGAGTTGACCCTTGTCGGCGGCGAGCAGCCGGTAGGCCTCGGTGAATCCGGCCTCCAACTCCGCCAGGTGGTCGGCCGGTCGCAGCGGCTGCCCGGCCGGCACGGGTCGGCTGCCGGGGGCTTCCACCGGCAACCTCCGGTACTCCACGCGGAGTTCGTCCGTCCCTTCGTCGACCAGGACCGGCGCGGGGCGGGGCGGGAGGCTGGCCGGGTCCCAGCCGAGGGCGGAGAGGTCGGTGCCGCCGTTGCCCTCGTCCCACATCCGTTCGGGGAGCAGGCCGGAGCGCAGCACCGAGTGCCGGGCCTGGTGGCGGGCGAGCCGCTCGGACTCGGACAGGTCCTTGGCGGGCTCGTGCAGGTCGGGGTGGAGGATCGCCTCCAGGTCGATGAGCACGGGTTGGTCCCGGACGGCGAGCAGGTTCTGGGCGTGGCAGTCCACCGCGTCGAGCACGTACATCAGCGCGGCCAGGGTGCCGGCGCGATGGTAGAAGGCACTCAACTCGACTTCGTCCCGGGCCGGTTCGGCGGTGAGGTGGGCGACCCAGCCGTAGCCGTCGCGAGCCAGGTGGGCGAGGTCGCGCAGGGGCAGCCGCAGCTGCGGGTTGAGCCAGTGCAGGATCTGCTGGAAGTGGGTCTCGGCGCCGAGGGGCCGCGGCTTGTAGACGATCCGCACGCCGTGCTCGAAGCGCAGCGAACTGACCGTGGCACCGCCGCGGTGCGGGTCGCCGAGGCCGGTGGCGAGTTCGGTGAGCCGGCCGAGCGGGCGGCCGTCGGCGAAGGTGCGGGCGAGGGCGGGCAGGTCGGCGGCGAGTCGTCGGAACAGGGCGAGGGTGGTGGTCGTCCACTGCTCCGCGGCGGTGGTGAGGCGGAAGGCCAGGACCGGGTACTCGGCGAGGAGTCGCAGCGCCCGCTCGGGCCGGGTGAGCCTGTCGACGAAGTCGCGGTAGCGCCCCTCGGGGGTGTCGCCGGTCAACTCGCCGGTGAGTCGGGCGACATGGAGTTCGGTGATGACGGTCCGGGTCGCCCTCGCGTGGGCGGCGGCGGTGAGTGCGGGGAGGGCGAGTGCGGCCAGTTCCTCGGGGGTGCCCAGGGCAGGGGCGTCCAGGGCGGCCAGCCCGGTGCGCAGGCGGTCGTGGGCGGCGGCGAGCAGCGGGGCGACGAGCCCGGCGAATTCGTGTTCCGCAGGAATGTCCAGGGCGGCCGGCCGGTGGAACGCGGTGACGAGCCGCTCGGCCCAGGGGTGCGTTCCGAGGCGGTCGGCGAGCGCGTCCGGGTGCTCGGCGAGCAGGGCGTGCAGGGCGTCGGGGTCGATGCCGTCGGCCGTGAGCCGGCGCGTGAACCAGTCGGCGCGGTCGAACGGCGCCTGGGCCCGCCAGCGCTCCAGTTTCCGGGCGGCCCGCTCACGGCGTTCGGCGCGGTCGGCGTCACCGAGCGCCTCCGCGTCGGGCCCTTCCGGCGCCCGGCCGCGGGCGTTCAGCGGGACGGCTCGGGCGGCAGCCCGCAGGAGTTCGGACGCGTCGACCACTGGGTGGTGCTGCCTCTCTGTCTGCACTGTTGCTCTGTCCGTTCGGCGCCGGTGCGCGAAGGCGCGCGGAGCGCCTGTCCGGTGCGGACCCCGGCCGACCGTACGAACCGGGGCCCGCGCCGGATCCCGGTCTCAGTAGCTGCAGAGCCGCCCGCAGCTGGACCAACCGTCGCAGGTGCTGTTCAGCACCGCGGCGGTCACGTAGAGCTCGTCCGAGAGCTCGCCGGCCGGGTGGACCTGGTGGCCCTGACCGAGGGTGAGCCGGAAGTCCTCGTCCTTGAGTGCGCGAACCTGCTCAGCCGTGGGCTGCATGCTGCCTCCTCCAAGCGTTCGGATCTGGCACGGGTGTGCCGAATCCGGATCTTGGCAGCGCCCCACTCGGCACACCAGTGGCATGCACACCACCGGTCCTCGTTTCGGCCAGGATCGAACCAACGGGAGCCCGGCGGCCGCGCCCTCGTTCCCCCAGGCCGAGCCCGCTCGCTCCCTCCACCCGCCCCCGCCGTCCGATCGTTCGGGTGGCTCCACACCTGGCCGAAACAGGGGCGGTCGTGCCCGGGTGGACCACGACCCTGGTTTGAACTGTCGCTCCTGTGGCAGCGCCCCGGAGCGAAGGTCACGATGGAGACACGGGCAGCCCCACCCCGATCGGAGTGCGATGAGCGAGCAGCACAACCTCGTCCTGCTGACCTTCCCCGACGCCACCGCCTGGCGCTCGGCCTTCGACGAGGCGCAGCACCTTCCGGGCCTGCGGATGGCGGCCGCGCTGGAGCGCAGTGCCGACGGCGTGCTGGAGGTGCGGGACACCTTCACCCGGGGCGCGGGCGTGGCCACCGTCGGCTCGGGCCTGGTGGGCGGCCTGGTGGGGTTGCTGGGCGGGCCGGTCGGGATGCTGCTGGGCTTCGCGGCGGGCGCGGCGCTCGGCAACGCGGCCGAGGAGCACTACGCGACGGAGGCCGGTGCCGCGATGATCGTGCTCTCACCCCGGGTGCCGGACGGCGGGGCGCTGCTCGCCCTGGACGTCCGGGAGGCCTCGCCCGGCCCGGCGGACGAGCTGGCCGCCAAGCACGGGGCGGCGGTCGAGCGGATCGACGAGCACACCTTCACCGAGCAGGTCCGGGCGGCCGAGAAGAAGGCCGAGGCGGACCGGGCCGCGGAGCGGGAGGGCGGGGAGCGGGAGGGCGGGGAGGGAACGGGCGAGGAGCGGACGGGAGAGGGCGCCTGAGCTCACGCCATCCGGTACGGCACCGGCATCGAGCCGGTCCGGGCTCCACGGACAGGTCCGCGTGGGCGGCCCCCTTCGGCCGCCCACCCGCCCTGCCTGCGCACACATCCGTGGAGGTCACTCCGCCCGCAGCGCGTCCACCGTCCGCGCCCGCGCCGCCCGGACGGCCGGGAGCAGGGCGCCGAGCAGGGCGATCAGCACCCCGCCGAGGCCGAGCAGGACCAGCACCGGGGTGCCGAAGACGTCCAGCGCGGAGGCCGGGAAGTTCAGCCCGGCGCTGTGGCCCATCGCGGGCACCGTCAGGCCGTGCATCAGCAGGCCCGCCGGCAGGCCGATCGCGCCGCCGACCGCCCCGACCAGGAGCACCGAGGCGAGGACGACGCCCACGGTCTGCGCCGGGGTCATGCCGAGCGCCTTGGTGACGCCCATGTCCCGGGTGCGCTCGCGGATCTCCAGCACGACGGTATTGAACACCCCGAGCCCGGCGACCACGACCAGCAGCACGGTCAGGGTGGCGGTGAGCGAGTTCAGGGCGGCGATCGAGTCGCTGGAGCTGTGCTCCACGCCGGCCTCGGCGGCCATGTGCAGCGGAGTGAGCGCGCCGCCGAGGGCGGTGGCGTAGGCGGCGTGGTCGGTGCCGGACTTCAGCTTGACGAACCAGGTGTCCGGCTCCGGGGCCGTGCCGGACGGGAAGCCGGCGGCGTCGGTGAAGAGCTCGTTGCTCTGCACGTGCGGGTCGAAGACCTCGCCGACGATCCGGACGGTGACCGTTCGGCCGTGGGTCGTGAAGGTCACCTGGTCGCCGAGCTTGGCCGAGGCCTCGGTCAGGAAGGTGGCGGGGGCGACGGCCTCGCCCGGGCCCTGGTACCAGCGGCCGGAGACCATCCGGTAGCCGGCCCAGGAGGAATCGCCGGTGAAGGCGGTCACCGTGGTGTTCCCGGCGACCCCGGGGACGGTGACGTCCTCGACGCCGAGGCCGTAGTACGCGGCGGTGCCCGGCTGGGCGTTCAGGGCGGCGGTGACGGCGGCCGGGTCGGCCGCGACCGGCCTGGCCGCGGGGGCCGACCAGGCGTCGGAGGGAACGCCGGGCCGCTGGGGGTGCACGAGGACGTCCGAGTTGTCGTGGTGCTTCGCCTCCTGCACCCAGCTCATCGTCCCGCCCATGCCGACCGCGAAGACCGCCGCCGCCGTGCCGAACAGCACCGCCGCGAGCATCCCGGCCGCACGGGCCGGGCGGGCGAAGGGCTGGGCGAGACCGAGGCTCAGCGGCCGGGGCAGCGGCAGCCGTGCCGCCAGCGCGGCGACGAACCGGGCGAGGGCGTCGCGCCGGGTGCCGCCCGCCGTACGGCCGACGGCCAGCGCGTCCACGGTGCGCAGCCGTCCGGCGCGGGCGGCGGCCGCCCAGGCGACCAGGGCGACGGCGGCCAGCGTTCCCCCCGCCACGGCGACGTCCACCCAGGGCGCGATGCCCGAGGCGTTGGTGCCGTAGAGGTTCCCGGCGGTGGCGAGCACCGGAACGGTCAGCAGATTGCCCACCACCACCCCGAGCAGGGTGCCGGCGGTGGCCGGGACGAGCGCCTGCGCGACGTAGGCACGCACCACCTGGGCGGGGGTGCAGCCGATCGCCTTGAGCACGCCGATCCGCCGGGTGGCGGTGCCGACCGCACCGGCCACCACATTGCCCGCCACCAGCACCGACATCGCCATGCCGAGCAGGCCGAAGGCGACCATGAAGGGCAGGAACAGCGCGGTGTTGCGGTCCGATCCCTGCTTGGCGGTGAGCCAGGACTGGGCGCCGGTGAGCGCGCCGTCGGGCGCGGCGGATGCGACGGCGGCCCGGTCAGCGGTCATCGCGTCGGCGGTGCCGGCCTGGGCGAAGCGGTAGAGCATCTCGTAACCGGGGGTGCTGCCGGGCGCGGTGAGGGACGGGATGGTCTCGGGCATCACCCAGGCGTCGGCGGTCCGGCTGACGGACCGGGCGAGGCCGACGACCGTCAGCGAGGGCGCGCCCGGCAGACCGGGCAGGCGGAGGGTGCCGCCGATCGGCACACCCGGGTTGCCGTACATGGCGCCGAGCACCACCTCGCCCGGCTTGGTCGGCCAACTCCCCTGCACCATCGCAACGTTGTCGACACCGCCGGCGGCCGAGGCGCGGCCGACGACGGTCATCGGCGGCATCGTCAGGCCCGCCGGGACGGTCGAGCCGGGGCCCGGCTCCGGGTCGACCGTGACGGTGCGGAAGGGGCCGGCGGCGGCCGTCACCCCGGCGGCGTGCCCGGTGGCGGCGAGCTGGTCGGCGCTCACCCGGGTGCCGTCGAAGCGCGCGGTGAGGTGGGCGCCGTGCTGGCCGTCGAAGGCCTGGTCGAAGGGGGCCTGGGAGGCGACCAGCAGCGAACCGCCGAGGACGGAGCAGGTGGTGGCCACCATTGCGGCCAGCCCGACCGCGACCGACTGGGTCCGGCGCCTGCGCACCCCGGCACGAACGACACGACCGAGCGCGCTCATGCGCCCACCTCGCTGCGCTCGGCAGGCGCTTCGCGCAACACGCACCTCTTGATGATGAGTTCGCTTCGCTCACTCATGCGCCCACCTCCGCCGCCGAGTCCGACTCGACCCGGCCGTCCCGCATCCGGACCGTGCGGGTGGCGCAGTCCTCGGCGAGGCTCAGGTCGTGGGTGACGATCAGGATGGTCTGGCCGTCCTGGTGCAGCTCGCGGAACAGCTCCTTGACGTCCTCGCCGGAGGCCGAGTCCAGCGCGCCGGTCGGCTCGTCGGCCAGCAGCAGGGCCGGATCGTTCATCAACGCCCTTGCCACCGCCACGCGTTGGCGCTCTCCGCCGGAGAGCCGGCCCGGGTGGGCGCGGGCGTGCCGGTCGATGTCGAGCGACTCCAGCAGCTCGGCCGCCCGGCGCCGGGCCTCGGCTCGCGGGACACCGGCCAACTCGCCGGCCAGCACCACGTTGTCGGCCACGGTGAGGTCGTCCAGCAGGTTGAAGAACTGGAACACCATGCCGATCGTGCCGCGCCGGTAGCGGGCCGAGGCGGACTCGTTCAGCCGGTCCACCCGGACCCCGGCCACCGTGACCGTCCCCTCGCTCGGCCGGTCCAGCCCGGCGACCAGGTTCAGCAGGGTGGACTTCCCGCTGCCGGACGGGCCGAGCACCGCCACCGACTCCCCCTCCCGCACACTCAGCGTGACCCCGTCCAAGGCCGCCCGCGCGCCCTCGTAGTGGCGGCTCACACCGCTCAGCTCGATCACCGGATCGCCGCTCATGTCCCCGCTCCTCATCGTGTCCTGCCTGGTGACGAGGAAGAACGTACGAACGAGCGGCCCGCACCCGCGTCCGCCGCCCGCGGCAAGTTCCGTACCGCGTCCGGTGGACCCGGCGCGGTGTCATCCTTCCGATGTAGTCGCCCGGTGTACCGGCTGCCGTCGCCCGCGGGGCTGTCACGGACGGCGGCCGACCGCCACAATGTCCCGGTGATCAACGTGATCGACCATCCGACGGTGCAGCGGCTGCGCACGGCGGCGGCCCGACTGAGCGGCGACCCCGGCGCGGCTCCCCCGCCCCGGCCGACCCGGCGCGGCCAGGTCTTCGACCTGGCCCTGGCCCTGTTCCTCGCCTTCACCTCCGGCCGCTACGCCACCATCGCGGGCGCCCCGCGGGACGGCACCTGGCACGGGGTGCTGCTACTCGTCCCGCTCGTCCCGCTGCCACTGGTGCTGCGCCGCCGCTATCCGCTGGCGGTGCTGTGGACGGTGCTGCCGGCCGCGCTGCTGGTGCGGTCACAGTCCGCGGACATCGCGTACTCGGCGGGTGTGGCGGTCATCGTCGCCACCTACAGCGCGGCCGCGTACGGGCGCCGACCGGGCGCCGTGCTGCCGAACCTACCGGTCGCCACCGCCGCGTTGGTGGTGCTGTTCAACGACGCGAAGCTGCCGCACTTCCCGAACGGGGTGATCGCCGTCCTGGTCCTGGTGCCGGTGCTGGCGGTCGCCTACGAACTGCGGATGTGGCGCCGCCGGGTGGAGGAGGGGCGGGAGCGGCTGTCCGCCCTGGAACGCGAGCAGCTGGCCGCGCTGGAGCGCGCCTTGGAGCTCGAACGGGCGCGGATCGCCCGGGAGTTGCACGATGTGGTGACCCACAACGTGAGCATGATGACGATCCAGGCCGGGGCCGCCCGCAAGATCCTGGACACCGCCCCGGACAAGGCCCGCGAGGCGATGGCCGCGGTGGAGACCGGCGGGCGCGCGGCGATGACCGAACTGCGGCACGTGATGGGCCTGTTGACCATCGACGCGGGCAGCGGGGCGGACCCGGCGGCGGAGGCCGACCTCAGCCCGCAGCCCGGCCTCGACCGGCTCGACGCCCTGGTCGAGGGCGTGCGCCGGGCCGGGCTGCCGGTGGAGCTGAGCGTGTGCGGCGAGCGCCGGGCCGTCCCGCCCGGGGTCGAACTCGCCGCCTACCGGGTCGTCCAGGAGGCGCTCACCAACACCGTCAAGCACGCGGGCGGCGCCGACGCCGCGGTGACCGTCGAGTACACCCCCGACCGGCTGCGGGTGGAGGTCACCGACACCGGCGGCCGCCCCACCGGCGCCGCCGCCACCGGCAACGGGCGCGGCCTGCTCGGGCTGCGCGAACGCCTCGCCGTCTACGGCGGCACCCTGCACACCGGTCCCCGGCCGCGCGGTGGCTACCGCGTCACGGCCCTGATCCCGCTGGAGAGTTGATGAGCGCGCTGCGCGTGGTGGTGGCCGACGACCAGGCCCTGGTCCGGATCGGGTTCCGGCTGATCCTGGAGTCCGAGGGGATCGAGGTGGTCGCCGAGGCCGAGGACGGCGAGCAGGCGGTCGCCGCCGTCCGCCGGACCAGACCGGACGTGGTGCTGATGGACATCCGGATGCCCGGCCTGGACGGGCTGGAGGCCACCCGCCGGATCCTCGCCGACGGCCCTGGCGGGGCCGAGCACGCACCGCGGATCATCATGCTGACCACCTTCGACCTGGACCACTACGTCTACGCCGCGATGGCCGCCGGGGCCAGCGGCTTCCTGCTGAAGGACGTCACCCCGGAGCACCTGGCCGCCGCCGTCCGGCTGGTGCGCACCGGCGACGCGCTGCTCGCCCCCGCGATCACCCGCCGCCTGGTCGAGCGCTTCGCCCGACCGGCTGCCCCGGATGCCGCCGCCCCGCACCGCGAGCTGGCCACCCTCACCCCGCGCGAGCTGGAGGTGATGACGCTGCTCGCCCGGGGTCTGAGCAACGCCGAGCTGGCCGCCGGGCTGCAGCTCTCCGAAGCGACGGTGAAGACCCACGTCGCCCGGATCCTGGGCAAGTTGGGCCTGCGGGACCGGGCCCAGGTGGTGGTCGCGGCGTACGAGACCGGGCTGGTCAGCGTGGGCTCCGTGCCCGATCCGCGCTGACCCGCGCCGACACGCGACAACACACAACGGGAGCCCGGGGGTTGGTGCCCCCGGGCTCCCGTCTAGGTCAGCCCTGTCACACCAGGTCGAAGCGGTCCGCGTTCATGACCTTGACCCAGGCCGCGACGAAGTCCGACACGAACTTCTCCTTGGCGTCGTCGCTCGCGTACACCTCGGCGACGGCGCGCAGTTCGGAGTTCGAGCCGAAGACCAGGTCGGCGCGGGTGCCGGTCCACTTGACCGCGCCGGAGGCGTCCCGGCCCTCGAAGGTGTGCGCGTCCTCCGAGGTGGACTTCCAGCTGGTGCCCAGGTCCAGCAGGTTGACGAAGAAGTCGTTCGTCAGCACGCCCGGGGTCTTGGTGAGGACACCGTGCGCGGACTGCTGGTGGTTGGCGCCCAGCACGCGCAGACCGCCGACCAGGACGGTCAGTTCGGGCGCGCTCAGGCCCAGCAGGTTCGCCTTGTCGAGCAGCAGGAACTCGGCCGGCAGGCGGTTGCCCTTGCCGACCCAGTTCCGGAAGCCGTCGGCCTTCGGCTCCAGCGCGGCGAAGGACTCGGTGTCGGTCAGCTCCTGCGGGGCGTCCACCCGGCCGGGCGCGAACGGCACCTCGACCGCGAGGCCGGCCGCCTTGGCGGCCTGCTCGACGCCGACGCCACCGGCCAGCACCACCAGGTCGGCCAGCGAGACCTGCTTGTCGCCGGCCTGCGCGTTGAACTCCTCCCGCACGCCCTCCAGGGCGCGCAGCACGGCGGCCAGCCGGTCGGGCTCGTTGACCTCCCAGCCGGCCTGCGGCTGCAGCCGGATCCGGCCGCCGTTGGCGCCGCCGCGCTTGTCGCTGCTGCGGAAGGAGGAGGCCGCGGCCCAGGCGGTGGAGACCAGCTCGGAGACCGACAGGCCGGTGGCGGCGATCCGACGCTTGAGGTCGGCGACGTCGGCGGTGCCGACCTGCTGGTACGAGACGGCCGGCAGCGGGTCCTGCCAGAGCAGCTGCTCGCTCGGGACCTCCGGGCCGAGGTAGCGCACGATCGGGCCCATGTCGCGGTGGGTGAGCTTGAACCAGGCGCGGGCGAAGGCGTCGGCGAACTGGTCCGGGTTCTCCAGGAAGCGCTGGGAGATCGGCCCGTAGACCGGGTCGAAGCGCAGCGACAGGTCGGTGGTGAGCATGATCGGGACGTGCCGCTTGCTCGGGTCGTGCGCGTCCGGGACGGTGCCCTCGCCGGCGCCGTCCTTCGGCTTCCACTGGTGGGCGCCGGCCGGGCTCTTGGTGAGCTCCCACTCGTAGCCGAACAGCGTCTCGAAGAAGCTGTTGTCCCAGGTGATCGGGGTGGCCGTCCAGGTGCCCTCAAGGCCGCTGGTGATCGCGTCGCCGCCGACGCCGGTGCCGTAGCTGCTCTTCCAGCCGAGGCCCAACTGCTCGATCGGCGCGGCCTCCGGGTCCGGGCCGACGCTGTCCGCCGGGCCGGCGCCGTGGGTCTTGCCGAAGGTGTGGCCGCCGGCGATCAGCGCGACGGTCTCCTCGTCGTTCATCGCCATCCGGTAGAAGGTCTCGCGGATGTCGCGGGCGGCGGCGATCGGGTCGGGGTTGCCGTTGGGGCCCTCGGGGTTGACGTAGATCAGGCCCATCTGGACGGCGGCCAGCGGGCTCTCCAGCTCACGGTCGCCGGTGTAGCGCTTGTCGTCGAGCCAGACGGTCTCGGGGCCCCAGTACACGTCCTCGTCGGGCTCCCACTCGTCGACGCGGCCGCCGCCGAAGCCGAAGGTGTCGAAGCCCATGCCCTCCAGGGCGACGTTGCCGGCCAGGACCATCAGGTCGGCCCAGGACAGGCTGCGGCCGTACTTCTTCTTCACCGGCCAGAGCAGTCGGCGGGCCTTGTCCAGGCTGGCGTTGTCCGGCCAGCTGTTCAGCGGGGCGAAGCGCTGCTGGCCACCACCGGCGCCACCGCGGCCGTCGCTGATCCGGTAGGTGCCGGCGCTGTGCCAGGCCATGCGGATCATGAACGGACCGTAGTTGCCGAAGTCGGCGGGCCACCAGTCCTGCGAGGTGGTGAGCACCTCCTGGATGTCGCGCTTGACGGCCGGGAGGTCGAGGGAGTTGAAGGCCTCGGCGTAGTCGAAGTCCCCACCCAGCGGGTTGGCCACGGCGGGGTTCTTGGCGAGGATCTTCAGGTTCAGCCGTTCCGGCCACCACTGGCGGTTCCCGCCGCCCTGGGTGGGGTGAAGCGCGCGCCCGTGGTTGACCGGGCAGCCTTCCGCGCTCGCCTCTACGCCGGTTGCATCGTGGTTCTCAGACATGGGAATCCTTCCCTACAAGGCGGATCACGGTGTCTTGCTGCTACCTACGGCACCAACTGCTGCTACTGCTGTGTACTGCTGCTACTTCTGGGTATCGCTGTGTCTGCTGCGAACTGCTGCTACCCAGGCTAGCGCCGGAGCCGATCCTACGATGGACAGAATCCAAGTCAAGAAAGACACCAAATCCATATGCGTTCGGGAACCGGACCACAGCGGATGTGTATTGGTAAACTCCGGTCTCCCCCATGACCTGAATAGGTGAACCGATATGAGTGACCTGCTGGAGCGGCTGCGCGGGCGCGGCTGGCGCCTCACCTCCCAGCGGCGTGTCGTCGCCGAGGTCCTGGACGGCGAGCACGTGCACCTGACCGCGGACGAGGTGCACGCCCGGGCGGCCGAGCGCCTCCCGGAGATCTCCCGCGCGACCGTCTACAACACCCTCGGCGAACTGGTCACCCTCGGCGAGGTCATCGAGGTCTCCACAGACGGGCGCGCCAAGCGCTACGACCCCAACGCCCACCACCCGCACCAGCACCTGATCTGCACCGGCTGCGGCGCCATCCGCGACGTCCACCCGCTCGGCAACCCGCTCTCCGACCTCCCGGCCGACCAGCGCTTCGGCTTCGCCGTGTCCGGCGCCGAGGTCACCTACCGGGGGCTCTGCCCGACCTGCGCGGGCTGATCGTTTCGGCTGCCTCCTTCGACGTTCGGTCCGCAGGAGGCGCCGTTGGCGGTCTCGCTCAACTCCTCGGCCATCTACGTCGGGATCGGCCTCGGCACGGTGCTCGGCGGAGCGACGCTGGGCAGGAGGGGCGGCCCGGAAGGGACGGCAGGCTGGCTCGCGACCAAGGCCGTCTACTGGCTTCGTGAACCCGTTCCGCGGCGCCTGCTGGCCTCCCTCGCCGCCGCGACGGGGCCCGTCACGCACGACCTCCTCGACGGACTCCAGCACCCCGCCAGAGCGGTCCGGCACCTTCGGGCGGCCCTGGCCGCAGACCGCGTCCTGCCGGTCCGTGACGAACACCTTGCCCAACTGGAACGCTGGCTCCCCCACGCCGTCGCCAGGGTCGAGGACCCTGCCGAGCGCCAGGTGGTCCGCAGCTTCGCGACCTGGCATCACCTGCGGCTGCTTCGCCGCATCGCGGAGAAGCAGCCCGTCACCTTCCACCAGGCCACTGTCGTCCGCCGCGAGATCAAGGCCGCGATCCAACTGGTCTCCTGGATCGTTCGCGTATTGGACCTGGCCGAGCAGCGGGAGGCCGGGAAGTCGCGTCAGCCGATCTGTGGCAGGTCCTCGCACGAAGGGCCGGCCCACCACCGCGCGGCGCTGCCCGGAGGCGGTCTGACGGTGACGGATCGGCTGCTCGCAGGATCGTCACCCGAAGTGGCCACCACGGGCTCGCCCGCGACTCAACGCGGTGGGTCGAGCACGTTGCGGATGCGGGTGGCAATGTGCAGATTGAGGCGCGTCTCGACGACGCCGAGGTCGTGGCCGGTGATCTCGCCGATGCGCTGGAGGCGGTAGCGGACCGTGCTGCGGTGGATGAGGAGCATCTCAGAAGTCGCGTCGTAGCTGCAGCCGCTCTCCAGGTAGCGCGAGAGTGTCATCACCAGCTCGGTGTGGTGCTGGGCGTCGTAGTCCAGCAGCCGGCCCAGCCATACGTGGACGAAGAGGTCGGCTTCCCGCTCGCCTTCGCCGGTGCCCATCATGCGGCACAGGCCCAGCTCGTCGAAGGCGGTGCTGCCGTACGGGTCCTGGGAACGGCGGCGGACGGCGAGGGCACGGACGGCCTCGTCGTAGGAGTGCGGCAGATCTGCGAGGACCTCGCACCGGCCGCCGACCCCAATCGCGCCTGCGCCGGTGCCCAGGCCCTCTGAGACGGCCTTGTACAGCTCGTCTCCCGGATCACGCGGGTCCTCACAGGCCACCAGGACGACCGTGGTCGCGCCACGAGAGCCGACGAGCACGTCCCGACGCAACCGCTCCGCCGCCCGTGTCACCGCGTCGCAGAGCGCCGCCCCCTCAGGTGCCCCCGGCCACTCCAGTACGGCGACTTTGTGCGGCCGGTGCAGGTCGTGGCCCAGGGCTGCTGCCTGGGTGAAGGCGTCCTGTGTCCCCTCACCTGAGACCAACCGGTCGACCAGGTCGCGGCGCAGCTGGGGCTCCAGCTCGGCCAGTCTGCGCTCGTGGAAGAGAAGGGGAGCCAGCACCCGAGCGGCCTGTTCGAGCGCCGATGTGTCCGCTTCCGCCGCCCGCTGGTCCGGATCATCCAGCACGATGACACCGAGCAGGTCTCCCGCCATCTCTATGGGCATGACCAGCCGGTCACGGTCCCGGACGGCGCCGGGCTGGCGCCGCGCGCGGTGCATCAGGGCGTCCCGGCGCCGGTTCTCCGACTCGGGGCGGGTTCCGCTGCCGACTCCGCTCCGGGGGCCACCGCCGAAGGGGCCCGCCCAGGCCCGCGGGTTGCCGAAGGGGTCCTCGGTGAGGGTCACGAATCCTGTGCGCTCGTGCAGGGTCTGGAGGATTCCCGCCTCGCCCCTGCCGGAGACGGCGGCGCGGGAGAGCGCGTCATAGGTGGCGAGCCGCGAGGCGAGGGCGGAGGCAGTTCTCTTGCCGAGGTCCGCGGTGGGTGAGCCGTCCTCGGGCTCCGGCAGGTTCCCGGTGTCAAACAGGTCCCCGCTCCCCGGCATGTCCCCCGACCCGGCGGCTGGCTCGCCCCGGCGCCCGGTGAGGCGCGCGAGGACGATCCCGGTCTGCCGCGCGAGCAGGTCGGTCAGAGCGGTCTCCTCAGCCGAGGGCGTGGTCAGGGACCGGACGACGAGATAGCCGAGGCAGGTTTCCCGGTACCGCAGTGCGATGGCCCACACCCACGGTCCGCCCGGCTTGTGCAGGTGGTGGCTGCGGCCGTCCAGAGAGTCGATCCGCCGGTCGAGCAGGTCGGCGGCCACCACGTCGGCAGCGGCTGCTTCGTCGGCGGGGCCCCCCTCAGGTTCCCGCGTCGCATCCCCCGGCCGGGCGACCGTGGAGGAAGCCACCCGGCGTGGTGAGCAGCGCCGGGCCAGACCGTTGTGGACGGCATAAGCCGCTTCGGCGGAAAAAGGACCGGTGGCGGCGATCGCCGCCATGCCCCCCCACAGCACCTCGCGCTCGTCCTCGCCGTCGAGCATGCCCGTCACCAGGCGTAGCAGTGCGTGTTGCGCGGCCGCCGGCTGCGGGACGGGGCGGAGGGGACCAGCGGTCGGAGAAGGCGCAGCGTCCATAGCAGGTCCATTTGCGGCTCGGCAGTGGTCTTACCGCCTACCCGCTTCGCCGCCCGACACGCGTTCCACGACGACGAACCGTGTCGCGTCCCCGTCCTCGGGGACCGGAACCGCGGCGCGGATTGGTCCTGCCGAGGCGAGGAAGTGCGCCGCGTGCCCTGCGAGGCTGCTACTGGGTGTGGTACGCCGTCTGTACGCCTGGCTGCCCGCCGACCGGTCCCGCGTCGCGACGGAGGAGATTCCCATGGCGAAGGCAGTTGGCATCGATCTCGGCACCACCAACTCGGTCATCGCGGTCTGGGAGGGCGGTGAGCCCTCGGTCGTCCCGAATGCGGAGGGGGCCAGGACGACCCCGTCGGTGGTCGCCTTCTCCGATGACGGCCAGCGGCTGGTCGGACAGCTCGCGCGGCGGCAGTCGATCCTGAACCCCAAGGGCACCATCACCTCCGCGAAGCGGTTCATCGGACGTCGCTACGACGAGATCTCCGACGAGGCCAAGGCGGTCTCCTTCGACGTGGTCGAGGGGCCCGGCGGGGTGGCCCGTTTCGAGGTGAGGGGGAAGCAGTACGCGCCGGAGGAGATCAGCGCGCAGGTGCTGCGCAAGCTCGCGGACGACGCAGGGAAGTCGCTCGGCGAGAAGGTGACCGAGGCGGTCATCACCGTACCTGCCTACTTCAACGACGCCCAGCGCCAGGCCACCAAGGACGCCGGGAGGATCGCCGGCCTCGACGTGCTGCGGATCATCAACGAGCCGACCGCCGCGGCGCTGGCCTACGGGCTGGACAAGAAGGGGCACGAGACGGTGATGGTCTTCGACCTCGGCGGCGGCACCTTCGACGTCAGCCTGCTGGACGTCGGCGACGGTGTGGTGGAGGTCCGCGCCACGGCGGGCGACTCCCACCTGGGCGGCGACGACTTCGACCGCCGTCTGGTGGACCACCTGGCGGACGGCTTCCAGAAGGCCGAGGGCATCGACCTGCGCAAGGACCCGCAGGCGCTGCAGCGACTGTTCGAGGCGGCCGAGAAGGCGAAGACCGAGCTGAGTTCGGTCACCCAGACCCAGGTGAGCCTGCCGTTCATCACGGCGGACGCCTCCGGGCCGAAGCACCTCACCGAGACGGTCCGCCGCTCCACCTTCGAGCAGATCACCTCGGACCTGGTGGAGCGCTGCCTCGAACCGGTCAGGACCGCGATGGGCGACGCCAAGGTCACCGACAACGACATCGACGAGGTCATCCTCGTCGGCGGCTCGACCCGCATCCCTGCCGTGCAGAACCTGGTCCGCCGGCTGACCGGCGGCAAGGACCCGAACATGAGCGTCAACCCCGACGAGGTCGTGGCGCTGGGCGCCGCCATCCAGGCCGGTGTGCTCAAGGGTGAGGTCAAGGACGTCCTGCTGCTGGACGTCACCCCGCTGTCGCTGGGCGTCGAGACAGCCGGCGGCGTGATGACCAAGATCATCGAGCGGAACACCACCATCCCCGCCCGCCGGTCCGAGACCTTCTCCACGGCTGAGGACAACCAGCCGGCCGTGGACATCGTCGTGCTCCAGGGGGAACGCGAACTGGCCGCCGACAACCGGGTGCTGGGCCGCTTCCGGCTGGAGAACCTGCGGCCGGCCCGGCGTGGGGAGACCCAGATCGAGGTCACCTTCGACATCGACGCCAACGGCATCCTCAAGGTCAGCGCCAAGGACCGGGACACTGGCGCCGAGCAGTCGATCACCATCAGTGAGGGCTCCAACCTCGACCCCTCCGAGGTCGAGCGGATGATCAACGAGGCCGAGAGCAACCGCACCAGCGACCTGGCCCTGCGCGAGGCCATCGACGCCCGCAACGAGCTCGACGCCGCCGCGTACCAGGTGGAGCGCCGGTTGGATGACCTCGGCGACGCCGCTCCGGAGCACGAGCGCGCCCGAGCCCAACTGCTCGTCGACGAGGCGCGTGCCGCCGTCAAGGAGGAGGCGCCGGCGGAACGGTCCCGGAGCCTGGCCTCCGAACTCCAGCAGGTCTACGCGGCGCTGGCCGCCCACGCCGCCGGACCGGGCGGAGCCGGGGGTGGAGCCCAGCCTGGCGCGGCGCCTGGCCAGGGTCCCGAGGGCGGCTCCGCGAGGGGCGACGACGACGTCATCGACGCCGATTTCGACAGGAGCTGAGGCGGCGACATGTCCGATCAGGAACAGCCGCGTCCGGCCGAGGACCGCGCCCCTCCCGAGCGCGAGCAGCCGTCGCCCGAGCGGACGCCCACACCGCAGAGGATCCCGCGGGCCCCCGAAGCCGGGGAGCAGGAGCAGGCGCCCCGCCGCCCCGAGGCCGAGGAACTGGAGGACCGGTGGCGGCGAGCCCTCGCCGACCTCGACAACCTCCGCAAGCGCCACGCCCGTGAGCTTCCCCGGGAACGGGAGGCTGAGCGGGCCAGGGTGGCCGCGGCGTTCCTCCCGGTCGTCGACAACCTCGAACTGGCCCTCGCCCACGCGGGCGCCGGCGACCCCGGTGCGATCGTCAGCGGAGTGCGGGCGGTACGCGACCAGGCCGTCGAGGTGTTGCGAAGCCTGGGCTACCCCCGCTACGAGGAGACCGGCGTCCCCTTCGATCCCGAGCAGCACGAGGTGGTGTCCGTGGTGGATGAACCGGACACGACTGCGGGCACCGTTGTCCAGGTGCTGCGGCCCGGGTACGGCGAACCCGGCCGCCGGCTGCGGCCGGCCGCGGTAGCGGTCAGCCGCAAGCAGGAGTGAGGCCGCCATGGCAGACGACTACTACGAGGTGCTGGGCGTCCCCCGCGCCGCCGACGCCGCCGAGATCCAGCAGGCGTTCCGTACCCTGGCCCGCCGCTACCACCCGGACGTCAACCGCGATCCGGCCGCGGAGGAGCGCTTCAAGCAGATCAACGAGGCGTACAGCGTGCTGTCCGACCCCGACACCCGGTCCCGCTACGACCGGTTCGGCCCCGACTTCCGGCAGATTCCGGAGGACTACGACGAGCGTGTCGCGGCCGCCCAGGGCTTCGGTGGCGGGGCCGGCGCGTACCGCGGCAGTCCCTTCGGAGGCGCCCGAGGCGCCGACCGGGCAGGCGCCCGGACCTGGACGGAGACCGGCTTCGGCACCTCCGGCGTGGACTTCGAGGATCTCTTCGGAGGTATGTTCGGCGGCCGGGCCGGGGGCGCCGGACGGGGCAGCCCGATCCCCGGCGCGGACCAGGAGGCCGAACTCACGCTCAGTGTGGAGGAGGCGTACCGCGGTGGCCGGCGGAAGATCACCCTCGGCGGTCCCGGCGGGGAGCGCAGCTACGACGTCACCATCCCGGCCGGCGTCGTCGACGGGCAGCGCATTCGGCTCGCGGGGGAGGGCGGCCGGGGCCGCGGCCCGGGTTCCGCCGGGGATCTCTATCTGGTGGTCCGCATCGCCCCCCATCCCCGCTATCGGCTCGTCGGGCGCGACATCCACGTCGAACTGCCGGTTACCGCCTGGGAGGCCGCGCTGGGGGCGACGGTACCGGTCTCCGGTCCTGGCGGGACGGTCAAGGTGCATGTGCCGGCCGGTACCTCCACCGGCCGCAGGCTGCGGCTGCGCGGCGAGGGGATGCCCGACCCCAAAGGTTCCCCCGGTCACCTCTACGCCGAAATCCAGGTGATGGTGCCGCCCTCGCCCGGCCCGCGCGAGCGCGAGCTGTTCGAGGAACTGGCCGCCGTCTCCTCCTTCGACCCGAGGAAGCAGACATGAGAGCCGAACAGCGTTCTCCCGCCGAAGGCACCGGACAGCCCGGCACCAGGGCCGCCTATCCCCTGGTGCGGATCTACCGAACCAGCCCCAGCCCCTACCGGCTCACCATGGCCGCAGTGGCCAGCAGGAGTGGACTGCCGCCCGAACTCGTCAGCCGCTTCGTCGCCCTCGGGCTGGTGGACGCCGAGCGCGATGCCCGGGGCCGGCTGTGGTTCCGGCCGAGCGCGCCGTCGGCCATCGCCCGGGTGCAGCGGCTGCGGATCGGACTGGGCCTCAACTACGCGGCCATCGGTGTCGTCCTGGACCTGCTCGACCGCATCGAACGCTTGGAAACCGCACTGCGGCGCAGCGAACGAGCCGCCAAGGAGCCCGCACCATGGACATGAACCGCCTCACCCAGAAGTCCCAGGAAGCGCTGCAGGAAGCGCAGAGCGTCGCGGTACGGATGGGCCAGACCGAGGTCGACGGGGAGCATCTGCTGCTGGCCCTTCTCGATCAGCAGGATGGCCTGACCACCCGTCTGCTGGCCGGGGCCGGCGCAGACCCGGCAGCCCTGCGGGCCGCCGTCGAGGCCGATCTCGCCAAGCGCCCGCGGACGACCGGTCCGGGCGCCGCCCCCGGCCGGGTGATGGTGACCCAGCGGCTGGCCCGGCTGCTCGACACCGCGGAGCAGGAGGCCAAGCGGCTCAAGGACGAGTACGTCTCCACCGAGCACCTGGTGCTGGCCCTGGTGGACGAGGGTTCGATCACCGCAGCCGGTCGGCGGCTCGGTGAACAGGGCGTCAGTAAGGACTCCTTCCTCACCGCCCTCACCACGGTGCGCGGGAATCAACGGGTCACCTCCGCCAATCCTGAGGAAGCGTACGAGGCCCTCGAGAAGTACGGGCGCGACCTCGTTGTCGAGGCCCGCAGCGGTCGCCTCGACCCGGTGATCGGGCGTGACGCGGAGATCCGGAGGGTGATCCAGATCCTCAGCCGCAAGAGCAAGAACAACCCTGTGCTGATCGGCGAGCCGGGTGTCGGCAAGACCGCCATCGTGGAGGGCCTGGCCCAGCGGATCGTGCGCGGCGACGTGCCGGAAGGGCTGCGGGACAAGACGGTGTTCTCGCTCGACATGGGCTCGCTGGTGGCCGGGGCGAAGTACCGCGGCGAGTTCGAGGAGCGCCTCAAGGCCGTGCTGTCCGAGGTCAAGGGAGCCGAGGGCCGGATCCTGCTGTTCGTGGACGAGCTGCACACCGTCGTCGGGGCCGGCGCCGCCGAGGGCGCGATGGACGCGGGCAACATGCTCAAGCCGATGCTGGCGCGCGGCGAGCTGCACATGATCGGCGCCACCACGCTGGACGAGTACCGCAAGCACATCGAGTCCGACGCGGCCCTGGAACGCCGCTTCCAGACCGTCCAGGTGGACGAGCCGACCGTCGAGGACGCGATCTCCATCCTGCGTGGCATCCGGGAGCGACTGGAGATCTTCCACGGCGTCAAGATCCAGGACGGCGCGCTGGTCGCCGCCGCCACCCTCAGCCACCGCTACATCAGCGACCGCTTCCTCCCGGACAAGGCCATCGACCTGGTCGACGAGGCCTGCGCGCGGCTGCGGACCGAGATCGACTCCATGCCCGCCGAACTCGACGAACTCACCCGCCGGGCCACCCGGCTGGAGATCGAGGAGGCCGCGCTGGACCAGGAAACCGACCCGGCCAGCCGCGCCCGCCTGGAGGACCTGCGGCGTGAACTGGCCGACCTGCGGGGCGAGGTGGACGCCAAGCACGCCCAGTGGGAGGCCGAGCGCCAGGCCATCCGCAAGGTCCAGGAACTGCGCCAGGAACTGGAACGCGCCCGGCAGGAGGCCGAGCAGGCCGAACGCGCCTACGACCTCAACCGGGCCGCCCAGCTGCGCTACGGAACCGTCAGCGAACTGGAGCGCCGGCTGGCCGCCGAGGAGGAACAGCTCGCCCACAAGCAGGGCGAGAGCCGGATGCTGCGTGAGGTGGTGACCGCCGAGGAGATCGCTGAGATCGTCTCCGCGTGGACCGGCATCCCGGTCACCCGGCTCCAGGAGGGCGAGCGGCAGAAGCTGCTCAAGTTGGACGAGATCCTGCGCGAGCGGGTCGTGGGCCAGGACGAGGCCGTCCAGCTCGTCGCCGACGCGGTGATCCGGGCACGCTCCGGGGTACGCGACCCGCGCCGGCCGATCGGCTCGTTCATCTTCCTCGGCCCAACCGGCGTCGGGAAGACCGAGCTGGCCAAGACCCTGGCCGCCGCGTTGTTCGACAGCGAGAGCAACATGATCCGCCTCGACATGAGCGAGTACCAGGAACGGCACACCGTCAGCCGCCTGGTCGGCGCGCCCCCCGGATACGTGGGCTACGAGGAGGGCGGTCAGCTGACCGAGGCGGTGCGTCGCAAGCCGTACTCGGTCGTCCTGTTCGACGAGATCGAGAAGGCGCACGCCGACGTCTTCAACACGCTGCTCCAGGTGCTGGACGACGGCAGGATCACCGACGCGCAGGGCCGTACCGTCGACTTCCGCAACACCGTCATCATCATGACCTCGAACCTGGGCTCCCAGTACCTGCTCCAGGACGCCACCCAGGCCGGCGAGATCAAGCCTGAGGTGCGGGACCTGGTGATGGACGAACTCAACGGCCATTTCCGGCCCGAGTTCCTCAACCGGGTGGACGACATCGTGCTCTTCCACCCGCTCGGCATCGCGCAGATCGAGCGCATCGTGGACCTGCTGCTGGAGGACCTGCGCCACCGCCTCGCCGAGCAGCGGATCGAGCTAGTACTCACCGAGGACGCCCGTCGGCTGATTGCGGCCGAGGGCTACGACCCGGTCTACGGCGCCCGGCCGCTGCGCCGCTTCATCGCGCACGAGGTCGAGACCAGGATCGGCCGCGCGTTGCTCAGCGGCGAGGCACGCGAAGGCGTGACCATCCTGGTCGACGCCAGGGCCGCCGAACTGACCGTCACCCTCCAGGACGAGCTGCAGGAGCGGTAATGACCACTTCCCCAGAAGGCCGCGCCGTCCGCAGGGGCCGTGACGGCAGTACCGACGGCGCCGGGGCGTCGCCGCCGACGGTCGTCTGCACCAACTGCGGCCGGACCAACCGCGTACCCGCCGCGGCGGAGGGCAGCCCGCGCTGCGGAAACTGCCGGGCCCCGCTGCCGTGGATCGCCGAGGCGGGCGACACCGACTTCGCGGAGGTCGCCGAGCAGGCGAGCCTGCCCGTGCTCGTCGACCTCTGGGCCACCTGGTGCGGCCCCTGCCGCATGGTGAGCCCAGCCCTCGAACAGGTCGCCGAGGACCTGGCCGGCCGGATCAAGCTCGTGAAGGTCGACATCGACAGGTCGCCGGCCCTGGCGCGGCGGTTCGAGGTCCAAGCCGTACCCACCCTGCTGATCCTCGACCATGGCAGGCCCGTCGCCCGCCAGACCGGAGCCGCGCCCGCCAACGCGCTGCGCCGGTGGGTGGACGAGTCACTCTCGGCGCCCCACGGACCGGCCGACTCCACCTCCGGGAGGCCGCGATGACCAGCCTTCCCGACCCGCACCTGTCCATGGTCCGGCCCGTGGCGCCCAGAACACCGCAGGGCTGCGAGGACTGCCTGCGCACGGGGACTCCGTGGTTGCACCTGCGCCTGTGCCTGACCTGCGGCCACGTCGGCTGCTGCGACTCCTCGCCGATGCGGCACGCCCGCGCTCACGCAGCGACCGACGGGCACCCGATCGTCCGGTCGTTCGAACCCGGCGAGGACTGGCGGTGGTGTTTCGTGCACGAGGCGATGGTCTGAGCCCCGACGTCCATTCCAGCGCCATTGCTTCCGCCGCTGCTCTCCGCATCCGCCTTCCGCCTTCGCCTCCGTTTCCACCGAAGGGAGTGAATCGTGCCGACGCCCACGCCGACAGCCGACGTCTACGGCGCTTATCCGCTGCTGTCGGACGACCAGATCGCGATCCTGAGATCCTGCGGACAGGTACGGCCGGTCCGCGAGGGAGAACAGCTCTTCCGGGCGGGCGACCCCAGCGAGGAGTTCTTCGTTGTCCTCAGCGGCACGGTGGCCGTGGTCGAAGGCCACGGCGAGCAGCAGCAGGTCGTCCACCTGCACGATGCGCACAGCTTCCTCGGCGAACTCGGCGTACTGGAGGGCCAGACCGCCCTCCTCAGCGCGGTGGTGCGCACCCCTGGCGAGGTTCTCGCGGTGGGTCTGGCCGCCCTGCGCGACCTGCTCAGCCGCGAACCCGCGCTCGGCGACGTGATCCTGCGGGCCTACCTGCTGCGCCGCACGATGCTGGCCGGCGCGGGCACGGGCTTCCGCATCATCGGTTCCGCCTTCTCCCCCGACACCCGGCGACTGCTGGACTTCGCCGCCCGCAACCGCCTCCCGCACCGCTGGGCCGATCTGGAGAAGGACACCGAGGCGGAGGCGCTGCTGACGCGTCTTGGCATCGCTCCGCAGGACACTCCGATCGTCGTCTGGCACGAGTCCCTGGTTCTGCGCAATCCCTCCAACGCCGAACTCGCCCAGGTGATCGGGCTGCGGACCGAGACCGTCGCGAGGGCTGTCTGCGACCTCCTCGTGGTCGGCGCGGGGCCCGGGGGCCTGGCCGCAGCAGTGTACGGCGCCTCCGAGGGGCTCTCCACCGTCGTCCTGGACGCGGTGGCGACCGGTGGCCAGGCCGGTACGTCCTCCCGGATCGAGAACTACCTCGGTTTCCCCGCGGGGATCTCCGGCATGGAGCTCGCCGAACGCGCCGTCGTGCAGGCCACCCGGTTCGGCGCCCGGATCACCGTCCCCGCCGAGGCCGCTGGCCTCGAACAGCGCGACGGTGCCAACGTGGTGCGGCTCGCCGACGGCAGCACGGTCACCGCCAACAACGTGGTGGTGGCCACCGGAGCTCGCTACCGACGGCTGACCGCCCGCGGCGTCGAGCGGTTCGAGGGGTTCGGGGTCCACTACGCCGCCACCCTCTGGGAGGCACGGACCTGCCGTCTTGACACGGTGGCCGTCGTCGGCGGCGGCAACTCCGCCGGCCAAGCAGCCCTGTTCATGGCGCGCGAGTCGCCCGCCGTGCATCTGCTGGTCCGCGGCGCAGACCTGGGCCACAGCATGTCCCGCTATCTCATCGACCGGATCGAGCAGCACCCACGGATCAATGTCCGGCTGCACACCGAGGTCCAAGAGGTCACCGGCGAGGACCGGGTCGAAGCCGTCGTCGTCCAGGACAACCGCACCCGCGAGCAGCAGGTGCTGGAGGCCCGTGCCCTGTTCGTCTTCATCGGGGCGCGCCCTGCCACCTCCTGGCTCGCCGGCGCCGTCACTCTGGACCCGCACGGCTTCATCCCGACCGGGCAGGACGTGGTCCAGGTGGCAGCGGACCTCTGGAAACCCCTGGGCCGCGCCCCACTCGCCCTGGAGACCGACCTGCCAGGGGTCTTCGCCGTCGGCGACGTCCGCAGCGGCTCGGTCAAGCGGGTGGCCTCCGCAGTGGGCGAGGGCGCCATGGCCGTCCGCCTGGCCCACGAGCACCTCGAGGAGGTGAGACCACCCGTCATCCGATGACCTCAGCTCATCCATCGACGCGAGAAAGGAAAATGCCATGCCCGTCATGGGTATTCCCAAGTTCGAGCGCTTCTTCCGCGCAGCCGCCGGCCTCGATGTCAACAAGAACGACCTCAAGCGCTACAACGACTTCGTGGACGCCAAGCTCTACGACCTCTTCCTCATCGGCACGGCCAATGCCAAGGCCAACGACCGGGACATCATCGAGCCGCAGGACCTCCCCGTCACCAAAGGCCTGCAGGAGAGTATCCACGCCTTCAAGAAGCTGGAGGAGGGCATCGAACTACGCCCACTGCTCGACCAACTCGCAGCCCGCCCAGCCCTCGGTATGGAGGCCGCCGAGGACACCCAGCAGCGGCTGCCCGACCTGGCCGGCGGCCTCAGCGTCGCCCTCGCCCGCGCCCTCAAAACCATCGCCCGCGACACCCGCCGCCCCTCCACGGACCAGTGGGATGAGGCCTTCGAACTCTTCGACCTACTGATCTGAGCGGCATCCACCAGGCGGCCGGCGGTTCCGCCGGCCCTGCCGGGCCCCCGCGGGTACCGCAGACGATCAGCAAGGTCCCCATTCCGCAAGTACCAATAGCCTGACTCACCGATATGAGCAACAGTCCCAAAGTCCTTCGTCATGGGCGTGATCTGGCCCGGGTGCGATCCGTGGGCGGTCCGCTGGTCGTCATCCCGGTGTCCGCGTTGCACTTGTGGGGTGGCTGCACCGTGGACGGCGTGATCCCCGGAGGCACGGACGAGCCGGCCGACTACGACCGTGCGTGCTCCGTCGAGGACTCCAGATCGGCGGGCGCGTCCGGGTCACGGATCTGGGTGGCGCCGAGGTTCTACGCCGCGCCCCGGCGGCCCGGCAGAGTGCGCGGTGTCGCGGCTGCGCCGATCGGTGGCCGGGATCCCGTAGGGTCGGCCAATGGCGAAGTACTTCGACGTGCACCCAGAGTCCCCCCAGCCGCGCACCATCAGCACCGTGGCCGACAGTCTCCGGTCCGGGGCCCTCATCGCGTACCCGACCGACTCCTGTTTCGCCCTGGGCTGTCGGCTGGACAACCGCGACGGCCTCGAACGGATCCGGTCGATCCGGCGTCTCGACGAGCGCCACCACTTCACCCTGATGTGCGTGGACTTCGCGCAGCTGGGCCAGTTCGTCCAGCTCGACAACAACGTCTTCCGCGCCGTCAAGGCCGCGACGCCGGGCAGCTACACCTTCATCCTCCCTGCCACCAAGGAGGTTCCCCGCCGCCTGTTGCACCCGAAGAAGAAGACGGTGGGAGTCAGGATCCCCGAGCACACCGTCACCAGGGCCCTGCTCGCCGAACTCGGTGAGCCCCTGGTCTCCAGCACCCTGGTTCTCCCCGGTGAGGACGAACCGATGACACAGGGGTGGGAGATCAAGGAGCGGCTCGACCACGTGCTGGACGCCGTGGTGGATTCGGGCGACTGCGGCACGGAGATGACGACGGTCGTCGACTTCTCCGGCGGCGGGCCGGAAATCGTCCGGCGCGGGGCCGGCGACCCCACGCGCTTCGAGTGACGGGCCAGGCCCCCTGCTCGACCCCGTCGGCAGGCGGCAGTGACTGGTATGCCGTGATGATTGATGTATGTGTGTACAGGCGGATCACGAACCGGACGACACCCGCCACCGGGAGTCCGGGGTCGCACCGCCGCACGTCGCGGCGCCCTCCGCGGCTGTCGGGCTCCCGCCGCCGTCCGGACGGATGCTCTCCGGCGTGCTGACGGACCCGCCGCTCGTGGGGCCGCGGCGGTCCGCTTCGCCCTCCCGGGCCCGGCCGGTTCGCCGCGGCTTCCCGTTAGACCGGGCGCACCGCCACCGGAGCGCCCGGTGAGGCTCCCGGGCCGCGGCGGGGCCGACCGGCGGCGTGGGACTGAGCCGGGTGGGACGGAGCCGCGGGTGCCCGCCCAGCCGGCCTGGATACGCTGGCTGCCGGCCATCTACGTCGCGGTCATCCTGGCGCTGGAACCGATCACCCCCGTGCAGTGGCCGGTGAGCTTTCTGCTCATCGCCCTGCCCGTCGTCGCCGCCTACGCCCACGGTCCCGCCTTCGTCGCCGCCGTCACGGTCTTCGCCGTGGTCTTCGAAGGCATCCTGGCGGGCACTCCCTGTTGCGCGGGCCGCGACGTGGGCTATCTGTGGGAGCGCCACTACGTGGCCACCTACTTCTCCACGGCACTGGTCGGGATGCTGGGCGCCCTGCTGGCCGCCCACCGAACGCGCCGGGAACGCACCCTGGCCACCGTGCGCTCGGTGGCCGAGACGGCGCAGCGCGTGCTGCTGCGTCCGGTCCCCCACCTCCTGGGCCGCATCAGCATCGAGACCCTGTACCTGTCGGCAGCCGCGGAGGCCCGGATCGGCGGCGACCTCTTCGAGGCGATGAGCACCGCGCACGGTGTGCGCCTGCTGATCGGCGACGTCCGGGGCAAGGGCCTGCTCGCGGTGGAGACGGCCGCGGCGATGCTGGCCGCCTTCCGCGAGGCCGCCTACGACGAGCCCGATCTGCCCGCGGTAGCGCGGCGGTTGGAACGGAGCATGAGCCGCCGGGCCGCCCAGCTCCCCGGCAGCGAGGAACGCTTCATCACCGCTGTGCTCGCCGAGATTCCCGGCGACGAGCCCGTGGTCCGCATCGTCAACTGCGGTCACCCCCCGCCGCTGCTCATCGACCAGGGCCGGGTCAGCGAACTGGCCCCGCGTGATCCGTCACCGCCCCTCAACCTCGGTGTGCTGCTCGGCGGCGACTACCACGTCGACGTCGAGCCCTTCCGTCCGGGCGACCAACTGCTGCTGTACACCGACGGCGTGACCGAGACCCGCGACCGCACCGGAGCCTTCTACCCGCTCACCCGGCGTGTCCGCGACTGGACCGCCCTTCCGCCACGCGAGCTTCTGAACCACCTGCACCGGGACCTGATCGCGTACAGCGATGCCGCCCTCGACGACGACATCGCCGTGCTCCTCGCGCACCGGCTCCCGGAGGGGAGGAGCCGGGCGCGCACACCGAACCCGCCCGGGACGAGGTGAAGGGCGGGCTCGGCGGCAGCGGCGGCGCCCGACAGCGCGGGGCGTCGGCGCCGCCCTCGCTACCTGCCCCAGATCGTCCGGTACGCCTGGCGGTAGCCCACCGGGTCCCAGGAGGTCGCTCCGCCGCTGTTGGCGGCCGTGGTGATGTGGACCGGGGCGACGTAGCCACTGGCCGGCTGGTGGGAGAAGGCGCGGTTGAACTCGTCGACGATCTGCCAGCCCTGCTCGGTGAGGGGCTCGGGGACGGTGGCGGCCTGGAACTGCCTGCTGTCGATGCGCTGGAAGGCCGAGGGGTCGCCGTCGCCCGCGGCGATGTTGTACGGGGCGCCGTTGCCGGGCCTGCCGGCCGCGCGCAGGGCTGGCGCGGCGTCGGCGAAGTACAGGTCGTTGATGGCGACGGAGTGCGTCCACCGGCCCTGGAAGCGGGCGAGGAGGGCGGAGACCGCCTGGGGGGTGCGGCTGCTCGCGTCCGGGATGGGGATGTTCTCGGAGGACAGCAGCCGCACGCCGGGGCAGGTGGCGAGGCCGTCCTTGATCAGTTGGGACTTGTTCCTGGCGAACGGGACGGAGTCGTCGGTGAAGACGACGACTCCGGCGTTGCCGTTGGAGTCCGCGATGACCCAGTCCGCGCTGAGCCGTGCGACGGCCTCGACGCTGGTGGTGATGTTGCTGAACAGCGGGGGGTTCGTACTCGGCCCGGGGGCCGCGACCGCGTGCCAGCCGACGAGCGGGATGTGTGCCGCGGCGGCCTGCGCGACCTGCTGCGAGGTCAGACCCGGGTCGAAGCCGCCGATGACGATGCCCGAGGCTCGGAGGTTGACCGCCTGGCCGAACGCCGCCTGGATGCCGGCGGGCGTGCCCTGCCCGTCGATCACCCGGACGCTCCAGCCGATGACCGTCGCGGCTTCGATGAGGCCCCTGACCACACCCGCGACGCCGGGGTTGGTCATGGTCTGGGCGACGTAGACGATGGTCCGGTCGGGAACCGCCCCGGGGCCGCTGGTGGGGCCGTTCCAGGGGACGTCGACCTGCTCGGCCTGCTGGACGTCCGCCTTCGCCCTGGCGAGGGTGCCCGCCGGGCAACCGGCCACCGACGGCCCTGGGACGGGGGCCCCGGTCCCGGTCGACGGGCCGCGCTGGCAGCCGTCCAGGGCGGTGCCCGCCGTCGCCAGCACGACTGCTGCCAGCACGGTCGCGGCACCGCGCTTCACGGCGTGTCCCGGGGGGAGGCCGCGTCCTTCGACGGCGGTGTGAGCGGACCGCGGTTCCCGACGGCACCGGCCCGCAGCCGGCGGCGTGCGGAGTAGCCGGCCAGGCCGACGGCGAGGAGCAGCGTCGCGCCGTTGAACAGCGGCACGGCCCAGAAGTCGGCGCCGAGCTGCCCGATGCCGGCCAGACCGATGGCGAGGACGGCGACGGCGGCCACGGTGCCCAGGGCGTTGGCGCGTCCGGGCTTGATCGCGGTGGAGCCGAGCAGCGCGCCGACGAACGCGGGCAACAGGTAGTCCAGGCCGACGCTCGGGTTGCCGATCTGCTGCTGCGCGGCGAGCAGGATCCCCGCGAGAGCGACGACCAGGCCCGATCCGGCGAAGGCGTAGACGCTGTAGCGGCGGGTGGGGATTCCGACGAGTTCGGCGGCGCGCGGGTTGGAGCCGATGACGTACAGGTACCGGCCGAGCGGCAGCCGCTCCTGCAGCAGCCACAGGACGGCCGCGAGCGCGAGCACGTAGGAGGCGGACACCGGCAGCCCGAGGAACGTGGAGTCGTAGAGGTCGGTGAAGGCGACCGGCAGACCGCCGGTGCCGGGGAGAACCCGGGCGCCGCCGGTGATCCAGCCGGTGAAGGCGTACAGGATGCTGCCGGTGCCGAGCGTGGCGATGAAGGAGTCGATCCGCCCGAACTCGACGATGACACCGTTGAGGGCCCCGAAGGCCGCTCCGCCCAGGATCACGGCCAGGCAGGCGAGCGGCCAGGGCCAGTCGCCGTCGACGATGAGCCGCAGCACCCCGACGTGCGCGAGACCGAGGCCGTAGCCGATGGACAGGTCGAAGTTGCCGGTGGCGATGGGGATCGTCGCACCGAGCGCGAGGATGGCGGGGATCGACTGGTTGGACAGGATCGAGGAGACGTTGTCGAGGGTGGGGAAGGTGTTCGGCCGCGCGACGGAGAAGATCAGGAACAGCAGAACGGCGAGGGCCGGCAGGCCGTAGCTGCCGATCAGGTGTCCGCGCCGACGGCCCTGCGGGGATCGGCGGGAGGGGGGCTCGGTCATCGGCCTGTCGCACGCCGGTCGCCGTCACCGCCGGTGACGGGAGGCATGGCCGAGGCGGCGGCGGTGAGTTCGGTGACGGTGAGGGCCGCACCGGTCAGCTCGGCGGTCACGCTCCCGCGGACGAACACCAGGGCACGGTGGCACACGGTGGCGACCTCCTCGAAGTCGGTGGAGACGAGCAGGACCGCGAGGCCGTCGGCCAGCGCCTGGTCGAGCAGCCGGTAGAGCTCGGCCTTGGCCCCGACGTCGACGCTGGCGGTCGGCTCTTCGAGGATCAGCAGCCGCCGGCGCACCCCGAGCCACCGGCCGACCATGATCTTCTGCTGGTTCCCGCCGGACAGCGTGGCGATCGGCGCCTCGCTGTCGCGGGGGTGCACCGAGAACCGCTCGATCAGGGCGGCGGCCCGGGCCCGCTCGCGCCGGGGGCTGATCCGGTGCAGCGCCGACCGGCCGGTCAGCCGGGGGTTCGCCAGGAGGTTCTCACGGACCGTCAGTTCGGCGGCGCAGCCCTCCTCCTGGCGGTTGCCGGTGACCAGGCCGACGCCGGAGTCGACGGCACCGGCCACCGTGCGCGGGGCGTACGGTCGGCCGTCGAGCAGGGCCCGACCGCCGAGGATCGGACGGGATCCGGCGAGGGCGCGGCCCAGGTCGAAGTGGCCGGCGCCGGTGAGGCCCACCGTGCCGAGGATCTCGCCGGCGCGCAGCTCCAGGCTGACCGGCCCGGTGTTCGTGGTCCGCACCGCGTCGAGGCTCAGCACCACCGGGCCCTCGGCGGGGCTGACCGGAGCGGCCCGGTGGCCGACCGGTTCTCGGCCCACGATGTCGTGGACCAGGCGCCGACGGCTGTAACCGGCGAGCGGGCCGACGCCGATCAGACGGCCGTCGCGCAGGACGGCGACGGTGTCGGCGACCTGGTGGACCTCGTCGAGCCGGTGGGTGACGTAGACGATGCCGTGCCCTCGGTCGCGCAGGGCGCGCAGCACGGCGAAGAGCCGGGCGCAGTCCGCGGCGGGGAGGCCGGCGGTCGGCTCGTCCAGGACGATGAGCTCCGCCCGCGTCGCCAGCGCGCGGGCGATGGCGACCAGCGAGCGCTCGGCGGGGGCGAGGTCGGCGATCCGCGCGTCGGCGTCGAGGTGTCCGGCGATCAGGGCGAGGGCGTCGGCGCAGCGCTCCCGGGTCCGCCGCCAGGAGATCAGCCCGTGACGGCGCGGGTAGCCGGCGACCAGGGCGACGTTCTCGGCGACGGTCATCCACTCGACGAGACCGAGGTCCTGGTGGATGAAGGCCATACGACGGGTGGCGGCCTCGGTGCCGAGCGGGTGCCCGGCCACCGTCACCTCGCCCTGGTCCGCGTGGTGGATCCCGGCGAGTGTCCGGATGAGGGTGGACTTGCCGGCGCCGTTCGGACCGAGCAGGGCCAGGACGCTGCCGCGATGGATGTCGAGGTCGATCCCGGCCAGCGCGGGAGTGCCGCCGAACTGCTTGCCGAGGCCGCGGATGCGGACGAGTGGGCCGTGGCTCGCGGGTGGGCCCGCCAGGGGGTCGGGGCTGTGGTACATGGACCACCGTTCCTACCAGCTCGGCTCGGCCGCCGTGGTGTTGACACGCCACGGTGGCCGTTGGCGCCCGGAGGGCGGGTCATCCGATCTCGGGAATGTCGGCGAACTGGCTCTCGAAGAAGTGGCTCTCGAAGAGGTCGGGGACGCCGTCGGACGCCTCCAGGGCGCATTCGGCCCAGATGACCTTGCCCCTGGCCGTGTAGCGGGTGCCCCAGGCCTGGGTGAGCTGGGCTACGAGGAACAGGCCGCGGCCGCCCTCGTCGGTGGTGGCCGCGTGGCGCAGGTGGGGGGCGGTGCTGCTGCCGTCGGAGACCTCGCAGATCAGGGCGCGGTCGTGGATCAGACGGACCTGGATGGGCTCGATGCCGTAGCGGATGGCGTTGGTGACCAGCTCGCTGAGCAGCAGTTCGGTGACGAAGGCGGTCTCGTCCAGTCCCCAGTCGCTCAGCCGGCGGGCGGCGGCGGCGCGGATGTCGCCGACACGGGCCGGGTCGGCGGGCAGGTCCCAGGTGGCGATCCGGCCGGGGTCGAGGGCGTGGGTGCGGGCGACGAGCAGCGTGACGTCGTCGGCCGGGTGCTCGGGCACCACGGCCTCCATCACCGTGCGGCAGATGTCCTCGGGTGAGCGGTTCGGGTGGGCCAGGGCGGTGCGCAGGCGATCGAGGGCCGCGTCGGGGTCGCGGCGGTGGTCTTCGAGGAGTCCGTCGGAGTAGAGGACCAGCTGGCTGCCTTCGGGGAGGTGCAGCTCGGCGGTTTCGAACGGCAGGCCGCCCAGGCCGAGCGGGGGCCCGGCGGGGAGGTCGGGGACGGTGACCGTGCCGTCCGGGTGGACCACCGCGGGCGGCGGGTGACCGGCGCGGGCCAGCGTGCAGCGCTGCGAGGTCGGGTCGTAGACGGCGTACAGGCAGGACGCGCCGATGATGCCGTCGTTGCCGGTGGCGGGCTCCACGCCGTCCTCGTCCCGGTCCAGGCGCCCCACGAGGTTGTCCAGGTGGGTGAGCAGTTCGTCGGGGGCGAGGTCCAGTTCGGCGAAGTTGTGCACGGCGGTGCGCAGGCGGCCCATGGTGGCGGCGGCGTGCAGTCCGCGGCCGACGACATCGCCGACGACCAGGGCGACCCGGGCACCGGAGAGGGGGATGACGTCGAACCAGTCCCCGCGCACCCCGGACTCGGCGGGCAGATAGCGGTGGGCGACCTCGATGGCGCTCTGCTCGGGCAGGCTGCGCGGGAGCAGGCTGTGCTGCAGGGCCAGGACCATGGCGTGTTCGCGGGTGTAACGGCGGGCGTTGTCGATGCAGATGGCGGCGCGGGTGGCCAGCTCCTGAGCCAGTGAGCGGTCGTCGTCCCCGTAGGGGGCGGGGTTCCGGGCGCGGTAGAAGCCGGCGATGCCCAGCACGACCCCGCGGGCCAGTAGCGGGACGGTGATGAGGGAGTGGACGCCGTACACGAGGAGGCGCTCGGCCGCCTCGGGGTCCTGCGAGATCCAGCCGGCGGCCCTGCGCAGATCGGGTTCCAGCTCCGCCTGCCCACTGGCCAGGCAGCGGCGGTGGGGCGTGGTGGGGCTGAGGTCGACCCGTGCGCCGACCGGGTAGAAGGGGCAGTCGGTGCGGATGCCGTGGACTACCGTGCGGTGCAGCTCGTTGACGGGGTCGGTGGGCTCCTCGCCGCGCAGGACGGTCTCGGGCAGGTCGATGGTGACGTAGTCGGCCAGCCGCGGGACGGCCATCTCGGCGAGTTCCCAGGCAGTGCGGGTCACGTTCAGGGTGGTGCCGATGCGGGTGCTGGCCTCGGACAGCAGCTCCAGGCGGCGGCGGGCCGCGACGGCGTACTGTCCCACGCCCGGCTCGCCCAGCAGCAGCAGCCTGGTGGCCGCGTCGGGCGCGGGGCCGAACGGCGCCTTGGCCCCGCGGTCCGGTGCGCCGCCCTCGGGGTGCCGCGGCGGTGGGGCGGCGGCGGTCATGGCGGGCGCCGGGACGCCGGCCGGCCGACCGGCCTGGTCGGGGGCGGCGGGCCGGGGCGACGAGTCGCCGTGCAGGATCGCCTCGATGACGAAGCCCTCCACCCCGCACTCGCTGGCCATCGGGCGGCTCAGCAGGGTGACCCGCCGCCCCTGGGAAAGGGTCACCTCGACCGCGGTGCGGCGGGCCGCGGAGATCAGCTCGGTGGCCATCTGTTCGAGCAGTGTCTGGTCGTGCCGGTCCAGCCCGCTTCGGGGCAGTTCGTCCATCCCGACCGGGCGCCCGTCCCCGGCCGCCTGGTCGGTCCGGGCGCGGCGCCTGGAGCCGAGGTACGCGCGCAGCAAGGTGCGCTCCCGCGCCGAGCTCTGCGCCAGCAGGCGCCGCTCGATGGCGGTGGCGGCCTTGCGGATCAGGTCCGCCAACTGCGGGTCCGCGTAGGCGGGCGGATAGCCGAAGCAGAGGACGCCCTCGATCCGTCCGCTGAGGGGGTCGCGGACGGGAACCGCCGTACAGGCGCTCGACTGGCCGCGCTCGGCGAAGTGCTCGGCTCCGGAGATGTGGATGAGCCGCCGTTCCGTGAGCGCCAGCCCGATGCCGCTGGTCCCGCCGTACTGCTCGGCGAACACGAAGCCCGGGACGCTCTGGATCGCGGGCAACTGCCTGACCATGGACGCATCGCCGAAACGGCGCTGCAGCACCGTCCCGTCCCCGTCGGTCAGGGCCACGTTCATCCGGCTGCCGGCGAACCTGGAGGCCAGCCGGTCCAGCACGGGCCTGGCCGCGCGGACCAGCCGGCCGTCCAGATCGATGTCCGGCCGGTACGGGAGCTCGGACCCGTCCGGGGAGATCCCCATCGACTGGCAGCGTTGCCAGGAGTTCAGGATCAGACTCCGCACGCCACCCTCGACCGGTTCACCGAGCATGAACCGCTCACGGGCCCGTACGGGGCCGATCCCCACCTCATCCAAAGCTGTCATGGCCGCCACAGCGCTCACATTTCCGTGGAGCTGCACCCTTTCGATGCAATATTAGGACTTTGCCCGTTCTGTGGTGTTTGTCACCGGATCGCGCATGCTCCCCGAGCACGGTGGCGGTATCGCGACCGTCACCGCATCATCGGCAGAGCGGGGGCCAGGTTGAGGAGTGCCATGACCAGTGTCAACGGGCCGGCGATGACCCGCGACGAGTTCGACGCGCTTTTCCGGCAGTTGCGCCGAGACCATCTCCCCGAGCCGGTCGAGGCGGGGCGGCGGGTGGCGGCCGCCGGACTCGTACGCACGGGTGAGGTCGTCGCCATGGGGCGGCCGTGGGACAGCGTGCCGGGGCCCGACAACCGCAGGCCGGCACTGCACCAGATGACCGAACTGGCGGACGTCACGGCCCCCGAGCCGACCGTGCACCGGGACTTCATCGCCTCCGACTACCACGGCAAGGCGCAGACGCACCTGGACGCGCTCTGCCACATCGCGTACGGCGGACTGCTCTTCGCGGGAGTGCGGGCGCGGGAGGTGTTTTCCTCGCAAGGTGCCGCCTACGGCGCGGTGACCGACCTGCTGCCCGGACTGGTGGGGCGAGGAGTCCTGCTGGACGTGCCACGCCTGCGCGGCACGGCCTGGCTGGAGCCGGGAGAGGCGATCGGCGGCTCGGAGCTGCTGGTCTGCGCCGAGCAACAGGGCAGCCCGCTCCGCCCCCAGGACATCCTCCTGGTCCGCACGGGCCACCTCGCCCGACGGCGGCGGCTGGGCGCGTGGGACCCGGACGACCTCAGCGCGGGACTGCACCCCGGCGCGATGCGCGTGCTGAGTGAGTCACAGGCCTCGGCACTGGGCAGCGACGGCGACAGCGACGTGCGCCCGAGCCCCGTCGACGGCGTCCACTCACCGGTCCACGTGCTGGCCATCACCGCCCTGGGCCTGTCGCTGATCGACAACCTGGACCTGGAGCCGCTGGCCGAGGCGTGCGCGCGCACCTCGCGATGGGAGTTCCTCCTCGTCGCCGCGCCCCTGAACATCCCCCGCGGCACCGGCTCCCCGGTCAATCCGCTCGCGGTCCTCTGAGCGCTCGCGGTCTTCTCGGCGGGGCCGGGAGCCGGCCGTGCTCCGAGCGGCGCCGTCACCACTCGTCGTAGTCGCCGATCACCCGGAAGCTGCCCACGGCGCCGTCGCCACCGAACATGCTCCCGTGGGCGGTACGGGTCACCACGCCGTTGGTGGCGCCGTAGGGACCCACGGTGGTGACCGGAGAGCCGCCGTCACAGGAGAATCCGCGGTAGACCTCGACGACCTTCCGGCTGTCGTTGAAGACGCTGAAGCTGGTGGAGCCCAGTCCGCTGGCGGCGGTGATGCATCCCTCGGAGTCGGCGGAGTAGGTACGTTCGTTGAAGTAGATCCTTCCCGCTTCCTCATGGCCGTGGCCGCGTCCGCGTCCGCCTTCATGGCGGTCGCCGCCCTCGTGCTTCTCCCCGTTCTCGCCACCGCCCTTCTCGCCGCCGCCCTTCTCGCCGCCGCCGCCCGCGACAGCCGCGGCCGGGGCGGCTTGCTGGACGGGCTGGGCCGCCCGCTGAACGGACAGGGGCTCCGCCGGGTCGACCTGTTCGACGGGCTGGACCACCTGCTGGACGGACGGGGGCGCCGAGGTGAATCCGGCGAGGGCATAGGTGATACCGGTGGTTGCGAGGGCCGCCGCTCCTATTCCGGCAGCGGCCACGGCCAATGTGCGCCTGCGCATGTCAGTGTCTCTCTGTCTCACGGACGTCGGCCGGGCGACCGACCCGCGATGAACGTAACGAGAGCCCTTATGGACTGTCATGTCGGACATGTCCAAGGTGTGACACCATGAGTCCAGCCAAGTGAAAATGCGGCAGATATCGCATACCGGTGAGATATCCACGCCTCGCAGGGCCTCTTCCCCGTTGAGATCCGTTCTGCGCGGGCGGCGGCACCGGAGCGGCTACGGTCGGTAAGTCAGTTACCACGCATTGCCCACACACACCTGCGCTCACCGACCCCCAGGAGCACAGTGGGGACATGGAAGTCCGAGCACGCGCGGCCCGCCACCAGCAGCGCGGACAACGGAGCTGGGTGCTGCTGCTGATCCCGCTCGCCCTCATCGCGGCGATCACCGTGGTCGATCTCCACTCCCCCACCAGCGTCCACCTCGGCCCACTCCTGGTGATCGCCCCCGCCCTCACCCCCTCGTTCGCCGGCCTGCGCCCGACCGCCCTCGTCGGGGCCCTGGCCATCGCCGCCCAGGTCCTCATCGCCTTCCTCCACGGCGGCATCGCCACCAACAACCACATCGCGCAGATCACCGCGCTGACCGTCCTGTGCGTCCTGATCGTCATGTTCACCGCCATCCGCGAACACCGGGCCAGACAGCTCGCCCGCGCCCAGTCGGTCGCCGAAGCCGCCCAGCGCGCCCTGCTGCGCCCGCTGCCCGACCAGATCGGGCCGCTTCAGATCGCCACGATGTACCTCGCCGCCGAAGAGGAGACACAGATCGGCGGCGACCTCTACACCGCCACCCGCACCGCGAGCGGCACCCGCATGGTCATCGGAGACGTCCGGGGCAAGGGCCTGGCCGCCGTCGGCGAGTCGGCCCTGCTGGTCAGTGCCTTCCGCCTCATCGCCGCACAGCACGACACCCTGGCGGACCTGGCGTCCACGCTCGACCACAACGTGGGGCGCTACCTCACCGACTTCGCCCAGGAGAGCGGCGACATCGTCGAGCACTTCATCACCGCGATCCTCCTCGACCTGCCCGACGACGAGCCCGTCGCCCGCATGACCAACTGCGGACACCCGCCGCCCCTCCTGCTGCGCGACGGCCGCGCGCTGCCCGTCGACTCCGTGCCGGCCGCTCCACCCCTCGGCGTGCACGACCTCGGCGACGGCAGCTACCCGAGCGACGACTTCCCCTTCGAAAAGGGCGACACGCTGCTGCTGTACACCGACGGGGTCACCGAGGCGCGCGACGAAACCGGCGAGTTCTACCCGCTCGCCGATCGCGCCGCCCACTGGACCAGGTGCTCCCCCGAGGCACTCGTCAACCACATCCGCCGCGACCTCCTCGCCCACGTCGGCGACCGCCTCAACGACGACGCCGCCGTCATCGCGATCCGGCGCGCCGAGCCCACCGCCGCCGAGCACGCCGAGCACTGTGGGAACCCGCCCCCTCCGCGAGAGTGAGAAGCTCCGGCGCGTCGATCTCCTGTCATCCCGTCCCGGTGGTGAGCACCATGCGGAAGCGGGCGGTGCCGGAGAGCATCCTCCGGTACGCCTCGTCGGCCTGGCCGAGCGGCGCGGTCTCGATCATCGGGCGGATTCCCTGCAGGGCACTGAACGCCATGGTGTCCTGGACGTCCTGCGCACTGCCGGACGGGTGGCCGCGAACGGTCCGGCCGCGCATGAGCAGCTGGACCGGGGTGATCCGCAGCGGCTCGCTGTCCGCGCCGATGACCACCAGTTCACCCCGGTGGGACAGCCCGTCCACGGTCGCCGAGATGGCGGCGGAGTTCGCCGCGGTGGCCAGGACGACCCTGGCGCCGCCGAGGGACTGCAGCGCGTCCGCGACGGGCGTGCCGGCCGTACTGTCGATGTAGTGGTGCGCGCCGAGCTGCTTGGCGAAGTCGGCCTTGTCGGCGCCGCGGGCGATGGCCACGGTCTCGAAGCCCATGGCGGCCGCGTACTGCACACCCAGGTGGCCGAGGCCGCCGATGCCGAGGACGGCAACGAGGTCGCCCGGCCGTGCGGAGCTCGTCCGCAGCCCGTTGTACGTAGTCACCCCGGCGCAGGCCATCGGCGCGGCGTCGGCGGCCGCCAGTGCGTCGGGGATCCGGGCCAGGGCGTCGACCGGCACCACCGCCGCCTCGGCGTAACCACCGTCGTACGCCCAGCCGGGGACCTTCAGGTTCAGGCACAGGACGAAGTCGCCCTCCCGACAGGGGGCGCAGTGCCCGCAGCTGCCGCCGAACCAGCCCACCGCCACCCGGTCGCCCACCTGCCAACCGGTGCTCTGCGTCCCCTCGCCGAGGTCGTCGATGCGCCCGGCGATCTCGTGCCCGGGGACCAGCGGGAACCGGACGCCCGGCAGCCCGGCGTTCACGAACATGGCGTCGCTGTGGCAGATCCCGCAGGCCTCCACGGCGACCCGTACATGACCGGGGCCCGGCCGCGGCACCTCGCGCTCGACGATCTCGAACGACCCGCCGACGTCGGCCACCTGTGCCACTCGATAGGTACTCATCCGGATTCCTCCCGCTGCACCGGCACGACCACCCCTCGGAACCAGCAGACCAGCTCGGGCCCGAACACGCTCGCCGAGCCCGGACCCGGAGCGCGACATCGGCCGCGACCCCGGTAGTGCGGGAGAACCCGCGCGCCCCGGCGCACGAGAACGACTCGTCCCTGCGCGTGTGCGCCCTGGTCCGTCCGGGTGTCATGGCCTGGACTACCGCTACCCGGCAGGGGAAGCTTCTGTCGCATGTCACTGAGGGTGACTGCGGGTGCTGCGCCCTGACTGTGGGCGCGCCGCCCCGATGCGTCGAGTCCAGGGACGGAACCCATGCGAACGAGGATCACCAGGCACCTGGAGGCCGCCTTCCCCGAGCTGGCCGTCGGTGTGAAGGCCGCGCCTGGACGCCGGCCGGTCCTGCCACCGGAGTTCAACTGGCGCGACTACACCGTGCTACTGCTGCACGTGGCCGCGGAGATCGAGCACTCGCTGATGGTGCAGTACCTCTTCGCCGCGTACTCGCTGGGCGGACCGCAGGTCCCCGAGCACCTGCGCGCGGACGTGCGGCGCTGGCAGGAGGTCGTCCTCGGCATCGCCAAGGAGGAGATGGGCCACCTGCTCACCGTGCAGAACCTCCTGGTCGCGCTCGGCGGCCCGGTCCACCTCAGCCGGGAGGACTATCCGTGGGGCACGGACTTCTACCCGTTCCCGTTCACGCTCCGGCGGCTCACCCCGGAGACCCTCGCCCGGTACATCTGCGCCGAGAGCCCGCCCAACTGGACCGGCGAGGAGGCCGAGCGGATCCGGCAGCTGGCCGCCGGCAAGCAGGGCGTGCCGGTGAACCGCGTGGGCGCCCTCTACGACCGGCTGACCGACATCCTGGGAGACCGCGGCCGGATCCCGGACGCCGCCTTCCAGGCCGAAACCCTTCCCTACCAGGCCTCCTGGAACGAGTGGGGCCGCGGCTACACCCTTGGTGAACGCGGTCGGGACGCCGGCAACGTGCCCGAGACCCAGTCCCCCGACCTGCTGATCGTCGGCGTCTCCTCGCGCGACTCCGCCTTGAACGCGCTGAAGCTCATCGGCGAGCAGGGCGAGGCGTTCCCCCCGCTCCAGGCCCCCGTCCCGGCGCCCGACAGCGCGGCCGGCACGGGCCCGGGGGAACTCTCCCACTTCTTCCGCTTCCTGACGGTCTTCCGCGAACTGGAGCGGCTCGACCCTTCCGACCAGGACGCCGTCGCACGGCCGGTCGCCGAGAACCCGCGCACCGACCACCGGCTCAACGAGGAGACCCTGGCCCTGACGCACGCGCTGGCCCTCGCACCCGACCAGCCGCGCCCCGAGGTCGCCCCCATCACCCACCCCGAGGCCGCCCGCTGGGGCCACCTGTTCAATCTGCGCTACCGCATGCTGCTGACCGACGTCGCGCACGCCTTCCGCCTGATCGGCCCGCTCGACAACGGCACCGCCCTGACCGCGCGCGGATCGCTGATCCACCGGACCTTCGGCGAGATGTACAACCTCCGGGCCGTCGCCGGGATGCTGCTCCAACTCCCGCTCGACCACGAGGGGTCCACCGGTCTGCTGGCCGGCCCGCCGTTCGAGATGCCGTACACGCTGGACCTCCCGGCGGGCGACCGTAACCGCTGGCTGCTCCAGCGCGACCTCACCGAGGCCTCGCTGCGCGCCGTCGACGCCCTGCTGCGGACGACGCTGACGGCCGAGGGCGAGGCGTACCTGCGCGCGCTGCGCGAGACCGACGTCCAGGCACGGGACTTCGTCGACCGCGTCCTGGCCGAGCGCTGAACGACCCCGGGGGAGCGACCAACCACCTACGAGGAGAGAGCGTGGCCATCAAGGAACTCCGGATTCTCCCGCCCCTGGCGATCGGCCGTCTCGGCGCGGCCGCCCGGCCGATGGACAACTACGAAGCGCTGGCGGACCCGCGCCGCCCGCTGGCGCCCCGACAGCTGCGACCGGCCCCGACCTTCGAGGTGGATCCGGACAGCGGCGCCATCACGTCGTACGAGGCCCCGCCCGAGCTGCGGTTCACCGAGAACGGCGACGTCCGGCCGGTCGCTCCGTTCCTGGAGGTCTGGGCGCTGACCTCGGAGCCCGGCCGGGAGGACGTGCTGGAGCCGCTGACCCTCGACCTGCTGGCCCGGCACGGGCTCGGCCCCGAGGACGTGCACTGGACGGTGCACGTGGGCAATCACAAGATCCACCGCCGGACCGGCGACGAGAACGACCGGATCGACGCGCAGGCCGGCCCGTTCCACGACCACGAGATGCACCCGCTGAACGGTACCTGCCCGAACTTCTGGGAAGGCCGGGAACTCCCACTCGGGCACGTCCGGTACCTCAGGCCCACCCCCGAGTTCCCCGGGATCCGGCTGCGCTTCACCCCCGCCGCCGGCCGCGTCTACGGCTCCGGCAAGGAGGAGCAGCCGACGCCCGACCCGAACGTGACGGCGTTCCTGTACGACGCCAACCGGGGCACCTGGCTCGGCTACCACGACGACACCTCCAGCCCCCGGGTGACCAACCCCTCCCAGATCTACGCCGGGTCCTCCGACCAGGACGGCAACTGGGTCAGCAAGGGCTATCTGGACGACGAGTGCGACGGCCTGGTCAGGTCGGAACTCACCGTCGACGGAACCCTGTTGAGCGCCTACGGCCGGATCGGCGCCGGCCCGCCGGCCTACGCCCCGGACAGCTTCCCGGTCCGCGCCGTCGCGGACGAGCTGGAGCAGGCCATGTTCGGACCCACCGTCACCGCCGACGAGGTCTCCCTGGCGGCCGCCGAGGAGGTGGTCCGGCGCGCCTTCGACACCGTCCGGCTGATGAACACGGCCGTCCTGAACGGCAACACGGTGAACGGCCAGGTCCGTGGCGCCTCCACCATGGTCGCCCAGGACACCAACGACACCGGCCGCCTGTACGAGCCGATCATGGCTCCGTCGCTGGTCGACCGCACCGCGCTGCTGAACCTGCACCAGCAGGTGCTCACCGGCCTGCGCAGCGGCACCGCGCCGTGGTTCGCCGATGTGCTGCGCGACTTCGACGAGGTCGGCGACCTGTCCGACAAGGGACGGCGCAAGATGCCGGCCCTGATGCGCGGCGCGGACGGTCGCTCCCTCGCGCTGACCCGCCGCCAGGTCGACCTCATCCGCAAGGTCGCCCAGCGGGCGATCTTCACCGACAACGGGCCCGACGGCGCCGCCACTTCGACCGCCGCCCCCGAGGAGCAGGGATGACAGAGCCCCGACCGATCACCTCGATCCAGCCGACGAACCTCTCGGCGCAGCTGCACTACCGGGCGCCCGGCAATCCGCCCAGCACCCTGGCGGCCGCGGCCATCTCCAACGCCTTCCCCGGCCTCGAATTCGACTTCCGCAACATCTGGCGCCGGATCTTCGAGGGCATCGAACTACACGAGGCGGACAACCTGGTGGTCCGGGCCGACACGGACCACCAGGTCCTCGAAGGCTGCCGGCTGCTCCGGGTGGCCGGTGAACCGTTGGTCGGCAGCCTGGTCGGCCCGCAGTTGCCCCGGGGGGCGTCCGGCCCGCTCACCGCGGCCGCCAACCCCGACGGCGTGACGATGCTGGAATGGTCCAACTCCCTCGCCAAGGTCCTGGACGCCCATGCCGGCCGACCGGTGACCTGCGAGTTCACCATGCAGCCGAGCGACAACCCGGTCGGCATCCCGGACGACCCGGCCAACACTACGCTCGGTCGACCTGGTCGTCCGCCCGTTGTTCGCCGTCAGCGAGGCGGCGCAGGACCGGCTGGCGGTGATCGACGAGCAGCTGGTGCAGCCCGGCGACCTCACCCGCAGCCTCTGCTCGCCCTGGCAGAACGACTACCGCGAGTGCGCCTGCTACTACTGGGCGGCCAGTCGGCCCGACTACGTCAACGTGGACGTGGACGAGCAGGGCGTCAGCGTCGGCAACCACTGGCTCTCGGTGCACCGCGAGCCCAGGGAGTACGTGCTCGACAACGGCCGGGACACCCGCCTTCTGACGTACGACGACCTCTTCCGGGAGTGGCAGCAGCACCTGCGGTTCATCGTCGGTGGCCGGGACTACCCGGACCACCGCTGACCGTCCGGACCATCCGGACCATCTCTGGCGAGGCCCATCAGATGAATCCCTCCCCCACCGGATCCGCGACCTGCGGACCCGCCCGCGAGCTGTTCGAGCTGTCCGCCCCGGCCAGCCCCGACCTCCATCTGCTGCGCACCGAGGTCGGCCGGCACGCCCTGGTGGTCAACGGCAGCCGCCTGTTCGACCTCGACGCGGACAGCTACCGGGCCCTCGACCGCGCCCGACACGCCGGGGACGGCCCCGAGCTCTCCCGACTGATGTCCGAACTAGGACTGGACGCACCGCAGTTGATCGACGACCGGCCGCCCGTCGAGCCGCCGGTACGCGCCCTGTCGCTCTCGGTGGCGCAGAAGTGCAACCTCGGCTGCACCTACTGCTACGCCCAGCAGGGCAGCTTCGGCAAGACGCCCACCAGCATGCCGGTCGAGACCGCGCTCACCGCGGTCGAGCTGCTCTTCCGCTCCGCCGCACCGGGCGAGCGGGTGAACCTCTCCTTCCTCGGCGGCGAGCCGCTGCTCAACCGGCCCGTCGTGCACGCCGCCACCGAGCACGCGGCCCGGCTCGCGGCGGAGCGCGACGTGCCGGCCACCTTCTCGATCACCACCAACGGCACCACGGTGACGGCCGCGGACGCCGACTTCTTCGAGCAGCACGGCTTCGCGGTGACGGTGAGCCTGGACGGCACCCAGCAGGTGCACGACTCGCTGCGCCCGTACCGGGGCGGGCAGGGCAGCTTCCGGAAGGTGATCGCCAATGTGACCCCACTGCTGGCGACGCAGCGCCGGATGCAGGTCTCCGCCCGGGTGACGGTGACTCCGCACAACCTCGCCCTGCGGGACACCCTGGACTCCTTCGTCCAACTCGGCTTCCACAGCGTCGGCTTCTCGCCACTGCTGAACTCCCCGACCGGCCGGGGCGAACTGACCACCGCCGATCTGGAAGTGATGCTGGATCAGATGGTCACCTGCGGTGAGGAGTTCGAACGGCAGGTAATCGCCGGCCGCCGCTACCCGTTCGCCAATCTGGTCAACGCGCTGCGCGAACTCCACCGGGGCACCCACCGCCCGTACCCCTGCGGCGCCGGCGCCGGGTACCTGGGCGTCTCGGCGGAGGGCGAGCTCGCCGCCTGCCACCGCTTCGTGGGCGATGCCCGGGGCGCGATGGGCAGCCTCGACCGGGGCGTGGACCGCGACCGCCAACTGGCCTGGCTGAGCGAGCGGCACGTGCACCGCCAGGAACCGTGCCGCTCGTGCTGGGCGCGCTACCTGTGCGGCGGCGGCTGCCACCACGAGGTGATCGACCGCGGCCGCCCCGCCTGTCAGTACATCCGCGGCTGGCTGCACTACACCCTGGGCGCGTACCACCGCCTGCTCGCCCGGAGGCCCGACTGGTTCCTCCCCGGGCCGGCAACCGGGACGCCGGTGTGAGCGAGCGGAGCGAGCTCGCCATTGAAGGGTGCGCGTGGGCGAATGCCTCTGCCGAGCGAAGCGAGGCGGGCGCGTGAGCGAGCGGAGCGAGCTCACCGTTGAAGGGTGCGCGTGGGCGAATGCCTCTGCCGAGCGAAGCGAGGCGGGCGCATGAGTGTCGGGGCGGCGCCCGCCTCCCCGATCGACACCGAGATCTGCGTCCTCGGCGCCGGACCGGCGGGGGCCCTGTGCGCCCGGCGGCTGGGCGAACTCGGCCACCGGGTCCTGCTCGTGGAGCGGCATCCGTTCCCGCGCCCGCACATCGGCGAGGCACTGACGCCGGCCGTCTGGCCGCTGCTGGACAGCCTCGGGCTGCTGCCCGCCGTACGCGGCGCTGGCTTCCTCACCCCCACCTGGTCGAGCGTGCGCTGGGCGGACGAGCAGGTGCGTCGGGTTCGCCTGCCGGCCGGTACGTGCGGACTCACGGTCTGCCGCGGACGATTCGACCAACTCCTCCTGGACACCGCCCGAGCCGCCGGCGTCACGGTGCTCCAGCCCGCCCGCGCCCACCGGCCCGACCGCCGCGCCGAGGGATGGGAGGTGCCCGTCACGACGCCCGACGGGGCCCGGCTCCTGCGCGCCCGGTTCCTGGTCGACGCCACCGGGCGGTCGCGGATCCTCGGCGGGCGCGTGACGCGCACCGGCCCGCGGACCGTCGCGCTGTACGCGGCCTGGCAGGTCGAGACCCGGCCCAGCCCGCCGACCTGCCTGGAGGCCGGGCCGCACGGCTGGCTGTGGGGCACGCCCCTGCCGAACGGAACCTACCGGGCCATGGCCTTCACCGACCCGGAACAGCTGCACCGATCCGGCGTCCGCCGCTCCTCCCTCGCCGGCTTCCTGCGGAGCCTGCTGGGCGGCTCCGAACTGCTGCGCGGACTCGCGGGAGAGCGGCCCGCGAGCGCGGTGGCGGTCTGCGACGCGACCGGCTACCACGACCTCGACCCCGTTGCCGAGGACCGCATCAGCCTGGGCGAGGCGGCCTTCGCCCTCGACCCGCTCTCCTCCTCCGGGGTGGACAAGGCCCTGCAGACCGCCATGGCCGGGGCGGTCACCGTGCACACCCTGCTCGACCCGGGCGGCGACCGGAAGGCCGCGCTGGCCTACTACCGCGACAGCCAGCTCTCCTCGGTCGAACAGCACGCACGCTGGACCGGCGGCCACTACGCGGAACACCTCCCGCACCGGGGCAACAGCTTCTGGCGCCGACGCGCCCGGCCGCTCCCCGCCCCCGGGCCGGCCGCCTCGCCCGCGCCCTCGCCCTCGCCCCGCACGAGCCTGGCCGCGCTGATGCACCGGCGGGTCCGACTGGCACCGGCCGGTCGGCTGACGAGCACCCCCTGCGTGGTGGGCGACCAGGTGGCACTCCGCCCCGCGCTCACCCACCCCGCGCTGCCCCGGCCGGTGGCCTACCTCGGTGGGCACGCACTCGCCCCACTGGCGGAAGCCCTACGTGGCGAACACACACTCGCCGAGGCCCTACGGGCCTGGGGCCGCACCCTGCCGGCCGAGCAGGCCCTGGCCGTCGCCGCCTGGCTGTACGAACGGGACCTGCTGGTGCTCCAGCCGTGACCGGCACAAGGGGCGCCTCCCATCGTGGCGACGCCACGCGAGGTCGGCCGGGCCGCCAGGATGCCGTGGCCGGCGCCCCGGGGACGGCGTCAACGGCGAGAACGGTGAAGGAGGTCCACGCCGGCGCCCACGAATCCGCCGAGCGCCACGGCGGGGATGATCGACGCCGTCCAGGGCCCGCCCGCCAGCACGCCCGAGACCACCACCAGCGCGAAGACAGCCACGGCGACCGCCCGGGCCGCGGTGGATCGGGGCAGTAGCGGTACCGGATTCCCGTTCCGTCGGCGCCGATTCACCTTGACAGCTAGCAGAACCGCTGCGACCGCGAGGAGCGGCGGCGCCAAGTCGTGGGTCATACGAACGGACGCTACGCGAAAGTCGTCAGGATGTCATGGGCGGTGGACAGTTGGTCGAGTCGCACCGGGTCGTCGGTTCGCAGGGGGTGGTGCGGCACGGGCAGGCGTCGATCCGCGCGGGGCGCCGGGCCGTCACGAAGGCCTCGGGGAGCCCGTCGATGAGTTCGTGCGGTGTCGCGCCGTCCGTCATGCACATCATGAGACAACTCGGCCGGCCGGGTGGATCCGGTACGCCGTCCGGCGGGGACTCGGGTCGAGGGGAACAGAACCGGTCACCGCCTGGTTGGGGCAGGTCGACGAGCTTGTGGCACTCCCGGAACGAGGGCTTTCCCATGAAGATCGGCATCATCGGCGCGGGCAACATCGGCGGCAACCTGACCCGGCGGCTGACCGCGCTCGGGCACGAGGTCTCGGTGGCCAACTCCCGCGGCCCGGAGTCGCTCAAGGCACTGGTCGAGGAGACCGGCGCGACGGCGGTGACGGCAGCCGAGGCGGCAAAGGGCGCGCAGGTCGTGGTGGTCACCGTCCCGTTGAAGAACGTCCCGGCCCTGCCCTCCGGGCTGCTGGACGGCGCGGCCGAGGGCGTGGCGGTGATCGACACCGGCAACTACTACCCGCAGCAGCGCGACGGCCGGATCGACGCGATCGAGGACGGCGGGCTGACCGAGAGCCGCTGGACGGAGCAGCACCTCGGCCACCGGGTGGTGAAGGCCTTCAACGGCACCTACGCCCAGGACCTGCTGGAGCGCCCCCGCCCGGCGGGCGACCCGGAACGCCTCGCCGTGCCGGTCGCCTCCGACGACGAGGCGGCCAAGCGTGTGGTGCGCGCGCTGATCGACGAGTTGGGCTTCGACACGGTGGACGCCGGCGGGATCGACGACTCCTGGCGCCAGCAGCCCGGCACCCCGGTGTACGGGCTGCGCGAGGGCGTCGCGGCGGTCACCCGGGCGCTCGCCGAGGCCTCCCCGGAGCGCCCGGCGGCCCATCGGGCGTAGCGCCGGCGGGGCACGACCGGACGGCGTGACCGGCAGGGCGTCGCGGGCCCGGGGGGGGGGGGGGCCCCCCCCCCGGGGGGGGGGGGGGCGCGGGGGGGGCGCGCGGTTTTTGTTACCCCGGGGGGGGGGGCGCCCAACAGCGGGGGGTGATATGGAGGGAGATATC
>NZ_JBIWPN010000004.1:0-149443 GCF_044768305.1 Kitasatospora sp. NPDC101155 | reverse complement strand
CTGGAAGGCCCAGAGGAAGGCACAGTCATGATCACAGTTGCCGACGAGGCGCTGCTGCGGCGCGCGATCGCCGTCGCGGGGGAGAGGCCGACCCGGGTGGCGCGCTCAGTTGATGCTGACCGCGGTGTCGTCGAGGACGAACGAGGTCGAGTAGTACGCGTTCTCGTAGCCGGTGAACTTCAGGGTGACGCTCTGGCCCGCGTACGCCGACAGGTCGAAGGTGTGCTGGGCGTAGCCGGTGTTGGCGTCGAGATTGGAGTAGGTGGCGAGCGTCCCGAGCACGGTTCCCGAGCTGTTCAGGACCTGCGCCTTGAGGGTGTGGTAGGCGGTGGTCGTGCTGGGGTCGGTGGTGTCGACGTGCAGCCAGAAGCTCAGCTGGTACGACGAGCAGCCGCTCGGCAGGGTGACCGTCTGGGCCAGGGTGTCCGTGTGGCTGTAGCCGTAGCCGTCCAGCCAGGCGTCCCAACTGCCGGTGCGCGGAGGCTCATTGGTCTTGTTGCTGATGACTCCGCTGGTGGCCGTCCAGGGTGCGGCGGTGCCGGTCTCGAAGCCGGGGTTGCCGAGCAGTTGCTGCGGTGGGCAGCCGCCGGGCCTGGCGCTCGCCTCGGTGCTCTGCGCACCCTCGCCGATCGAGTTCACGGCGCTGACCTTGTAGTAGTAGGTCTGGCCGTTGGTGAGCCCGGTGTCCGTACAGCTGAGCACGACGCCGAGGGCGGAGCAGCCGCCCGTGGTGAGCTGGGTCTCGCCGCTGCTCGCCGTTCCCCGGTAGACCCGGTAGGCATTGATGTCGACGCCGCCGTTGCTGGTGGGGGCCGTCCAGTTCAGGGTGGCCTGTCCGTTTCCGGCGGTGGCGGTCAGGCCGGTGGGGGCGCCCGGGGCCGTCCCGGCGATGGGTGAGGCGGTGACTCTGACGGTCGAGGTGGCGGTCTTGGCGGGCGTGGAGGCGTCCGTGACGGTGAGGGTCGCGGTGTACGTCCCGGCGGCGCCGTAGCTGTGGCTCGGGTTCTGCGCGGTACCGGCTGCCGAGCCGTCACCGAAGTCCCAGCTGTACGAGTACGGCGGGCTGCCGCCGGTGGCGGTGCCGGTGAAGGCGACGTTCAGCGGGACCTGGCCGGAGGTCGGGGTGCCCGAGGCACGGGCCGCCAGTGGGTTGCCGACGGCGCTGACCGTGAGGGTGACGGACGAGGTGGTGGTCTTGGCGGGCGTGGAGGCGTCCGTGACGGTGAGGGTCGCGGTGTACGTCCCGGCGGCGCCGTAGCTGTGGCTCGGGTTCTGCGCGGTACTGGCCGCCGAGCCGTCACCGAAGTTCCAGCTGTAGCCGTAGGGGGCGGCGCCGCCGCTTCCGGAGCCGGTGAAGGCGACGTTCAACGGCGCGTTGCCGGTCGTCGGTGTGCCGGTGGCGGTGGCCGAGAGCGGGGTGGAGCCCTGGATCCAGAGGTCTTCCAGGGGGTCGCCGAGGCCGCCCTGGTCGGCGGTGGTCATGGGGAACGTCGCCGGGCCGATGTTGTCGTTCGGGTCGATGACGCCCGGGTGGACGTTCTGCATCGTGCGCTCCATCGCGGCCAGCACGTTGTCCGTGGTGTACGCGACGTGGGTGAGGTAGCCCTGCTTCATGTACTTCGGCGAGGCGACGATGACGGTCGGCACCCGGTAGGTGTTGCTGACGTGGTCCGGGCCGTTGCTGCCGTTCTGGGTGTCGTCCTCGGTGACCACGATCACCGTGTTGTCCTGGTAGGCCACGTTGCCCATCAGGAAGTCGGTGATCTGCTTGGTGACGGCGTCGTTCTTCGGGATGTCCTGGTACGTGCCCGGGTGGTCGTTGAACAGTTCGACGTACGAGTACGTCGGCAGGCCGTTCGCGGTGACGAAGTTCTCGTAGTCGGTGGCGACGGTCTGGTCGTCGTCGTTCTGCCCGCAGCAGGTGTAGTGGTTGTAGTTGAGCTCCTCGGGGATGCTGGTGCCGGGGCGGTTGACGGGCAGTGCCTCGACGGCGTTGGTGGCCGGGTTGAGCCAGTAGCCGCTGCCGGTGCTGAGCATCCAGTAGAAGTCGCCGTTCATGATGAACGGGTAGCCGCCGTTGGGGCCCTTGAGGAAGCGGTCGAACTGGGTGCCGGTCGCGGCGGGGTAGGACTGCTGCTGCGAACTGGACGCCGACTGGCCGGAGAAGAGCCACCAGTGGTTGGGCCCGCTGGGCGGCTGGGTGCCCGTGCTGTACGCGTCCATCAGCGCGTAGTTCTTGGCCAGGGTGTGCAGGTTGGGCGTCGAGCTGATGTGGTTGGTGCTCTGCACCTGCCCGTTGCAGCCGGCCTGCACGGTGGTGGCGCAGTCGCCGAGGTAGTCGTCGAAGGTGTGGTTCTCCCGGTAGAGGACCACGAAGTGGGTGAAGGGCGGGAAGTACGGCGCGAGCGGGTTGACCGCCTGGGTCGGCGAACTGACCGTCGCCACCGCGTCCTTGGCCGTCCTGCCCTTCGGCCGGTTGGTGATGTGGAAGTTCCCCGGCTGCGGGAACTTGGCGAACTCGACGCCGGGAGCGGCGAAGGCGGCGCCGGTGCAGTCGTAGTCGTCGGGTTTGTAGGACTGGGGTCTCCGCCCCTCGGGCAGGTCCGTCGCGTCGTCCGGGTCGTCGCCCGGGTTCCAGTTCTTCAGCGAGCAGGAGCCGACGCCGCTCGCCGGATGCGGTCCGGCGACTCCGCTCGGGCTCAGCACTGTTACTCCCAGTGCCAGCACGACTGCCACCGTGCCGGCGATCCGTGTCTTCCACCTCATACCGAAACTCCTCCAGCAGAGTCCGCGTGTGGTGCACGACACCCCCCGGCCGTATGGTCGCGACGGACCGACCGCCCGGCAAGGGTCGCGGCACAACACGCGTAGAAATAAAGCGGATCGACGACAGGCGTTCGGCCGCCGTTGACGGCGGGGCCGCCGCGGCTCCGCCCTGGCGGGGCCGGGTACCGACCTTCGGTCGGCGCACGTCCGGGCGCCGGTGACCTCGTCGGCGACGTCCGCGAGGAGCGTCGGGAAGACGTCGGCCAGCGGGGTGAGCAAAGTCTCGGCCGCCCGCTTTCCTAAGCGGTTCTTACGAACTCGCCCAACGTGGTCGACCACCACCTGGCGAACGTCATCTCGCAGTCCTCCGCCTCCGCCGAGGGGGCGTTCGGCAGCCCCCAGTCGATCGAGCCCCTGCGGCACGCCTTCAAGTCGGCGGCCCTCAACGGCGTCACGGTGATCGGCTCCTCCGGCGACAACGGCACGGCCGGCTCGGAGAAGACCCCGGTGAAGTCGGGCGGCACCACCCTCCCGTACCCGTCGGTCGAGTGGCCGGCGTCCGACCCGCTGGTGACCGGCGTCGGCGGCACGTACCTGTGCACCGACCCCAACGCGACCGGCGGCCGGACCGTGGACAGCACCGGCAGCCCGGGCAATTGCCAGGCCAACCCCGGTGCGGGTGAGGTCGGTTGGACCAACGCGGGCGGCGGGTTCAGCCAGGTCTTCGACAAGCCCGCCTACCAGTCGGCGCTGCCCGCCGGCTCCACCCCGATCGGCGCCAAGCGCGCCGGTGCCGGACGTGGCCCTGCAGGCCGCCCCCGGCACCGGCGCGCTGGTCTACCTGTCGCTGCCGCCGGACGGCTCCTCCGGCCTCAACTGCGGTGGCACGCCGTGCAGCACGGGCTGGTACGACATCGGCGGCACCTCGCTGTCCTGCCCTCAGTGGGCCGGCCTGGTCTCGATCGCGGACCAGATCAACGGCGGCGGCCTCGGCCAGATCAACCCGGCCCTGTACAAGCTGAGCACCGACCCGGCGAAGTACGCGGCCGACTTCAACGACGTGACCCTCGGCAACAACACCGCCGACCCGACGGTGCCGGGCTACCCCGCCACCACCGGCTGGGACCCGATCACCGGTCTCGGCACGCCCAACGCGGCGAACCTACTGCCCGACCTGGTCAGCGCCGCCCACACCGGGTGAGTCCGGTCGGCAGCACGAGGGGCCCGGCCGCACCGAACCGCAGTGGGTGACGGGTCCTGACCACTTCGCCCCGTCGAGCCGTTGCCCGACGGGGCGAAGTCGTGCGTGAGAGGCCGGTCAACCCGAACTCCCCCGCACCACCAGCTCACAGGCCAACTCCACCCCCGCCGTCGGCGCCGGCTGCCCGCGCACCTGGTCGAGCAGCCTCCCGACCAACGCGACGGCGATCGCCTGCAGCGGCAGCCGGACCGAGGTCAGCGCCGGATGGAGATGGCGACAGAGCGGCGTGTCGTGGAAACCGGTGACCGCGACCCCGCCCGGCCCGACCGTCAGCCCCTCCGCCCGTACCGCCTCGTACACGTCCAGCGCCAGCAGGTCGCTGCCCGCCACGACGGCGGTCGGCCGGTCGGTCCCGCGCAGCAGCGCCCGTACCGCCGCGGTCGCCGGGCCCGCGGCCGTCTCCGGGCCCGCGGCCACGAGGGCGGAGAGCCCCAGCCGACGGGCCTCCGCGAGGAAGCCCGCCCGCCGCGCCGCCATCCAGGGCAGGTCCTCGGAAGCCCCGAGGTAGCCGATCCTCCGGTGGCCGAGCGCGGCGAGGTGGCGCACCACGGCGGCCATCGCGGCGTCGTTGGCGACGTCCACCCAGTGCTGCGGCTCACCGGGCCCCGTCCGGCCGAAGGTGACGAACGGGACGCCGAGCCGGGCGACGTGCCCGACCCGGGCGTCCTCGCGGACCACGTCCGCCAGAACCAGCCCGTCGACCTGGCGGGCCGCCACCAGTTCGTCGACGGCGGCCGACGGATCCGCCGTCGGCGGGACGGGCCGGAACAGCAGCACCCGCTGTCCCCGGGCCCCGGCCGCGTCGACCAGGGCCTCCAGGAAGCCGGCCATCAGCGGGTTGGGGTCGAAGGGGTCGTCCACCGGGGCGAGGTAGCCGATGGTGCGCCGGGCGCCGCTGCGCAGCGAGCGGGCCGACTGGTCGGGCTGGTAGCCGAGTCCGCGGATCGCCGCGGTCACCCGCGCCAGCGTCGCGGGGCGGACCCGGTGCGGGGCGTTGAGCGCGTTGGAGACGGTCTGCCGGGACACCCCGGCCGCGCGGGCGACCTCCTCGATGGTGGTGGCGCCGTGCCGCGGCCGGTGTGGTCCCTCGGGCATGCCGTCCTCCAGGCCGGTGATCGGGGTGGTGATCGGGGTGGTCAGGGGCGGCGCAGCGTCAGCAGCCCGCCGCGGGGTACGGGGATCCCCTGCGCCCGGTCGAGCTCGACCTCGCCCTGCCGGACGATACGCCCCCGGGCGTCCTGCACGGTGACCGCGGCCGTCCCGCTGCCGCCGGTCAGCCGGACGTCCGGGTCGGCGTCGGCGTTGGCCACCATGAGGGTGCGCCAGCCCGTACCCGAGGCGTCCACCGGCAGGGCCGCGTAGCGGGCCACCACGACGGTCCCGGCGCCGAGGGCGGTGACCATCGGGTACCCGAGGTCCGGACGGGCCGGGCGCAGCTCGCCGAGCTGCAGGGTGTCGAGGTGCGCGCGGAAGACGCCCAGCCAGAAGGCGATCGTCTCCCGCTGGGCGGTGCTCTGCGCGGCGAGGTCGACGGAGATCTGCGGCACCGAGAACAGCACGTTGATCAGGTGGCAGGCGATCTGCTCCGGCGGCTCGGCCGGGTGCCACATCAGCATGTCGGAGTGGACCGGGACGGGTCCGGCGGCGAGCCGCAGGTCGACGGTCCGCTGCCGGTTCTCCTGCGGGCCGAGCGGGCAGTCGGTGGCGCGGACCATGGTGACGTAGGGCCACAGGCCCGGGCTGACGTACGGCTGGCGGTGCTCGACCATCGCCTCGGGGTCGGCGGCGGTGATCCGGCCGCGGATGGCGGCGAGCAGGCGCTCCACGCCCTCGTCCACGCCCGCGCAGTCCGCCTCCGGGCCGGCGGCGGGGGGCTCGGCGCGGACGAACGAGTCGACGAAGTCGACCTTGAGGCCGTCCATGCCCCACTCCTCGACGGCGCGGGCGAGCCGCTCGGTGAGGAAGTCGCGGACCTCGGGATAGCGCGGGTCGGCGACGATCGCGCCCAGGTGCGCGATGTCGGCGAGGGCATGGTGTCCGATCTTCCGGTAGGCGGCGCTGCCCTTGCCGATGAACGGCAGTGCGTACCAGAGCAGGTAGCGCACGCCGAGCTCGTGCACCCGGCGGACGTGGGCGGCGGTGTCGGGCAGTGAGACCGGCTCCCAGTCACCGCAGTGGGCGTAGCCCCGGGTGCGGTCGGCGGTCATCCAGCCGTCGTCCACGATGATCACGTCCAGGCCGAGCTGTTTGCCGAGCGCGGCCTGGGTCTCGACACGCTCGGGCGTGATGTCCTGGTGCATCGAGTACCAGGTGGAGTAGGCGGGGCGGCGGGCGGCCTCGGGGATGTCGGCGGTGCGGCCGCTGCCCCACCAGGCGGCGAGGTCGGCCAGGCAGCGGGCGAAGTGCCGCCCCGAGGTGTCGATCCGTACGGTGAGCCGGCCCTCGGCCTGGGCCCAGAACCGGAACTCGCCGGTCTCCTCGACCACTCCGGCCCCGACCAGCACGTCGGGGCGCTCGGCGGCGAAGGCGCCCAGCGCGACGTCCCCGGTGCCGATCAGCGCGGCGATCGGCGCGCCGGCCGCGAGGCCGGTACGGCGCGGGGCGCTCCACGCGGCGGGCAGCCAGCCGGTGCCGCGCGGCTCGGGGGTCCAGAAGGCGGTGGCGTCCACGCAGGGGACCCGCCACTCGATCCGCACGTCCCCCGGGCTCTCGGCGCTCACCTCGACCACTCCGTCGGCGACCGCGCGGACGGTGGCCACGCCGCTCGCCTTCAGGGCCAGACCCTCCGCGGACAGCGGGCGCAGGCCGTCGGCGACGGTGGGGGCGTGCGGTTCCCAGATGTCGTTCGCGGTCTCGGACATGCTCAGCCTTTCGTGGCGCCGGCCAGCAGGCCGGAGATGAACTGCCGCTGGAGGACCAGGAAGAGGACCATCATCGGCAGGGTGGACAGCGCGGTGCCGGAGAGGATCGCGCCGTAGTCGGTGGTGCTCTTGTTGCCGTACAGGGTCGCGAGAGCCACCGGCAGGGTGTGCATGTCCGGGCTGCGCAGGGCGATCAGCGGCCAGGCGAACTGGTTCCAGGAGCCCAGGAACAGGAAGATCGACAGGGCCGCCAGGACCGGCCGCATGACCGGGACGACGACGCTCCACAGCACCCGGAACTCGCCGGCGCCGTCGACCCGGGCGGCGTCGAGCAGTTCGTCCGGCAGGCCGCTCAGCGACTGGCGCATCAGGAAGATCGCGAAGGGCACGCACAGTCCGGGCAGGATGATCGCCTGGTAGGAGTCGAGCAGCCCGAAGCTCATCATCATCTTGAACAGCGGTACCAGCATGACCTGTTCGGGCACCACGAGGGTGGAGAGCAGCAGCGCGAAGAGCAGGGTGCGGCCGCGGAAGCGGAACTTGGCGAAGGCGTAGCCGGCGAGCAGCGCGACGATCAGCGCGCCGGCCGTCTGGACTCCGGCCACCAGCAGCGAGTTTCCGATCACCCGGAGCAGCCCGATCCGGCGCTGGAGCCGGTCCAGGTTGTCGCCGAGGTGGCCCCCGGGGAGCAGCGCGGGCGGCCAGTCGAAGATGTCGGTGTCCTTCCGGGTGGTGGCGATCACCAGCCAGTAGAACGGGCCGACGGACAGGCCGGTGACGGCGGCGAGGAGGAAGGTCAGCGGCCAGCCGCGCAGTTTCCTGAGGTTCATCTGTCCTTGTCCCCCATCAGGCGCATCTGGACCGCGCCGAGCACGGACACCAGCAGGGTGAGCGCGTAGGCGATGGCGGAGGCGTAGCCGAAGTCGAAGTACCGGAAGCCGTTCTGGTACAGGTACATGGACACGGTCAGGGTGGCGTTGTCCGGGCCGCCGCCGGTCAACACGTACGGCTCGTCGAAGAGTTGGAGCGTGCCGATGGTGGACAGCACGACGGTGAACAGCAGCACCGGACGCAGCGCGGGGACGGTGACGGCGGTGAAGCGGCGGATCGGTCCGGCGCCGTCGACCATCGCGGCCTCGTACAGCTCCCGGGGGATGGACTGCAGACCGGCCAGGTAGATGACGGCGTTGTAGCCGGTGTAGTGCCAGGTCATCACCAGGACGATCGACATCCGGGCCCAGAACGGCTGGCCGAGCCAGTCGACGGTGGGCAGGCCGACCGCGTCGAGCAGCCAGTTGACCGCGCCGTCGTCGGTCCTGAGCAGGAAGGCGAACATCACGCCGGTGGCGACCAGGCCGGTGACGGCGGGCATGAAGACGCCGAGTCGCCACACGGCGCGCCAGCGCACCAGGGCGGAGTTGATGCCGACGGCCATCAGCAGGGCCAGGCCGAGCATCAGCGGGACCTGCACGACGAGGATCTCGCCGGTGTTGCGCAGGGCCGTCCAGAACAGCGGATCGTCCAGCAGGCGGCGGTAGTTGGCGAGTCCGGCGGCGCGGGTGGCGGTGCCGGATCCGGTGGTGAAGGAGAGCAGCAGCGAGTCGACGATCGGGTAGGCCTTGAACACGCCGAAGGTGAGCAGGGCGGGGGCGAGCAGCAGGTACGGCAGGGCGGCGCGGCGCCACCGGGGGCTGCGGCGGGTCCGTGCGGCCTTCTCGGCGAGGACGACGGGTTGGGCGGCGGCGGTCATGCGATGCCGCGTCCGGTCTGCTGGGCGAGTTGCTTGGCGGCGTCCTGGAGGACGGCGGCGGGGTCGCCGCCCTTGAGGAAGACCTTGGTCTGGGCGTCGCCGGCGAGCTTGAGGGCCCGGGCGTAGTCGCCGGAGTAGTTGGTCGGGTCGCCGCCGTCGACGGCCAGGTCGGCGAAGGTCTTCAGGACGGGCTGGCCGCCGAAGTACGGGTGGGGCGCGGCGTACATCGGGCCGGTGTAGGCCGCGGTGAGCGCGGGGAAGACGCCGCCGGCCTCGAACATGCTGTTGACGGAGTCGGGGCGGGTGAGTGCGTACTCGACGAACTTCCAGGCGGCACGGCGGCGCGGGCTGGCGGCGGAGACGGCCAGGTGGGTGGAGTTGACCAGGGCGGTGCGCTTGCCGCCCGGGGTGACGGCCGGGGGCTTGGCGAGGCGCCAGTTGCCGCTCTGGTCGGCGAACTTGGCCTCCAGGTAGTGCGCGGCCCAGGCGGGCGTCGGGGCGACGGCGAGCTTGCCCGCCTTCATCGCGGTGGCCCAGCCCTGGTCGCCGGGGACGTCGGCGATCAGTCCGGCGTCCTCCAGGCGCTTGACGGTGGTGAGGGCGCGCACGCACGTCTCGGAGGCGAGGGTGATCCTGCCCTGGAGGTCGAAGTAGAACGCGCCCTGGAGCTGCATGAGGGACTGCAGGAAGTCCAGGTCGGGGGCCGGGTTGGCGGCCTTGCTGATGCCGATGAGGGAGATGCCGGGGTTGGCGGCCTTGAACCGGTCGGCGACGGCGATCAGGTCGTCCCAGGTGGCGAGGGTGGTGGGGTCGATGCCCGCCTTGTCGAAGTAGTCCTTGCGGTAGAAGAAGCCGAGCGGGTTGACCTCCCAGGGCAGTGCGTAGACGTGGCCGTCCTTGCCGGTGACGACGGGCCACAGGCCCTTGGCGAACGTGTCCTTGTGGGCGTCGGCGCCGTAGGCGGAGAGGTCGGCGAGGCCGCCGGGGAACTTCTCCAGGTAGCCGGGCAGGTAGTCGCAGCCGATGTGCAGGACGTCGCCGAGGCCCTGGCCGCCGGCCGCGAGGCCGACGGTGATCTTGTCCCAGATGGCCGGGTTGCCGATGTCCTGCACGTCGACCTTGATGCCGGGGTTGTCCTTCTCGAAGGCCGGGACGACTCCACGCAGGGCGGCGGCGGCCGTAGCCCAGGACCAGACGGTGACGGTGCCGGTGTCGGCGTCCCCGCCCGAGCCGCCGCCCGAACCGGAGCTGCCGCAGGCCGCCAGGGAGCCGCCGGCGGCCAGGGCCAGCAGACCGGCTCCGGAGGTGCGGAGCAGGTCTCGACGGGAAAGGTGTGACATTGCATTCCTCTCTGTGGGGCGGCGCAGGAGGCGAGGGAGACAGGGGGCCCTGCGGGGCGTTCGCTTTGAACGTTCAAACACACAAAACAGACCAGAACCCAACAGGTTCACACGAGCGGGAGCCAGCAAACGCCCGCCCGCCACACGCCGTCAACCCCCGCGCACGCGGCGAGCGAGCTCCGAGACCGATCCGTTATCAGCCCTGCTCGACACCCGGACGGCCGAGGAAGCCTCCAATGACGGCGGGGCACGTCCACATGGACGTGCCCCGCCGTCGGTCCGGGTCGGTTGGTCTACCAGTGGTCGTGGCTCTCGCAGCGGTCGCCGTGCTCGTCGTGCTCGTCGCGCTCGTGGCGCTTGATCTTGGTGGGGTCGGTGGCGATGTGACTGGCGGTGTCGCCGCCGCCGATGACGGTGGCGACGTTGGTGACATCGTGCGGGGCGGCGCAGGAGACGTCGACCTTCAGGGTGATGGGCGGGTAGCTGCTACCGGCGGCAAGGACGTCGTTACGGGTGCAGGTGAGGTTGATCAGGGTGCAGTTCCATCCCGTGCCACTCATGCTGTCGACCCTGAGCCCGTTGGGGAGGGTGTCGTACACGGTGACCGTGGAGCCGTCGGTCGCGCCGGGTCCGGTGTTGCCGACGGTGATGGTGTAGGTGCCGTCCCGCCCCTGGGTGAAGTGCCCGGTGTGGGTCTTGGTGATGGTCAAGGACGCGGTGACCACCGTGTAGGAGATGGTCACCTGGCCGTTTTTGTTCGCCGTTCCGGTCGTCGAGGCCGCGTACGTCGTCCCGGTGCCCGTCGGGGTGGCGAAGCTGCTGCCTCCGCCGCCACCGCCGCCACCCGCGCGGCCGAGACCGCTGCTGCCGGGGGTGGCGGCGCCGCCTCCGCCGCCGCCGAAGTATCCTCCGCCTCCGCCTCCCCCTGCCCCGGCGGCCACGCAGTTGCCGCCGGTGTTGTTGCCGCCGGTGCCGCCGGTGCCGACCGTGGTGCCGGTGAAGCCGGTTCCGGGGTTACCTGCGGCCGGCGTGCAGCCTCCAGTGGGGGTGGCCGCCGCTCCGCCGGCGCCGCCGGTCGCGGTGCTGGTGCTGCCGCCGCCCCCGCCCTGCCCCGGCGAACCACCGCTGTCGGATGCCCCGATGGTGCCCGCGGTGGCGTCCGGTGTGCCGCCGTTGCCGCCGGTGCCCCCCGCGACCGTGCCGGCGAAGGGGGCGCCACCGTCGGCACCGCCGCCGCCGGCGACGACGAGGAGGTCGGTGCCGGTGCTGACACTGGACGCCCCGCCTCCTCCGGAACCTCTCCGGAACTGGCCCGTAGGTTGGCTCGAGGTGCCGCCCGGGGCGCCGCCGTTGTAGCCGCCGGCGCCGGTTCCGTTGCAGCCGGCGGTGCCGGTGCCGCCGACGTTGACGGTGTAGGTCGTCGGGGCGCTGGTCACCGGCAGCGTGGTGACGACGCGCGCCCCCGTCCCCCCGCTCCCGGTGAATCCGCAGACGGTGCCGGTGTTGTCGGCGCCGCCGGCGCCGTCCGCGGTGATGGTGACGACCGCGTTCGCGGGGACGGCGAGGGTCTGCGGGGTCCCGGTGAAGCCGAAGGTGACCGATGGGTCAGTCCCTCGTGCCTGCACCTGTGCGGCGGCCGGCTTGGCTCCCACCTGTGCGGCGATCGCGGGCGTCAGTCCCGTGCCGGACAGAGCCACGCACAGTCCCGCTACCGCCCCTGCCCGCCGCCACTGCACACGAGCGTGGACGCCTGCGTGGGTTCGGCTTCGCCCTGCCTCCACTCCAGAGGGGGGTTGTTGCTCTGGAACATGGTGCCTGGTCACTGATGTCTCCTGACGTCCTGACGTGAGGTGAGGCCGCTTCCGGCCGCGCGGCAGCGCGGAGGGTCACAGCAGAGCCACTCACTCATTGTCATGAGACGTGCACGAAAAGTGGTTAGGCGTGGCGGTTCGGGATGCCACGCGTATCACCAACGGGTCGTCACAGCGACCAGGCGCTCCCTCGACCTGCCACCGACGGCACAGACCTACGCGAGAAGTCGGCCGGGCCGACGGATGGCGTCGAGAGCGTCGGCGAGGTTGGCGAAGGTGGCGACCTTCGGCCTCCGATGACGGCGGGGCACGTCCACATGGACGTGCCCCGCCGTCGGTCCGGGTCGGTTGGTCTACCAGTGCTCGTGGCGCTCGCAGCGCTCGTCGCGCTCGTGGCGCTTGATCTTGGTGGGGTCGGTGGCGATGTGACTGGCGGGGTCGCCGCCGCCGATGGCGGTGGCGACGTTGGTGACATCGCGCGGGGCGGCGCAGGAGACGTCGACCGTCAGGGTGATGGGCGGGTAACTGCTCCCGGCGGCAAGGACGTCGTTACGGCTGCAGGTGAGGTTGATCAGGGTGCAGTTCCATCCCGTGCCACTCATGCTGTCGACCCTGAGCCCGTTGGGGAGGGTGTCGTACACGGTGACCGTGGAGCCGTCGGTCGGGGCGGCCCCGGTGGCGTTGCCGACGGTGATGGTGTAGGTGCCGTCCCGCCCCTGGGTGAAGTGCTTGGTGTGGGTCTTGGTGATGGTCAAGGACGGGACCGTGTAGGAGATGGTCACCTGGCCGTTGTTGTTCGCCGTCCCGATCGTCGACGGCGCGTAGGACGTGGGGATACCCGTGGGGGTGGCGAAGCTGCTGCCCCCACCACCCCCGCCCCCGCTCGCCGAGTTGCCTTGGTTGTTGACGGCGCCGCTGCCGCCGCCCCCGCCGGCGAAGTACCCGCCCCCACCGCCCCCGCCGGCACCGATGATGGAGAGGGCGCAGCCGCCGCCGATGCTGCCGCCGGTGCCGCCGGTGCCGACCGTGGCACCGGAGAACCCGCCTCCCGGCCCACCCGCCGTAACGCTACAGGGTGGAGCGGTGCCGCCGGCCCCGCCGGCGCCACCGGTACTGGTGGTGGTGCTGCCGCCGCCCCCGCCCTGCCCCGGCGAAGCCCCGGGGCCGGTGGCACTTCCCGCGGTACCGCCGGTGGCATCCGCTGTTCCGCCGTTGCCCCCGTTCCCCCCGGCAAGGCTCCCTCCGGTGCCGCCGGCGGCGCCACCGCCCCCGGCGACCACCAGCAAGGAGCCGCCCGTGCTGATGCTGGAGGCCCCGCCCCCACCCGGACCTTCGAACTTGAAACCACTGCCCGCGAAGGTCCCGCCCCGGGCGCCGCCGTTGAACCCCCCGGCACCCCCCGTCCCGGTGCCGTTGCAGCCCTTGCCACCGGTGCCGCCGACGTCGATGGTGAACGTCGTCGGGGCGGTGGTCTGCGGCAGGGTGGTCACCACCCGCGCCCCCGTCCCGCCCGCCCCCGTGACGGAACAGGAGGTGCCGGTGTTGTCCGCGCCGCCGGCGCCGTCCGCCGTGATCGTCACCACCGCCCCCGCCGGGACGTCGAGGCTCTGCGAAGCCCCGGTGAAGCCGAAGGTGAACGACGGGTCAGGTCCCTGCGCCCGCGCCGGGGCAGCGGTCAGCGTGGCCCCCGCTGGCGCGGCGGCCACGGGTGTCAGTCCCGTGCTGGACAATGCGACGAACAGTCCCGCTACGACCCCTGCCCGCCGCCGACGGGTGTGGACGCCTGCGTGGGTTCGGCTTCGCCCTGCCTCCACTCCGGAGGGGGGTTGTTGCTCCGGAGCATGGTGTCTGGTCACTGATGTCTCCTGACGTCCTGGCTTGAGATGAGGCCGCTTCCCGCCGTGCGGCAGCGCGGCGGGTCACAGCACAGCTACTCACTCATTGTCATGAGACGTGTGCGAAAAGTGGTGAGGCGTGGCGGTTCGGAATGCCGGTTGACTTTCTCCCCGCGCTAAGGCGCGGGGATTCCGGCCGCGCGTGCCGCGCGGGGGCTTCGCCCCGTGCGCGTTCGCTTCGCCGGCGGTTGGCGCTTCACGGACCGGGCAACCCCGAGGTCTCCACGCCCTGACACCGCATGTCCTGCGGCGTTGAGGATGTTCTTCGCGGCGTTCACGTCGGCGTGGTCCCGGTGCCCGCAGGCGGTGCACTCGAAGACCGCTCGGCTCTTGCGGTTCTTCGGGTCCACGTGCTTGCAGGTGTTGCAGGTCTGCGACGTGTACGCGGGATCTACCAGGACGACCGTCGTCCCGGTGGTGCGCGCCGCGTTGCGGAGCGCGAGTTCGAGCAGGTGCCATCCCTTGTCCAGGATGGCCCGGTTCAGTCCGGCCTTGGCGCGGACGTTGCGGCCGGGCTGTTCGACGGTGCCGCTCGCCGAGGCGGTCATGTTCCTGATGCGGAGGTCTTCCAGCACCACCACCGCATGATGGGTAGTCAGCTCGGCAGCGGTCTGCGCGCAGAAGTCGGCGCGGCGGTCGCGGACACGTGCGGTGATGGCGTTGATCTTCGCCAGCACCGTGCGGTGGCGGTTACTGCCGCGCTTGCAGCGGGAGAGCTGCTGTTGCAGGCGGCGCAGCCGTTTCGCCTCTCCCGTGGTGATGTACGCGCGGTCGTGGAAGTGACCGTCGCTGGTGGTCGCGGCGACCTTGACGCCCCGGTCCACGCCCACGGCGGTGTTCGGCATCGTGTGCCGCTGCGGCGTCTGCTGGCCGTCCTCGACCAGGAACGAGACGAACCACTGACGCCCTTGCCGGGTGGCCGTCGCCGACCGGACTTCGCCGCCGATCGGCCGGGACCAGCGGAACCGGACCCATCCCAGCTTCGGCAGCTTCACCCGTCCCCACCTGCGGCCGATCCGCTCGACCGTGATCAGGTTCCCGGCCGGGAACCGGAACGACGGCGACCAGCGGACCTTGGAACGCCACCGGACCCGGAATGTCCCGTGTTCACGGCATGCCCGGTCCAGGTCCCGGAGGGTCTGCTGCAACACGTGCGACGGCGCGTCCCTCAACCACGGGAACTCCCGCTTGGCCTCCGCCAGCTCAGCAGCCTGCGGCACGTAGTTCATCCACGCCCCACGACGCCGGTACTCCCGGCGCTGCTCAAGAGCGGTATTCCACACCGAACGACAGATGTCACCGAACGTTTCACACAACTCGGCCTGCGCCGCGTCGAGTTCAAGCCGGTACCTACGGCCGGACAGCACGGGAACACCCCCATCGGTTGCCGCGATCAACATAGTCCACGTCACTGACAACACAGCGACCCGCGCCGCTGCGCGGCTCCCGGCCAAGGATGAGCCAACCCCCAGCCGAAGCAAGGGGGCCGCGCTCAAGAGTTCAGATCACCCGCCACCCCACCGCCGCGCCGCCCGTGTCGTGACCAGGCGCAGGACACGTCCCGGCCGGCAAGGACGGGACGGGCGAAGCAACTGGGTTACCGGCTCACGCGAGCGGGTGTTCGGCGGCCCGCTGGAGCACTGCGCGCAGCAGGGCTTCGGCGTTGCCCGGGACGGCCGCCCAGAGCCGCATCTCGGCATGGGCGGCCTGGCGGCGGGGGCTGACGGCGCGGATCGGGCGGGAGAACTGGCCGTTGAGGCACCACCAGGCCTCCAACCGGGCCCAGGTGAGTCGCCGGGTCACTCGGGAGCCTCCGAGCGCAGGTAGATCGGATGGGCGGACTCGATGCCGATGTAGGCGATCGCACGCACCGCGCCGAACTCGACCAGCTGGTGGGCGATCCGGGCGGCGGAGGCCTGGGAGAAGTAGTCGGCGAGGTAGCCGGCCTGGTCGTCGTCGAGAGGGAGGCGGGCGAGGCTGGTGCGGATGGCGTCGAGGGCGTCGGAGAGCTTGGCGAAGGTGGCGGCCTTGGTGACGCCCTTGATCTCGACGGAGACGGGGAAGGGGAGTTCGATGCTCACTGCACGCCTCCGATCAGGGCCCACATCGTCTTGCCGATGCCGCCCTCACGGGGGTGGCAGCCCCAGCCGGCGGCGAGCTGGGAGACGAGCCAGAGGCCTCGCCCGGCCTCCTCGTGTTCGGCGGCGGGGTGCGCGACCGGCCGGTTCGGGTCGGTGTCGTGCACCTCGATGCGGAGCGCGTCAGGGTGGAGTTCGAACTGGAGGTAGATGAGTCGTCCGGGCGGGGTCTTGGCGTGGACGACGGCGTTGGTGACGAACTCGCTAGTGGTTCTCAGAACTAGGCCAATCGCCAGCCGTGACGGCGGCCCTGGCCGATCTCGGTCCGTGCCGATGCACCCCCCCTCACCTGATCGCGGGTTAGGGCCTGCAACGGTTTCGTGGACACAGTAGTGCCGCATCAGTCAACGTTTGCCCTGTTGGCGATGTGCCGTGACGCCTGAACAGGGGTGACACACCGCTCAGGCGTCGGCGGTGTGGGAGGCTGGGCCGGTGCCTATAACCCTCCGCCCCCTGGACGCCCGACACTTCTCTGCCTGGCTCGAACGCAGTCGAGCCGAGTACGCCAAGGATCTCGTTGCTTTGGGGCAAACGTCCGAGGACGCCTACCGCCATGCGGACACGAGCATGGCTCACTTCTTTCCGTCCGGGATACCGACCCCGGGGCACGTGGTCTTCGACGTGGTCGACGATGCCGGGGTAACCGTCGGCTACCTCTGGATCGGACCGGACACGAGCGACGACGCCGGCGCCTGGTGGATCTGGGACATCGTGATCGACGCCGACAAGCGTGGTCGGGGCCTGGGACGAACGGCCATGCTCCTCGGAGAGGAATACGCCCGGGCGCAGGGCGCTCATACTCTGGGTCTCAGCGTCTTTGGGTTCAACACAGGTGCGCGTGGCCTTTACGAGTCGCTCGGCTACGAGACGACCTCGGTGAAGATGCGCAAGAAACTCGACTGAGCCTCAGGCGACGTTTGCCATGTCAACCACCGCGCATAGGCGTTTGTCGGCGGCGTGCTTGTTCCGCCAGATGATGTAGCGACGGATCATGCTTCCCTGCTCCTTGTGGCTGGCGTGGTCGGTGCTGTCGAGAGTGAAGTAGCGCAGGGCGGTGAACTGGGCCTCGATGCGGTTGAGCCAGGGGCTGTTGGTCGGGGTGTAGGAGAACTCGACATTGTTGGCCGCGGCCCAGTCGCCGACCCGGGTGTCCTTCTTCGTGCCCAGGTTGGCAAAGGTTCTCTGATGCGGCACTAGGCCTGGGACCGGTAGAAGATCTTCCCGTCGTTCGGGACCACTCCGAGCGCCACGTAGAACGCCAGGGCGGCAGGGTTGTCCCGGTCCGCAGTCCACTCAACGCGTGAGCAACCGGCGGCGCGAGCCTCGGCATGGACGGCGGTCATCAGCTCGCGTGCGATACCCCGGCGCCGGTGCGGCTCACGAACGTAGAGCTCCTTGAGGTACAGGCTGGTGTCGGCCCCGGCGGCTGGCCAGAGAAGACTGACTGAGGCCAGGCCGGTTACCTCTTCGCCGTCGCGTGAGAGCAGGACCGTGGCGGCTGGCCGAGAACCGAACAGGGCACTGCGGACCTGCTCCGGATCGGGGGAGTCGGCAGACCCGCCGTAGTACTGCTCGATCTCGCCAAGGATGGTGGCGAGGATCTCGGTGTCGGCCTCGGTCGCTCGCACGATCACTGTGCCCATTTGTGCCCCCTCATCCGGCCGAGGGCAGGGCAAGCACTTCGCGTAGAACCCGGACCTCCGGCAGTTGCCTTTCCGTTTCGGGCACCCTAACCGCAAGATCGCGTGCGCGGTAGAGGATCAGAGCGCTGCGGTGTTCCTCCGGCAGTGCGAGAAGGCTGTCCACGGCGAGGCGGGCCCCGGCGGCAGGGTCGCCGTCCCATGAGAGGCAGTCGGCGCGGTCCAGCTGAATGAGTGCCCGGTCAGTCCGATTCTCTGCCGGGTAGAGGTCGAGCGCCTGTTGCTGCTCCTCCCAAGCGCGGGCTGTGTCGTGCAATGAGGTCCACGCGTTCCCGGAATGGAAATGTAGTTGGGCCTCGTCGTAGCCGAGCGCGGAAGGCTGCCTGTCCTCGGGCGACAGGCGCGCCAGGGCGCGTTGGGCTCGGGTGAGCGCCGCCACCGTATCGGCTCTCCGGCCGGACAGCGCCTGGGCGCGTGCTTCCAGCGGTGCGGCCAAGGCGTCGGCCACGCACGGCATCCCGCCCGCCAACTCCTGTGCTCTGACTGCGAGTTCGATCGCTCCGGCGAGATCGCCTCCATAGTAGAGCTGGTAGGACTCCTGGGCGTAGATCCATGCGAGCGTGGCGCGGTCCTCGGCCTGGGTGGCGGCTGCCTTGCCGGTCCGCCACCAGTCCCGGGCGCCCGGGTCGTCCAGCTTCAGCAGCGTGAGGGCCATCAGCCCGGACAGGTTGGCACAGGCCGACAGCAGCCGGCGCCGTATGGCTGGCGGGTGGCGGTGGTTGAGGAGGGTCCGCAGGTCCGTGAAGTCGGCCAGGAGGTCGGCCAAGAGGTCCTGTTCGGGCCGGTAGCGCGTGGCGCGCCCGTGACGCGCGATGGTGAACTCCCACTCCTCCAGGGACGCGCTGGTCATCGGGCCTGCGGCGAGCTGCTCGGCCAGACCCGCCTGAAGGGCGGCTGCGCGCTCCGTTGCGGGCGTCCCTGGTGGGTGCTCCGCCAGAGCGATGAGGCGTCCGCCCGCCCCGAGGGCTGAGTCCAGGGCCGCTGCCATGGCGGCGGTGGGTTGGCGGCGTCCGGTCTCCAGGTCGGAGACGACGGTCTTGCTGCAGTTGGCGATTCTCGCGACATCGCGCACGGACAGCGTTCCGCGCAGGCGCCGGAGAGCCTGTGCGAATGTCTCGTCGGTCATGTCATGCCCTCGGCGTCCGCAGCGTCCGCAGCGTCCGCACGGCGGCGGACAGTTGCGGACAGCTGATCTCTTACGGCTGCTGCTGCTTCGTACGACGCTACTCCCAGAGACGCGGTAGCTCGGCGTATCTGTAGAGAAATCAGCGGATATGACGCTTGATCACTTTCTGCATGCGCCCCGGTAGGTCACGTATGGAGGGGATCGGTGTGTCTGACGTTCTGGCCACGCCGCCCGCGTTGTCGGGTGATGCATTCTTCTGGCTTCCACGCCATCGAGCGTCGGTCCCGTCGGCTCGGTCGGCGCTGCGGGGCTTCCTGCGGAACGTCCCGGGTGGGGACGCGCTCGCCCCCGGTGGCGAACTCGTTCTCTCCGAGCTGGTGACCAACGCGGTGGTGCACGCGCGGGTGCCCCGGGGGCGGCGAATCGCCATCCGATTCGAGCTGGTCTGTGACCACCTTCGGTTGGAGGTGCACGACGCGAGCAGCGAGAGGCCCGTGATCCGGCGGTCGACCGGCGCGGAAGACCTGTCCGGCCGGGGGTTGCGTCTCGTGGAGGCCTTGTCGGTGGAGTGGGGCTGGATTCCCCGGCCCGAGGGTATCGGGAAGATCATTTGGGCTCTGGTGGGCCCGGAAGGTGGTGCGCGGTGAGTGGCAGGCGGGTGTTCGGGTTGGCGGCGTCGCGGTGCTTCTACTGCGGTGTGGGGCTGCGGAAGGCGGCGGCCCGGTACATCGTCGTGAACGGCCAGGCGGTCGGCGTGCACGTGCGGCACCCGCGCCGCGCGGGGGAGGTGTCGGCTCGATGACGACGCGCAGCGATGGCACCACCACGCCGGGGGCTGAACTGGTCGTGGCGGGTGGGGCCTTGGCCACCGGCGGCGCCACGCCTTACCCGTTCCCGGTGGTGGTGGAGGTCCGGGGCATCACGGAGCCCGCGCGCTTCTCCAGGCTGACGGACGCGCTGACCGCGCTCCTGGACGCGTTGCGGGCGTTGCCGCTCAGTTCGGAGCAGCGGGAGTTCTTCGAGGAGTTGTTCGGGCCGTCGGCGGTGCAGACGATCGGGCATCGTCTGGCGATGTACGGGGAGGTGCGGTCGCTGGCGTTCCTCGACCTGACGCCGCACGTAGTCAGGGTGTACCCGGCTGACTTCGGGGCGCCGCAGTGATGGGGCGGCGGCTGCGGGCCTGGCGTGACCGGCTCTTGACCTGGTGGCTCCTGGACGGCCAGTTCTCGCGCCCGGTGCGGGCGATCTCGCCGGGGCGGCGGACCGCGCACCGTCAGGTGGTGGCGTGGCGCGCTGAACCCGGGTTCGCGGACGGCGTGCGGTTGGGGCTGATGCACCGGATCTGGCGGGACCGTACGGGAATTGAGGACCCGCTGACCGGCCTGAGCGAGGCGGAGTTGTTCCGCCGGATCTTCGGCTGTGACCCCGATGAGAGCGAGGCCGCGCGGTAACGCCCTGACTTGATCAGGAACAACTGAAGACGTGCCGGACCACCCCGTGACCTTGGAGGGAACCAGGGGTGGTCCGGTGGGTCGGAACCCGATGCCGATGGTATCGGGCTGCTCGGCATGTCTGTGCACAGATGGCCGGTTCGGTTGTGATCAAAGGAGTTGAGAGGCGTTGCGCGGGGATGACGACTTCTGTGCGGAGTCGACGGCGGACCTCGATCCGGACAGGTGGCTGTGGCTGCCGGGTGTGGACTACGCGGCGGGGTGGCGGGCCGCGCGTCGGACGGCGGAAGACCTGAACGGTCTGCTGGCGGCGTGCGGGGTTCAGCGCTCGCAGCTGCGGGCGATGGCCGACACCGATGCCCTCGGTGGCCCGGTGGTGCGGCTGGAGGGTGTTCCGGAGGGTTGGCTGAGCCTGGAGGAGCTGTTGGTTCTGGCAGCGCACGTGCGTCGTGAGTCGGCCTGACCGGCCCGGGTGGGCGGGGGACGGGTGCGCGTGGCCGGTTGGGGGAGGCTTTGGGCGGTGTCCTTGCGGGGTTGGGGTCGGGCATGGTCGGGGGGCCGTAAGCTGCTGCGAACTCGGTCAGGGCTTTTGGGCCTGACCGCAATTGGGCCGAGTGGCCCCCCGTCCTTGCCCGACGCGGGCCCCGGCCCGGCAAGGTGCGTAAAGCCTCCCTCGGCCGGCCACCCCAGCCATCCGGCGGCAGCGAACGGCCTGGGCGCCTTCGCCTTCAACCGGCCCTGCATCCGTGGGCGGCCAGCCGCCCGGCCCGGAACGGCCGCAAGGCCGCATGCCCGGCCGGGGCGGCTGGGGCCGCCCGGCGGCGCGTGCGCCGCCGCTTGAGGAAGTAAAGGGAAGTTGCGACAGCCCCGGCCCCAGCCGCTGACCGATCGCTCACGCAACAGACTGGTGCCTGTCGGCGGCGGCTGAGAGAATGTCAAACGTCAGCACCTTTGCACGACGGGGGTCCGCCCCGCTGGTTCGGCCAGCGAAACACTCTCCGGGCGCACTCGCCGCCCGATCCGGCCACAGGCCGTTGATCTCTCCCGACTCGCACGGGCGGGCACGTCCGCCTGTGGCTGTGCCACGTCCCGCCCATCCCCGCATCGGCCTGCCCGCCGGTGACCACGGAAGGAACATCCAAATGTCCCGACCAACAGGTCCGCAGCTCCGTCCGCCCATGCCCACCCCGCATGCCTGGAGGCTGCCCCGTGTCCGCCACCGATGGCGCGTTCACGCCCGCACACCCCTGCCCTGCTCCCCCGGCCGACGCCGTCGCGAGTCGAGATGCCACCGCGCCGGACGGGGGCCTTCGCGCCGAGCTCGGGACTCCAGCGCGGATGACGCGTGAGGAATGGATTGCCTTCCATGTCGGGCGGGCGCCAAAGATCACTGCGGAGCAGTGGCGCAAGACGCGCGCGATCCTTCGGGGGCGGGACGATACTGCAGAGCAGTAGCGAGGATCGAGCCCCGGTGACCGACGCCCGGCCGCCGGGGCTTCTCCGTACCGATCGCTGTCAGGTGGCCATCGGCTTCCACACGGGATCGATCGTGGTGTGGTCGAACACCCGGCCCCGGGTCCGTGCGGGGTGCACGACGACCGCCAGGAGGTACGTGCCCAGCAGCGATCGGCGGCCTGCGATCGTCGCATCCTTCCACTCGGCTCGGATCTCCTCGGGGGAGCGCGAGCGCTGGGCGCGGTCGGCCTTCGCGCGGCGGGCCGTGCTGATGCTCGCCATGAGCTTCTTCTCCTGCGCTTCCAGTCCCGGCACGACGGCGAAGAACGAGTCGGCCGTGATCGTCCCGTCGCGCATCCCGTCACGGAAGCGCTGGAGATCATCGCGCACCCTGGCGAGCCTGGCCACGTCCGCGTTCTCGGGCTCGGACTCAGGAAGCTGCTCGTCCTCACTGGGTCGGTTCTTCTCCAGGTGGTCGAACAGGAGATCTTTGATCAGCTCGTCGAGTTTGGCCATGTTGCGGGTCGAGTTGCCGCACCCGCCGTGGATCGGTCCGGGGCACTTGTAGATCGGCACGACCTTCCCGTGCCGGCTGTCGGAGGTGCCGATCATGGTCTTGTTGCACAGCGTGCCGTCCTCGCGCGGCCGGCCGCACCGCAGCAGCCCCGACAGCAGGTACTTCCTGGTGTTGCGCGTGGTGAACTCCCTGCCCTCACGGCGACGGTCGTACTCGGCGATCAGGTCGTCCCATTCCTCGACACTCAAGATCGGCTGCCACGTGCCCCGCACGTACTGCCCCGTGGCGTCTCGCAACACGGCGTCCTTGCGCAGAGACGTCCTCCGCACGGACCCATCGGCGTTCTCGGTCTCGTCGGCATCGTCGCCCTCGGACGTGGGGCGCTCGCGCATGACTCCGTCGTAGCTGGACAGCCCTGCGACGCGCGGGCTCAGGAGCATGCCCTTGATCGTCTTGAGGTACCACTTGCCACCACCGACCGGCGGTATCCCTGAGTCGATCACCAGCTCCGCCGTCCCCTTCCACGTCTCCCCGGCGGTGAACGCCAAAGCCGCCTTGCGTATCAGGCGGGCTTCATCCTCCTTGAGCTCGATCCGGTCGCCCTTCCAGCCGAACGGACGGGTGGCCGGCTGGCTGTGTCCCTCCTGCGCCTGCTGGAGCCTGGCGCGCGCCACACGACGGGCCGTGTCCGCGCTGCTCTTGTTCGCCATCGCACACAGCACGCGGGCCATCGCCTTGCCGTTCTCCGTCATGAGGTCGAGCGCTCCGGTCACGCCGACCACGGGACGCTTGAAGTGATCAACGAGGTCGATCAAGTCCTCAAGATCGCGGGGCTGACGGGCCAGCCGATCCAGGTCGTAGACGATGATCCCGTCGATCACCCCGTCCTCGTAGTCCTGGAGCATCTGCCGGAACTCCGGCCGGATCACCCGCCACACACTCCGGCCGTCCGCCTTGCGGATGCGGCGGCGCTTGTAGGCGCTGGTGTCGTTCTCCGTGTAGACCTTCGCGATCGTCCACACAAGGCGGGCCGCGAGTGCTTCCACGTCCTCCCTCTGTCGCGCAATGCCCTTCTCCTCCTCGGTCGGGTCATCCGAAATCCGCAGGTAGACGCCCACACGCCGGGGCTTCCGGCTCCAATCAGCTGCCATGCGATAAGGATAGTTTGAGTGACCGTCAGTTCGCTGAGCACCAACTCGCCGATATCGAGCAACGGTTCACCGGCAGGATGGCCGGCGACGAAGTCGCGGAGCCGCCCTCTGGCAACGGGGACGGACTTGTGGTGCCGGGGCAGCCAGCAGGAGTACTTCTCCAACGTTCCGGGCATGGCAGGGCCTCCTCCGGGTGTGGTGGGAAAGATCGCGATCCGAAGGGCGGCGGGAGGCAAAGGGATGCCCGAGCGATGAGCCGCCAGGATCACGCTGTGTGGTGCATTGCACTACGCCAAGTAGCGTGCACCCGCACCAGTACTCGCCGCAACCAGCATTTCTGCATCAGTGCAGATTGACTTAGCCTGGATCGGACGCACCGTCACAAGGCAGACTGGGATGGGCTCAAGGAAGGAACACCGTGACTGACGAATCGAGGCCGACCGTGCGCGGCCGTCGTCTGGGCTCAGAGCTTCGCCGGCTTCGAGAATCGGCGAGCAAGACAACCGACGACGCTGCGGGTGCGCTCAAGTGCTCCCGCGCGAAGATCAGTCGGATAGAGACAGGCGTAGTGGGCATCCGGCGCCTGGACCTCGGCATCCTGCTGGACCTCTACGGTGTCACCGAGCCGCACGTCAGGGAGGCGCTCGAAACACTCGCCCGGGAAAGCAAGAAGCGCGGCTGGTGGCACGACTACGGCGACACGATTCAGCCCGCCCACGCCGACTTCCTCGGTCTGGAAAGCGACGCGCGGTACATCCGGACCTGGCAACCCCTGGTCGTGCCAGGTCTGCTGCAAACCGAGGACTACGCCCGCGCGCTGCTTGAGGCGAATCCTGCCGCTGTCCGACCGGAGCGCATCGATCAGGTGGTCAAGATCCGGATGGAGCGCAAGGCCGTTCTGAACAAGCCTGACTCTGCTCGCTTTTGGGCGATCATCTGGGAACCCGCGCTCCGTTGCCCAGTTGGTGGAGCAGACGTGCGCCAGGCACAGCTGCGCTATCTCGCCGAGGCAGCGCAACTCCCCAACGTCACACTGCAAGTCGTACCGATCGGCCTCGGCGCAACCGCCGGGGCATGCGGCGGGTTCGTGATGTACGGGTTCACTGACTCCCCCGCGCCGGGGGCAGTGTTCGTGGAGACGCTGACGAATGGGCACTACCTGGAGCGCGAGGCGGAGCTCGACGGCTACGGACTCGTTTTCGAGTATCTACGGTCGTCGGCCCTGAACCCGTCCGACTCCCTGGATATGATCACGTCCATCGCAACAGAGACATGAGTACGAGATCAGAAAATAGGTGAGCACATGGCCGTGCCAGAGATCTCCGCTCGGGGGTGGCGCAAGAGTTCCTACAGCGCACAGGCAAGTGAGTGCGTGGAGACAGGGCATCTCACCAGAGGTGGAATGGCCGTCCGGGACTCCAAGGACCCCAGCGGCCCCGCGCTCGTCTTCCCCGCCGACGCATGGGCGGCGTTCGTCACCGCCGTCAAGACCGGCGACCTCCCCACCGCCTGAACGCACCTGCGTGAGAAGTCGGCCCGGCCGGCTTCTCACGCCCAGGAAGGAACGCGGCGGCGGCGGTGCGGCGCCGGCCCGGCTGATCACCGTCCTGGCAGGATGCCCGCATGGAACGTGTGCTGGGAATCGGTGGGTACTTCCTGCGGGCCGCTGACCCGACGGCCCTGGGCGCGTGGTACCGCGACTGCCTGGGGCTGGACACCGACGAGTACGGACTGTGGCGGCAGCAATCCGGGCCGACGGTGTTCGCGACCTTCGACGCCGACACCGACTACTTCGGGTCCCGCGCCCAGCAGACCATGCTCAACTTCCGGGTCCGCGACCTGGATGCGATGCTCGCCCAACTGCGCGCCAAGGGAGCGGACGTCGCCGAGGAGACGCAGGACATGGAGGGTGTCGGCCGGTTCGGCTGGGTCACCGACCCCGAGGGCAACCGCATCGAGCTCTGGCAGCCCGTCTGATCGCGGCCTTGCGCGAGAAGTCGGCCCGGCCGACTTCTCGCGCAACCTCCGCACTCAGAGCAGCCCGTCGGTGCTCTCGCACTTCAGGAAACCACTGACCGTGCCCTTGGCACCCATCAGTTGAGTGACCGGCAGGTCGACCAGCTTGACGGTGTCCAGGGTGCGACTGGCCGTCTCGCCGACCGTGGTGTCCCCAGCCCAGGCGACGGCGTTGCTCTGGTCGTCACCATTGGTCAGGAGCAGATTCACCTTCCCCTCGCCGTCGAAGGTGATGATCAGGCCGCCCTGTGCGGAGCCGGCACCGACGGGTGACGCGGTCAGGACCAGCTTGCTGGACGGGGACTTGCCCCCTATGCAGCCGCCCCCGCCGAACTGGAAGGTGCCGCCGCCGTCCCCCTTGATGGTCACGGAGTTGACACCGCCGACGGGGGCCGAGCCGCCGGATCCGGCCGGGGCCTTGGTGGGTGCGGCGGCGGCCGTCGTCGGCACGTCGGCGGGCGCCGGGGCGACGGCGCTCGAGGCGGGGGTGTCAGGGGCGGCGGCCTTCGCGGGGGACGGTGAGGAGGAGGAACCGCAAGCTGTCAGCAGAAGAGCGGAGATGCCGACGGTCGCCACGGAGTACACACGAGTCGTTCGAATCATGGTCAGACCGTAAGACTCTTGTGTGACAAAACATCAGCCGAATGCACACAACTTCGTCCCGGCCCTCAGCGCCGAACTCGGAGGCAAGGGTGATCCTGCCCTGGAGGTCGAAGTAGAACGCGCCCTGGAGCTGCATGAGGGACTGCAGGAAGTCCAGGTCCGGAGCCGGGTTCTCGGCGAACCGCACACGCGTCTGACGAACGGCCAACAAGGTGAACCTGGTCAACCTGCGGGCGGGAAGAGCACCGGACAACGCAGAGGGAAGGTCTGATGGTGCGCGATCCACTCTGACGGTCGGTTCGGCACAGGTCTGCCCTGATGCTGCCGAAAGGCCGTCCCGCCTCCGCACCGGCACAACATCCGAGGAGCAGGAACGACGATGGCACCCGATCCGACAATCGCCCAGGTGACCATGACCCTGGCCGCCCTTGCATCCACCGGGGCCACCCCGCGTCCGTCCGGGGAAACCCTGGAGCACCAGACCGCACGGATCATCACCGGCATCAACGCGCAACTGAGCGATCCCGGCCTCGCGACGCAGGGCGCGTGGCAGCTGGTGTGGCTCGCCCTGAGCGACGCCAACGCCAACATGGCCTACATCGCGAAGAGCACCAACGGCTCGAACGAGTTCGCCGTGGCCGCTCGCGGAACCGACGCCGATTGGACCGACATCTTCGAGGACCTCGAGGTCGGCAAAGTCGTCCCGTTCCCCGAGAGCGGATCGCCGAAGCCCTTCGTTTCCAAGGGGGCGAAGGATGCGTTCGACCGGGTTACCACCGCCAGCTCGATCGCCTCACCCTCCCCGAACCTCACGCTCGTTCAGGCGCTCTCCGCCGCGATCCAGGCGGCGCCCACCTCGCCGCAGCCGACCGTCTATCTGACCGGTCACAGCCTGGGCGGTTGCATCGCCAGCATGCTCGCGCCGTACCTGCAGGCACAGGCAAAGACCTGGAGGAAACAGCCGAAGTTCGCGGTGATCACCTATGCCGCTCCCACCGCCGGCGTGCAGAGCTTCGTCGACTACTTCAACTCCCTGTCGTGGGTCATCGACGAGCGCCAGAACAACGCCTACGACCTGGTACCGCACGCGTGGGCCGATCTCGACACCACCGCCGCCTGGTACCCGAGCCCGGGACCGCAGGCGACCGACGAGGTGAAGCTGCTCATCGGGACGTTCTCCCAGCGCCCCAAGGGCAACGTCTACGTCCAGCCCGGCACGCTCTGCCTGATGAACACCGGATACACGAGCCTCAACAAGAGCCTGGTCAACAAGACCACCCAGGACTTCCTCGGCCAGGTCGCCTTCCAGCACGCCAACGACACCTACCTGGACCTGGTGGGGGCGCCTGACCTCCCTCCCAGGCCGGAGGTGACGAACGTGACCCCTTCCTTCGGCAAAGCGGGCGACACGGTGACCATCAACGGCGCCGGTTTCAGTCCGGACAGCGTGGTCGACTTCGACAAGTTCGCCTGCACCAAGTTCACCATCGACCCCTCCGGCATCAAGATCACCGCTCAGGTCCCCGACGGATCCGGCGTCGTCCACGTCCGCGTCACCAACACCCTCGGCACTTCCCCGGCCGTCGCGATGGGGCAGTTCGCCTATGGCGGACCCCCGCCCGTGGTGGTCAGTGCGGTCAGCCCGACCAGCGGAAATGTCGGCACCCCGGTCACCGTCAGCGGCGAGGGCTTCACCCCGGGCGCCACCGTGTACTTCAAGGACAAGGCATCCGACTCGGTCAAGTTCGTCAACACCGGCCAGATCATCGCGACCGCGCCCGGTCTGATCGACGTCCACCAGACGGTTGACATCACCGTGAAGGTCGGCCAGGCCATCTCTCCCAAGAGCCCGGCCGACGAGTTCACCTACACCGGACGGTAGCGTCCGCACACTCCGTTCCCGCGGCGCATAAACGGCCTTCGTCGCCGCCATCAAGGTCGGCGAACTCCTTAGCCCCTGAACATGCCTGCGCGAGAAGTCGGCTGGGCCGACTTCTCGCGCAGACGTGTTCCGCCCTCAGCGGCCGACTTCGCGCAGACGAAGTCCTCGAACGTCTCCCGCCCGGCACGGCGAGCGCGGGGCGGGCAGGTGGCACCGTGACGGACCTTCCGGGCCGTAATGCCCGGATTGCTGATCTCCGACAACGGAATCAGCAACGGCAGGTGTCATCACTCGCCCTTGAGGATCGTGTGGCGGGAGTTGTTCCAGGCCAGGGCGGCGGCGATGCCGTCCTGGAGGGTGTGGGCCGGGGTCCAGCCCAGCAGGTCGCGGGCGCGGTCGATGGCGGGGTAGGCGCCGGCGTTGTCGCCGGGGCGGGCGTCGGCGAGGTGGTGGGCGAGCGGCTCGCCGGTCACGTCCTCGAACGCCCTGATCAGTTCGAAGACGGTGGTGCCGTCGCCGGAACCGAGGTTGACGGGCAGGTAGCGGGGCCCGGCCTCGGGTACGACGGTGTCGAAGCGGCGTACGGCGGCGATGTGGGCCGCGGCCAGGTCCCAGACGTGGACGTAGTCGCGGATGCCGGAGCCGTCGCGGGTGGGCCAGTCGGTGCCGGTGACCGGGAACGGCTCACCGGCGCGGTAGCGGTCGATCATGACGCCGAGGGCATGGGTGGGCTTGGTGGTCTGCAGGCCGGTGCGGAGCTTGGGGTCGGCGCCGATCGGATTGAAGTACCGCAGGGTGATGACGCGCAGCGGGGTGCCTCCGGTGATGTCCTCCAGGGCGCCTTCGAAGGCGGCCTTGGTGCGCGCGTACGGGGACAGCGGCTTGAGCGGCGCGTCCTCGGTGATGGCCTGGCCGGAGTCGTAGATCGAGGCCGAGCCGGAGAACACGAGCCGCTGGCAGCCGTTGCGCAGCAGGTGGGTGACCAGGGCCAGGCCCTTGGTGACGTTGGCGTCGTAGTAGGCGAGCGGGTCGGCGACGGAATCGGGGACGACGATGCGGGCGGCGCAGTTGATGGTGGCGTGGATGTCCGGGTGGTCGTGGAAGATCCGGTCGATCAGGTCGCCGTCACAGATGTCGCCCTGGTAGAAGGTGCGGCCGGTGGTGAACTCGGGGCGTCCGGTGGACAGGTCGTCCAGGAGAACGGGCTCGATGCCCTCGTCCAGGCAGGCGCTGGCAATAGTGGATCCGATGAATCCGGCGCCGCCGGTGATGAGAACCTTCATTGGCCCTCCCAATTTGGTTGCTGCTCCAATGAGTTGGTAATGGACGCGCAGCCTAGCAGCGGTCGGAACGAGTCGCGGCATCTACCCTAAGTGCCCCGCTTGTCCTGGTCGACGGGCCGATAGGGGCACCCGACCGTCGTGGGCCGAAACTCCTGAAGGACGCTCACCTCGCGATCTGCCATCGATGACAGCAGATCGCGGCGCGCCGTCAGGCTGCCTGCTACTGAACTTGAATTCGTGATGTCGGCCTGAGGATGATCAGCCGCCCGCGATCAGGCCAGTGGTGGACCGGGCTCGTCCTGCCTCTCCGCACGGTCGACTACGTCGCCCGCCACCACCACCCCGAGGCGCTCAACCTCGTCTATGCCGGAGGAGTCGTGACCACACGGCAGGCCAGGACCATGAACCTCCACCGCCTGCCGCCGGACATCCGGGCCCTGCACTGGATCCCCCGCCATCTGCTCGACACCGTCATGCAGCCCGACGACGCCGGCCGCGTCCACGATGCCTGGAACGCCTGGGAACACGGCGCCGGCCGCCCGCTCCTCCTGTGCGGCACTCCCGTCCCGGTCTGCGGATCGTGAAGCTCCCGATTCTTGCCGAACACCGTTTCTCCTCAAGGTAATTCGACTACGCTTGCGAGTCCAAGATCGAACGATGAGGGGTGCCCATGCCGTACGAGGCCGGCACGAGGGTCAAGCTGACCAGGGATGCGCAGGTCACCGCAGGTGACACCGCGACCAGGGGCGGCCTCCCCGGTCCGCTGTTCCTCGCCGAGGGCCTGGCGGGAACGGTCATGGGCTCGACCACGGAAGCCGGCCGCGCAGGCCAGGACTACCTCGCGAGCTTCGATCAGCAAATTCGCGGCCATCGGTTCGACGCGTTCGCGGCGAGCCTGATCGATGACCTCCGCCAGAACGTCGCCCGGGTGGGAGCGGTCAACGCCGGAGCGGGCGCTCGGACGACCTACCGGGTGCGCTTCGACAACGGGTTCGTCCTTGACGGTCTTGAAGAAGGCTGGCTGGCCCGAGCCTGAGCACCTGCCACCCTCACCACCACCGAGGAGATCCATGGCCGACACCGTCACGTCACTGACCGCCCGCGTGCACGATCTTCAGGTGGCGGTCATGACCCATGGCCTCACCCCGCGGGGCGTCGACGTCGTCGCCGGCCTCCACGACATCGTCGTGCGCGCCTCGGCGCTCGGCCCCGACGGCAGGTGGCTCGTCGCGTCGGGGCACTCGGGCCTCGGCGGTCTGGCCATCGCACAAGGGCAGGTGGATCAGGGCCTCCTCCACTTCGACGCCGCCGTGGCGAACGGGTTCAACGACTGCGTGGCGTTCCACATGCCGCTCGTGCGCCCGCTGCACCACGACCCCCGGTTCCGGGCCCTGTACGAGCGGATGCGCGTCACCCCGGCCGACCTCGACGAGTTCCTCTGGCTGCACCGGGAGATACAGATCATCGCGAGGGAGGCCCAGCAGGCGACCGTCGACAACATCGGCCGCCTCGACACCGGGGTCTCGCTGCTCCCGCAGGCCCCCATGCCGACCCGCGAGCCGAACACCCCCGGCGTGCTGATCACCCGCCTCGACCTCGCCGCCACGCAGACCGCACTGCGACAGGCCGCCGTGAAGGCGGACTTCCAGCGCAGCGCCGGCAACGTCAGCCTCAGACTCGTCGACGACTCGTGGGACTACACCCGCGCGAGGCACGACGCCTGGCACGCCGACGATCTGGACACCCAACGCGAACAGGCCGCCGCAGCCCGGGCCTTCGTCGAACGCCCGGGCATCGGCACCATGCTGATCCCCTGCCCACCGCTGGGCTCGATCGTCTACCCGTCCTGACGAGGGACAAGCGCGTGCGCAGGAAGTCGACCATGCCGACTTCCTGCGCACAATGAACAGAGGGACCGGTCCCCGTGCACCGGGTGGGTGCTCAGACATTGATGCAGGAGTTCGTCCAGGCGAGCAAGGACTGGCTGACCGTCTTCCAACTCCCGTCGTACGCACCGGACATCAATCCGCAGAAGGGCATCTGGTCGCTGGTCAAGCACACCGTCGGCAACCTCGCCGCCGCCGACCTCGACCAGCTTGCCCGGGCCGTCAGACGCAGCTTGAAGAAGATCCAATACCGGCCTCACCTCATCGACGCCTGCCTCGCCACCACTGGCCTGATCATGGACGGCTGATCATCCTCAGACCGACATCACGAATTCAAGTTCAGTAGTCAGCAGCTCCGGCTGCAAGCAAGGCCGCTGCGCTGACCTGCCGGTGGCCCTCCTCGCCCCGGAACCAGATCCACGCCTGACGTTCGCGCGGGAACTCCCTGCTCACGTAGGCGAACTCCATGACGGCGACGGCATCGGACATCCGCCAGCTCCGCATGGGGCCCGACGCTTCGGCGACCTCGCTGAGGTTGTCCAGTTGCCGGGCAATAGCGAGGCCGCGGCCACCGCTCGGCCACGGATCCCGGGCCGAGACCTCGTCCATGACGGCATGGGACTCGATCCGGTGGATCATGGATGCCTCCATCTCCTGGAAGACACCGTCGCCGGCGGTGTTCTCGGCTCCCACGCGCCCGTCGGTGTGGACGAGGTAGCGGATCGGGTGGGCAGCGCGCGGTCCACGCCAGTCGAAGAACCAGCTACTCCGAGCGCCCGCCATTCGCGTCCGCGAGACTTTTTCGCACGGTGTAGTGCAGTCCGCCGTACCTCTGCGCGAAGCCCTCGCGCCGGATCACCAGTTCCATCGGCTGAGCGGTCTTCCAGGATGTGCATGTTCTTCTTTTTTCAACTTAGACACTGCATCAGCGAACGCACACTCCCCGGCCAACCCCAGCGGCGTGAAGCCCGTCCAGGCAATGGCCCCTTCGAGACCAGGTGTAGTCAACAGCCGGATCTCATCAATGCCATACCGGCGGAGCCTCAAGGCCATCTCTTTGATGGGCTGAGCAGTTGACCGGATCCGTGGGCGGCAGTGGGCGAATCACCGCCGCACATTGGAGGCGATCGCACACCAGGCCCAACAGGGTGATTGCGGATCTCGCGATTCGGCTCCGCGGATGACTGAGGAGACAAGCCCCAGGGCGGAGGTGGGCGAAGCAGCCGGGTTACCGGTCCACACGAGCGGGGGGTTCGGTGGCCCGCTGGAGCACTGCGCGCAGCAGCGCTTCGGCGTTGCCCGCGACGGCTGCCCGGAGTCGTCAGCGCCATCAAGGCCGAGGACATCCCCAGCGTCTGAACACGTTTGCGCGAGAAGTCGGCTGGGCCGACTTCTCGCGCAAACCTGTTCCGCCCTCAGCGGCCGACTTCGCGCGCGCGGAAGTCCTCGACCGTCTCCCGCCGGATCAGCAGGCGGGCCCGGCCGTCCTTGACCGCCGCCACGGCCGGGCGGCCGACCAGGTTGTAGCCCGAGGCCATCGACAGCTGGTACGCGCCGGCGGCGGGTACCGCGAGCAGGTCGCCCGGGCGCAGGTCGGCGGGCAGGACCGCATCGCGCACCAGCACGTCGCCGGCCTCGCAGTGGCGGCCGACCACGTCCATGCGGGCCGTGCCCGCGTCCGAGCGGCGGCCCACCAGCCGCACGCTGTAGGGCGATCCGTACAGCGCCGGGCGCGGGTTGTCGCTCATCCCGCCGTCCACCGCGACGAAGCAGCTGCCGTCGGCGGAGTGCTTGACGGACAGCACCCGGTAGACCGCCACGGCGGCCGGTCCCGCGATCGCGCGGCCCGGCTCGACCACCAGGCGCGGTACCTCCAGGTCCGCCTCGGCGCAGCGCACCGCCAGCCGGTCGGTGACCCGGACGGCGAACTCGGCGAGGTCCAACTCCGCGTCCCCGGGCAGGTAGCGGATGCCGTGGCCGCCGCCGAGGTCCAGCTCGGGCAGTTCCACGCCGTGCCGCTCCCGGACCTCGGCGAGCAGCTGCACCAGCGCGTCCACCGCGCGCAGGTACGGCTCCAGCTCGGTGATCTGCGAGCCCAAGTGGCAGTGCAGCCCGGAAAGTTCCAACCCGGGCTGGTCGAGCACCCGGGCGATCGCGTCGGCCGCATCGCCGCCCTCGATCGGGAAGCCGAACTTCTGCCCGCCGACGCCGGTCCGCACCGCCGTGTGGTGTCCGGCGGCGATCCCGGGGACGACCCGGACCAGCACCTTCTGCGGCGTATCGGCGGCCACCAGCGCGGCCAGCCGAGCGATCTCGGCCGGGCCGTCGATGACGATCCGCCCGACCCGCAGCCGCCGTGCCAACCGCAGCTCCTCCGGGGACTTGGCGTTGCCGTGCAGCAGGATCCGCTGCGCCGGGAAGCCGGCCGAGACGGCCAACCACAGCTCGCCCGAGGAGCAGACGTCCAGGCCCAGCCCCTCCTCCGCGACCCACTCGGCCATCGCGCTGCACAGGAAGGCCTTGGCCGCGTACAGCACCTCGGCGTGCGGCAGCGCCCGGCGGTAGGCCCGTGCCCGGCGCCGCACCTCGCCCTCGTCCAGGACGTACAGCGGGGTGCCGAACCGCTCGGCGGCCTCCGCGAGCCCGACCCCGCCGACCAGCACCTCGCCGCCCGGGCCGGGCCGCGCCGAGGCCGGCCACGGCCCGCCGAGCGCGTCAGCGGAGGCGGTGGGGACGGGAGGGGCGATGAGCTGGGTCATGGCGGCTACTCCTACCAAAGGTCGAGAAAGGGGGTGGGTCAGTCCTCGTAGTGCATCGCGAAGCGGCAGTGCGCCGGGCGGGTCCGGGCCTGGTCGACCGCAGCGGCCGGTGCGGGCGGCTCGGGGCGGTCCTGGCGTCCGGCGGCGGGAACCAGGCGGATGGTGCGCTCCTGCGGCCGGTCGGCGTCGAAGTCGATGACGGCGGTGGCGGTGGTCACGGCGGGCTCCTCGGGTCTGCGGGGTCGTCGTCCGGCGGCCCTCGGTTCCAGTGGAGACCTTCCGTACGCCGATGGCACCGGTCCTTGACGCACGGCCTACGCATCGGGGGCGCACCTTGACGACTTCCTGACATCCTCCTCGTTCCAGCCCATGCGAACGGTCGTTCGTACAGGTCGAAGCCGAATCGATCATGGTGTCAGGGAACTGTCAAAGACGGCCGGTTCCCCGCCAAGCCTGCGTCAAGAGCCGCGTGGCGCGGCCCGATCCGGTGGTGGGCTGTCGGCCGTTCCCCGTCGCCACCGAGCCCGCCGCCCCGCCGCTTCGGGGCGGCCCGGAAGGTCCCCGAGACGATGCGCCGTTCGGCCCTCACCACACCGGATGCCACCGACCACCAGCAGAACTGGTTCCGCCGCCCAGCGCCCGCACCCGAGCAACCCCCGCAGCACCATCCGAGCCACCGCCCGTCCTCGCCCAGAGGCCGCCGCACGCTGATCACCCGACGGCAGCTGGCCGAGGCGCTGCCCGCCGCCGTCCGGAAGCTCGACCCGCGTGTGATGGTGCGCAACCCGGTGATGCTCGTGGTCGAGACCGGCTCCGCGCTCACCACCATCAGCGCGGTGATCCACCCGAGCGTCTTCGCCTGGGTGATCTCCTTCTGGCTCTGGCTGACCGTGCTGTTCGCCAACCTCGCCGAGGCCGTGGCCGAGAGCCGGGGCAAGGCGCAGGCCGAATCGCTGCGCCGTGCCCAGGCAGGCACCACCGCCCGACGGCTGCTGCACTGGCGGGTCGGCACCCGCGACCACCGCCACGAGGTGCTCCCCGCCGAGGAGTTGATGCTGCACGACATCGTGCTCGTCCCGGCCGGGGAGGTGATCCCGCAGGACGGCGAGGTGGTCGAGGGCGTCGCGAGCGTCGACGAGTCGGCGATCACCGGCGAGTCCGCGCCCGTCATCCGCGAGTCCGGCGGCGACCGCACCGCTGTCACCGGCGGCACCAGGGTGCTCTCCGACCACCTGATCGTCCGGGTCACCTCCCGCCCCGGGCAGAGCTTCGTGGACCGGATGATCGCCCTGGTCGAGGGCGCCAACCGGCAGAAGACGCCGAACGAGATCGCGCTGAACATCCTGCTCGCCTCGCTGACCATCATCTTCCTGCTCTCGGTCGTCTCGCTCCAGCCGATGGCCATCTACGCCCACGCGCCGCAGACCACGATCGTGCTGGTCGCGCTGATGGTCGCGCTGATCCCGACCACGATCGGCGCCCTGCTGTCCGCGATCGGCATCGCCGGAATGGACCGGCTGGTGCAGCGCAACGTGATCGCCCTGTCCGGCCGGGCAGTTGAGGCCGCGGGCGACGTCGACGTGCTGCTCCTCGACAAGACCGGCACCATCACCCACGGCAACCGCCGGGCCGTCGCGCTGCACCCGCTGCCCGGCGCCACGATGGAACAGCTCGCCGAGGCCGCGCAGTTGGCGTCCGTCGCGGACGAGACCCCGGAGGGGCGCTCGTTGATCGAACTGACGAATCGCCAGTACTGGGTCCCACCAAGGGCCCCCGGCGAACTGGGCGAGCAGCAGCCCGTGCCGTTCACCGCGCACAGCCGGATGAGCGGCGTCGACCTGCGCTGGCCGGACGGCAACGGCTGCCTGATCCGCAAGGGCGCGGCCGCGGCCGTCGCCCGCTGGGTGGTGGACTCAGGCGGGCGGCTGCCGATGGAGGCCAAGCCGCTGGTGGACCGGATCGCCGAGACCGGCGGCACTCCGCTGCTGGTCGCCGTGCACGACCGGCACGGCGCACGGGCGCTCGGCGTGGTCGAGCTCAAGGACGTGGTCAAGGAGGGCATCGCCGAACGCTTCGCCGAGCTCCGGCGGATGGGCATCCGCACCGTCATGGTCACCGGCGACAACCCGCTGACCGCCAAGGCGATCGCGGCGGAGGCGGGCGTGGACGACTTCCTCGCCGAGGCCACCCCGGAGGACAAGCTCGCCCACCTGCGGCGCGAGCAGGCCGCCGGGAACATGGTCGCGATGACCGGCGACGGCACCAACGACGCCCCCGCCCTCGCCCAGGCCGACGTCGGCGTCGCGATGAACTCCGGCACCCCGGCCGCCAAGGAGGCCGGCAACATGGTCGACCTCGACTCCAACCCGGCCAAGCTGATCGACATCGTCCGGGTGGGCAAGCAACTCCTGATCACCCGGGGCGCGTTGACCACCTTCTCGATCACCAACGACGTGGCGAAGTTCTTCGCGATCATCCCCGCGATGTTCGCGAACGCCTACCCCGGGCTGCACCACCTCAACATCATGGAACTGCACAGCCCCACCTCGGCGATCGCCTCCGCGATCATCTTCAACGCGCTGATCATCATCGCGCTGATTCCGCTGGCGCTGCGCGGCGTGCGCTACCAGCCCGCCTCCGCGACCGACCTGCTCCGGCGCAACCTGCGGGTGTACGGGCTGGGCGGGCTGATCCTGCCGTTCCTCGGGATCAAGGCGATCGACCTGCTGATCCAGTTCGTGCCGGGACTGGGCTGAACCCTCCGCAGCGGCGGACCTGTCAGTAGGCCGTCAAGATGTGCACGACCGGCGTCATGACGGTGTCAGCGGCCGTACGGACGGCGCTGTTCCGGGGTTCACTGGAGTCATCCGAAGCAAGGAGTACCGAACCGGCGGAACTCGCCCGGAGTGAACTACCGGAGTGACCTACCGGAGAGACGGAGGCGAACGGCCATGACCGGCACATCCCGAGTGATCGTCGGCCTGAGCGGATCACTGAGCAGTCTGGCCGCCCTCTACCACGCCGTCGGCGAGGCGGCCCGGCACGAGGCCGTGCTGGTGCCCGTCGCCGCGTGGACGGCGGGCGACAAGGACGGGCTGCGTCCGCTCTCCGAGCTGGAGCACGCCGCCCGGCGGCGGCTGGACATCGCCTTCGAGCAGGCCTACGGCGGCTACCCGTCCGGCCTGGTCATCCACCCCATGGTGGTGAACGCCGAGCCGGGGCCCGCCCTGGTCGGCGCCGTGACCGGCCCGGACGACCTGCTCATCCTCGGCGCCGCCACCCGGCGCGGCCTCGACCGGCTGCGCGGCGCGTCGGTCGCCCGGCACTGCCGGCACCGGGCCGGCTGCCGGGTGGTCGAGGTCTCACCGTCGGCGCTGCTGACCCGGCTCGAACTTCCCGCCCGTACGGGGGCACCGCTGCCGCTGCTCGCGCGGTGAGCGCGCGGCGCGCCCGGCGCGCCCGCTACGCCGGATCCGCCAGGTGCGCGCTGAGCCAGCCGAGCGAGGTCGGGATCAGCCGGTCCCAGGTGGTGAAGTTGTGGCCGCCGGTGTCCACCGTCGCCTGGGCCACCACCAGGGGCGGACGGGCGGCCGCCGCGAAGGCCCTGGAGTCGGCGTAGGTGCTGCCGTCCTCCTTGCTGTCGGCGAGCAGCACGGCGAGCGCGGGCGGCGGCAGGTGGGAGAGGCGCCAGTCGAGATCCGCCTCGTCGCGGCGCTGCCGGCTGCCGCCGAAGAGGTCGCCGGTGGTCACGTCCTCCGGGGCCTTGAAGTAGCCGGAGAGCGAGGCCACGACCGGGAAGACCGCCGGGTGCTCCATGCCGAGCTTGAGGGCGCAGTAGCCGCCGGTCGAATCGCCCATGACGCCCAGGCCGTCCGCACCGCCCAGCACCCGGTAGGAAGCCCGCAGGTCGGCGGGCACGTCGATGGTGAAGTAGGTCTGCGCCTGCGGGCCGTGCGGGATGTCCTCGCACTCGCTGTCCCGGGGCATGCTGGGCGAGGGCCGCATCAGCACCAGTACGGTCGGCTTCATCGTCCCCTTGCGCAGCAGGTCGAGTTCGGTGGCCGGGTAGCGCAGCTTGGTGACCAGGTTCTTGGCGTCCCCGGGGAAACCGGTCATCACCAGCACGGCCGGGAAGTGCCGGCCCTCGTTGCCGGGCTGGAAGTACTGCGGCGGCAGGTAGACGTACCCGTCGGTGCTCAGCCCGGTGGTGGTGCCGGGCAGCCGGACCTGGTCGAGCCGGCCGATCCGGGCCGGGTCCCGGTTGGCCGAGTCGGCGCCGGTGATCTCCGCCGTGCCGAGCGCCTGCACCCCGGGGCGCCCGCCCGCCGGGGTGCCGCTGGCGCCCGGGGCGGCGCCGCTGCCTGGGGTGGCGCCGCTGCCCGCGGCGGCTCCGGCGCCTGGGGTGGCGCTGCTGCCCGGGGTCGTGCTGGTGCCCGGGGTGGCTCCGGCGCCCTGGATGACACCGGCGCCGTGCTCGCGCCCCAGCAGGTCGGACCAACTGCTGTAGAAGATGAAGTAGTCGTTGACGGCGAGCCCGAGGGTGGCGAGCAGGGCCACCTGGGTGAGGGCGATGGTGCCCAGCCGCAGGAACATCGCGGGCCAGCTGCGGACGGCGAGCTTGGGCCAGACCCAGAGCGTGCCGAGCACGGTGGCCACCGCGAGCAGCGCCGCCAGCGCCAGCAGTCCGTGACTGGTGAGTCCCATCTCTCCCGGCCTCCCCTACCACTGTGGACCACCGGCCGGGAAATAGGACCCCCACCCAGGGTGACCGCCTCGTCACCGCCTCCGGTCGGCCACCGCCTGCCACACCTGGTCGCGCAGGAACGGCGGGTCGGTGAAGCGGATGCCGGTGGCGTCGCGCAGCGCGTTGGCGAAGGCGGGGGCGACCGGGTTGAACGGGCTCTCGCTCATCGACTTGGCGCCGAGCGGGCCGATCGCGTCCGAGGTAGGCGATTGAAGCCGCCAGCGCACGGGCGTCACGAGTGGGTCCGGGCACCATTCGCACCGGTTGCGCACTGGTTGATCGCCCAAGGGCGGGCGGGGAGTTGGCCGCTCCGCAGGCCAACTTCGACAAGACTGTCGAACTTGGCATGACCGGGCTATGCTGGCGGAGGCCCGCACCTTGAGTCCCCGCCCCGTCGACGCCCGCACCGACCCCGGCGCACCCGACCGGAAGGAGGCGAGACCCATGGACCGCAGGAGTCCGGCCCGCGACCACGCCCACGTCCGCTCCCGAGCCCCCGAGCCGCCGTTCGGCAGAACTCGGCCCATCCGGTGACCTTCTGACGTCGCGTCAACTCAGCGACCGGTCTTCCACCACCTGGTCGTCCAGGCGTGCCCCGGGCCGCCCGCCACCGTTGTACGGAGGGTGAGTCGCCGCGCCCGCCCCCGACCCCCGGCGTCCCTGCCGAGGAAGAGGTTCCCCATGACGACGTCCCGGCTCTTCCCGCGCCCGCGCGAGGCGGCGGTCCTGCTCGCCGTCCTCGGGCTGCTCGTCCTGGAGGAGATCGCCCTCGGCATGGCGGAGGAGGAGGACCGCCCGCTGATCGGCGGCATCCTGATCGGTGCCTCCTGCTCCGGGCTGCTGGCGGTCGGGGCGGCGCTGTTCAGCCGATGGCTCGAAGCCCGCCGCCCGCTGCCGCTGCCGCCGCTCGGCCCCAACGGGCGCGAGTACAGCGCCCGGGCGCTCGAAGGCTTCCCGATGGAGGCCGTCCGCCCCCTGCTGCTCGCCGAACACGCCCCCCAGCTCGGCCAGTTGTACTCGGCCTGGATGCTCGCCAGGGCCGGCCGCCCGGCCCCGTGGATCGCCCGGCGGCTCGACATCCCGCTCGACGCCGCCCAACTCCTGACCGACGCCGCCCGCGCGCACACCGACCCCCGGCCGTTGCCCGGGCCGTGACCCCGGGCCGTGATCGCAGCGGCGTCGGCCCCGCCACCGCGACGCGCGGTGGCGGGGCCGACGTTCGGGCGCGGGGTCAGCTCTCCCGACCCGAGGCGTCGTCGATCAGGAACGCGGTGGTCGGGGTCGCACCGGTCTCGTGGGAGACCAGCTTGAGGCCGATGGTGGTCCCCCAGCCGACCTGGGCGATCACCGAGGAGAGATCCACCGACTGGTACTGGTAGCCGTTGGTCGGGTTCTGGCTGCTCCAGGTCTTCACCGTGCCGATCGGCTGCCCGGTGTACTGGTTGATCGCCACCAGCGACAGGGTGTCGGGCGCGGTGGTGGAGGCGTTGGTCGACTCGGTGTCGAGCCAGAAGGAGAAGCTCGCCTGCGCGTAGCCCGGGTAGGTGTTCAGGTAGGTGGTGATGGAGTCGTCCGTCCCGGTGTTCTGGCCGAGCCAGGCGTACCATGAGCCGGAGTGCGGCGCGTGCAGGCTGGACGGGGTGATGATGTTGTACCCCGACGGGCTCCAGGCGTCCGTCATCACGGTGTGGTTGACGTCCGCCGAACCGTTCTCGAAGCCGGCGTCGATGAGCTGCTCGATCGAGCCGCAGCCCGTCCCGCCGGCGGTGCTGAGGTTCTCCCAGAAGCCGGTGGACGCCGCCTTGCCCGCCGCGTCCGTCGCCGTCACGGTGATCCGCTGGTAGCCGTTGGTCGCGGCGGCGGTGCCGGAGATCACCCCGCTGTTCGCGTCGATGGTCAGCCCCTGCGGCAGCCCGGTGGCGCTGTAGGTGAGGGCCGAACCGCTGCTGGACACGCCCACCGCCGGGACTGACAGCGGCTGCCCGGCCTTGTCGGTCCGGTCACACATCGTGCTCACCGAGACCGGCGGACTGGTCACCACCGGGTCCGAGGCCATGCACAGGTGGTCGGTGTTGGACCACAGGGTCTGCAGCGGGAAGCTGCCCGTCGACAGGTTCTCGAAGAACAGCCCGCCGTTGGCGCCCTTCGGGATCCAGGCACACTTGTCCCCGACCTCCTGGCCGGTGGCGTCGGTCCAGCCGCCCGGGGTGTTCGGGTCGGTCACCGTCTCCGCGTACTCGTGGCCGCCGATGATCCCGTAGCCGTCCAGTCGGCCCCTCGGGGTGTTCTCGCCGAACCAGTTGGTGCCGCAGCCGGCCACATCCGTCAGGTACGGCATGTTGGTGTAGGCGAGCTGGCCGTACGGCGAGCGCTGGAAGTCGTGCCAGGCGCAGTAGCCCAGCTCCTTCCACTTGTCCGGGTCGGCGCCCTGCGGCGAGTCGATGATGTACTGGACGTTGCGGTTCTGCGCCTCGGTCAGGTTGCCGAAGTGCTTGGCGGCGGCCAGCGCCTCGGCACCGAGCTGCGGTTCGGTCGCGGCCTGCGGCGCGGGGGCGGCGTTGTCCACCCAGACACCCGCGAGCACGCTCCCCGCCTGCGGGTACGGGATGTGCGCGGCCCCGGCCGGACACTGGACCGAACCGGCGGCGATGCCCTCGCAGTACTGGGTCAGGACGGCGCTCCAGCCGTCACCGGCGCTGCCGAGGCCCTTGAAGAAGTCCTGCTGGTACGGGGCGGCCTGATCCGGGTCCCCGGTCGTCACGACGTCGCCGGTCGAGTTGGTCGACGGGGTCCCCCACTGGGAGCCCCAGAGCACCAGGTAGACCTTGGGCGCGCCGATCACCACGCCGGTCGACTCCTGGCCGCCCTTGTAGGTGACCTGGAGGTCGTACTGGTTCGCGACGTTGCCGTCGCCGTCCTTGCCGGTGCCGGGGTCGGCGCCGTCCACCAGCTGGGGAGTCTTCTTGTCGCCGGTGTTCGCCGTGGCGACCGGGCCGGTCCGGGCGGCCCTGGCCCGACGCGGGCCGGACTTCTGCGGGGCGGCGGCCGTCTTCGGGGTACCCGGCTGGACCGCGACGGTGGCGGCCTGCGGCGCGTGGGAGTCGGCCATGGCGGACAGCGGACTGCTGAGCGCCGCGCCGGCCAGGGCGGCCGCGAGGGCCACCAGGGCGGTTCGCGGGGCGCGTTGGACGTGGCCGACGCGCCGGGCGCGTTCGGAGGTGCGGGATCGGAATCTGAACACGGGTCGGGTTCCGTCTCTCGTGACGTGGGGGAGGGGGACGCACGTTTGCGGCACGCATGTGGAGCTGACTGATCGCCAACGGGGTTGCGACGGGAGGACGGGGAACCGGATCTCACCCCCGGGCGCCGCTGTGCAATGCGCTATATGATATTTCACTGACGGTCGCACACAAGGGCCTCACACGGCCCGACATCGCGCCACCCGGCCGGCGACGCCCCGCCCGGCCTCACCCCGGCGCGCCAGCACGCCCGCCCCGCCTGGCCCGATCGCCCCCGAACCGGCCTTCCCGCCAACGCGGCGGGCGGGCAGGGATTTTAACTTTCCCTTACCCGCCCCGACCTCGCCTTGGCATTCCCACGGCCCACCCCTGTGTCAGACCCGCCGACCCGCGTTCGCCTGCGCGACCAGGAACGGCACCAACCCGCGCTCCGCCAGCGCCGACCGCCAGGCATCCCGCGCGCGCGCCAACTCCCCCAGCCCCTCTGCCTCTTCGGCCGCCACCGGGCCCTGGGCCCGGGACGCCGCCCCCAACAGCCCCAGCCCGCCGACCAGCAGGCACAGCGCCGCCACTGCGGCGGCCACCCACCCGGCGGTCACCAGTGCCCGCCCCAGCACCTCCATGTCCTCGGCCAGCCCCAACAAGTAGCCGAGCAGCAGGAGCACCGCGGCGGCCGCGGCGGCGACGATCGGCACTATCACCCCCAGCACCCCCCACCATCCGGACACCCGCTCCCGCGCCGGCGCGTCCACCGGCAGCCGGGCCACCGAGTCGGCGTCCGCCCGCAGCGCCGCGTACCGCTCGTACTCCGGCGCCGCCGCGGCCAGCACGTACTCGGCGTTCTCCCGCGCCGTCCGCCGCAACCGCTCCACCCCCCGCGCCTCCTCCCCGCTCTCCCGCAGCGCGGCCCGCACCTGCGGCGCCGCCAGCGCCTTGCCGAGCTCCGTCTCGAAGTCGGCCCGATCCTGCTGCGGCAGTCGAAGCGGCCTGTCCATGGCGTGCCCCCCGTTCACTGTTCACCTGTGGGCCATAGTTCTACAGCACTGTAGAACACGCGACCAGGGTGGAGCAGCCCGGTTCACCTGTGGAATCGAGGACGAGGAAGGGTCACCTCAGTGAACGCGGCCCCGCTTGCGGGGCCGGCGGCCGCCCCGGGGAGCAGGAGGGCGGCGGGCCGGACGGGCGGGTGCGTCAGCCGACGGCGAGTTTCACCTGGAGGGAGTCCGCGGCGGCCGACGGGGTGGCGCCGATGTTGGAGACGGTGGCGATCACGACGGCGTCGACGCCCGGGATCCAGTTGACAGTCTTGGACTGGACGATCAGCTGCCGCTGGTGCGTCGTGCCGTCGCAGAGGATGTCGGCCTCGGCGGTCCGGCTGGAGCCGAAGGCGATGGAGGAGGAGTCCTCCGGGTCCTTCTGCTCGACCGAGACGGTGAGCGAGCGGGCTTCGTCGGCGACCGAGCACAGGTAGTCGACGTCCACCCGCACCCGGCCGGGGATCTTCGGATCGATCTGGGCCTTACCGAGGGTCACCGTCGTGATGACCGGGTCATCGCTCGGATCCGGGTCGGCGGCCAGGGCCGGAGACGCGAGGCCGACGAGGGCCGAGGTCAGTACCATCAGGACGATCCACCGCTGCACTGCAACCTCCGGGGCTGAAGACGTGTTGCGGCCGACGCTAACCGGCGCCCCGAACACCCGCCCGCCGAGTCGTCCGATCGCCGTACGAACGACCCGGCGCCGGTGCGGCCGAGGCGGGCCTCCCCTCATCGCCGCCGGAGCCACACCGCCCAGGTCAGCACCGAGCAGAGCACGTACGCCGCCAGGAACCCCAGGTACGCGGCGTCCCCGTTGTGGCTGGCCTGGAAGGACTGCCGGAAGGCCAGGTTCACCAGCACCCCGCCGAAGGCGCCGATCGCCCCGGCGAGCCCGATCAGTGCCCCGGCCCGGCGCCGGGAGTCGGCCTCGGCGGCGGCCGGATCGGCGCCGCCCGCGACGGCCCTGCGGGCGATCGACTGGAAGTGCGCCGGGATCATCTTGTACGTCGAGCCGTTGCCGATCCCGCTGAGCACGAACAGCCCGATGAACCCGGCCAGGAACAGCGGCAACGAGCCCGCCCGGGAGGCGGCCAGCACGACGGCCGTCCCGGCCCCCATGGCGAGGAAGGTCGCCGGCGTCACCCGCGCGCCGCCGTACCGGTCGGCGAGCCGCCCGCCGACGGGCCGCAGCAGCGAGCCGAGCAGCGGCCCGAGGAAGGTGAGCGCGGCGGCCTTGACCGGGGTGTCGAAGCGGTCGTGGAACTGCACCTGCAGCACCTGCCCGAAGGCGAAGCCGAAGCCGATGAAGGAGCCGAAGGTGCCGATGTACAGCGTGGACACCACCCAGCCGTACGGGTCGCGGGCGACCTCGCGCAGCGCCCGCCCCTCACCGCTGGCGGACACCGGCAGGTTGTCCATCCTCCACCAGGCCCCGGCCGCCGCCAGCACGATCAGCGGCAGGTAGACCAGCGGCAGCAGCCGGGGGTGGGCGGCGCCCGCCGTGGACAGCACCAGCAGCCCGAGCAGTTGGACGGCCGGGACGCCGAGGTTGCCGCCGCCCGCGTTGATGCCGAGCGCCCAGCCCTTGAGCCGGTGCGGGTAGAAGGCGTTGATGTTGGCCATCGAGGAGGCGAAGTTGCCGCCGCCGACCCCGGCCACGCAGGCCACCGCGAGCAGCGTCCCGTACGGGACGCCCGGCTCCAGCACCACGGCCGCCAGCGCGGTGGGCACCAGCAGCAGCAGCGCGCTGATCACCGTCCAGTTGCGGCCGCCGAAGCGGGCGACGGCGAAGGTGTACGGCAGCCGCAGCAGCGCGCCGAGCGCGGTCGGCAGGGCGGTGAGGGTGAACTTCCCGGCAGTGTCGATGTGGTACTCGGGCCCGAGGAAGAGCACCAGCACCGACCACAGGCTCCACACCGAGAAGCCGATGTGCTCGGAGAGGACCGAGAGGACCAGGTTGCGCCGGGCGATCCGCGCGCCGGTACGCGCCCAGAACTCCTCGTCCTCCGGGTCCCAGCCGGCCAGCGGGGCGGGCGTTCTCGCTTCGAGGACGGCCGTCATGCCACCGGCTCCCGGTCGAAGGCCCGGACCGGCCAGCGCCGCAGCACGGCGGGGGCGCCGTCGGGGGCGGTGTCCTCGTCCAGGCAGCGCCCGTCGGTGAGGTCGTACACCTGCTTGTACATCGGGGAGATGAGGGTCGGCCGCTCGCCGCGGCTGCCGATCAGGCCGCGGGAGAGGACCGGGGCGCCGCTGAACGGGTCGAGGTTGTCGACGGCGTACAGCTCCCCGGCGCGGTCGCGGAAGAGGGCGACCTGGCCGGCGTCGGGCAGCAGCACCGCGACGCCGCGGCCGGGTTCGAGGTCGGCGAGGGAGCAGACGGTCTGCCAGCGGCTGCCGTCGTGGATCTGTACGGTCACGGGGTGAGCACCTCCAGTCGGGCCCCGGCGACCAGCACCGGGGCGTTGAGGGTGTGGCCGGCCTCGCCGGGGCGGGCGGGGCGGATCTGGCCGCGTTCGGGGACGAAGGTCACGGCGGGGTCGGGGTGCCGGGGGCGTTGACGAAGGAGGCGAAGCGCCGCAGCCGCCCGGGGTTGGAGTCCTGCAGGGCGCCCTGTTCGCCGTCCAGGATGTGGCCGTTGCCGAGGCTGGCCAGGATGGAGGCGACGGTCGGCTTGCAGATCTCGCAGCCCTCGCCGCTGCCGTGCGCGGCGAGCAGCTCGGAGAAGCTCGCCGACCCCGTCACCCGGACGATCTCGTACAACTCGGCCCGGGTGTGGGCGAAGTGCTCGCACAGGCCCTTGGCGGTGGAGACCCCGGCGGCCTCCAGCTCCTCACCGACGACGGTGCCGAGCTGCTTGAGGCAGCTGCCGCAGCCGGTGCCGGCCCGGGTGCACTTCTTGACGGCGGCGACGCTGTCGGCGCCCTGCTCGCGGACGGCGGCCCGGACGGCGCCCTGGGTGACGTTGTGGCAGGAGCAGAGCACCGCCTCGTCGGGCAGCGCGACCGGTCCGGCGGAGGCGAACCCGGTGGGCAACACCAGCTGTTCGGGGGCGACGGTGAGCGGCTTGCCGGCCACGGCGAGCGGGCGCAGGGCGCCGTAGCCCTCGGTGTCGCCGACCAGGACGCCGCCGAGCAGCGCGCCGTCGGAGCCGATCACCAGCTTGCGGTAGACGCCGCTGCGGCTGTCGCTGTACAGCACGTCGAGCGCGCCCTCGGCGCTGCCGTGCGGGTCGCCGAAGCTGGCGACGTCGACGCCGAGCAGCTTGAGCTTGGTGGACAGATCGGCGCCGACAAGACCCTCGCCGGTGGGAGCAGTGCCCTGGCCCTCCCGCTCCGCGATGGTCCGGGCGGCCGTCTCGGCCATCTGGTAGCCGGGGGCGACCAGCCCGTAGACCCGGCCGTCGACGGCTTGGGCGCATTCGCCGATGGCGAGGATCGCCGGGTCCTCGGTGCGGCAGTGCGCGTCGACCACGACGCCGCCGCGCTGGCCGACCGGCAGTCCGCAGTCCCGGGCGAGCTGGTCGCGGGCGCGCACCCCGGCGGAGAAGACCACCAGGTCGGCGGGCAGCTCCCGGCCGTCGGAGAGGGCGAGGGCGCGGACCCGGCCGTCCGGGCCGGTGAGCACGCCACTGGCGCCGGCGCTGGTGTGGACGGTGACGCCCAGGTCCTCGATCTTGCGGCGCAGCGCGGCGCCGCCGCCGTCGTCCACCTGCACGGCCATCAGCCGGGGCGCGAACTCCACGACGTGGGTGGCCAGGCCCCCGGCCCGCAGGGCGCCGGCCGCCTCCAGGCCGAGCAGTCCGCCGCCGACCACCACGCCGGTGCCGGTGCCGGCGCCGGCGGCCTCGGCACGGATGGCGTCGACGTCCTCGATGGTGCGGTAGACGTGGCAGCCGGGGGCGTCCGTCCCGGGTACGGGCGGCACGAACGGCACCGAGCCGGTGGCCAGCACCAGGACGTCGTAGCGGACTTCGGTGCCGGACCGGGTGGTGACGGTCCGCCCGGCCCGGTCGATCGCGGTGGCCGGGTCGCCCAGGCGCAGGTCGATGCCGTGCTCGGCGAGGAAGCCGGCCGGGCAGAGCGCGAGGTCCTCGGCGGTGCTGCCGTCGAAGAGCGAGCTGAGGTGGACCCGGTCGTAGGCGGGCCGGGGTTCCTCGGCGAGCACGGTGACCCGCCAGCCGCGCGCGGCCGGCTGCTCGGTCACCGCTCACCGGCTTCACCGTCGGCGTCACCGCCGCGCGCCGCCGCGAGGAACTCACCGCCCTGCTCACCCGGCGCGGCGCGCAGGTGGTCGAGGCGCCGGTGCTGCGCATCCTGCCGCTCGCCGACGACCTCGCGCTGCGCGAGGCCACCGCCCGCTGCCTGGCCGCCCCGCTCGACTACGTGGTGGCCACCACCGGGGTCGGCTGGCGCGGCTGGATGAGAGCGGCCGAGGGCTGGGGCCGGGGCGCCGCCCTCGCCGAGGCCTGCCGCGGCGCGGTGGTGCTCAGCCGCGGCCCCAAGGCCACCGGCGCGGTCCGGGCCAGCGGGTTGGACGAGGGCTACTCCCCCGACACCGAGGCCACCGACGAACTGCTCACCTGGCTGCTCGCCCGCCCGCTGGCCGGGCGCCGGATCGCCGTCCAGGAGCACGGGGTCCGCCTGGACACCTTCGCGGCGGCGCTGCGCGAACGCGGCGCCGAGGTGATCTCCGTTCCGGTCTACCGCTGGGCGCCCCCGGAGGACCCGGGCGCGGTGCGCAGGCTCCTCGACCGGACCGTCCGCCGCCAGGTGCACGCCCTCACCTTCACCAGCGCGCCCGCGATCACCGCGCTGCTCGCCGCGGCGCAGGCCGAAGGCCTGTACGACGCGCTGCTGGACGCGCTACGCGCGGATGTCCTGCCGGTCTGCGTCGGTACCCTGTGCGCCCGCCCCCTCACCGACCTCGGCCTGCCCGCCGTCCACCCCGAGCGCGGCCGCCTCGGCGCACTGGTCCGGCTGCTCGCGGACACCCTGCCGGGCCGGGCCCGCCGTCAAGTCGCCCTCGCCGGAAAGGTGTTGACCCTCCAAGGGAACGCCACCCTGGTCGACGGCGAGAGCCACTGGCTCAGCCCGCGCGGCGCGGCGGTGTTGCGGGCGCTCGCCGAGCGGCCCGGCCGGGTGCTCAGCCGCGCCGACCTGCTGCGCGCCGCCTGGCCGGACGCCACCGCCGACGAACACGCCGTGGAGGCCGCGGTCGGACGGCTGCGGGCGGCGCTGGGGCCGCACGCCACGCTGATCCGCACTGTCCCCAAGCGCGGCTACCGGCTGGCGGCGGGTTGATGGCCCCGGTGCTGCTCGCCGTCGCCCACGGCAGCCGCGATCCGCTGGCTTCCACATCAACGCGTCTTCTGCTGCGGACGGTTCGCTCACTCCGCCCCGAACTGACCGTCCGCTGCTGCTTCCTGGACCTCGTCCGGCCTTCGCTCTCAGATTCCCTTGCCCAACTCGCGGGCCGGCGCCCGATCCTGGTCCCCCTCCTCCTCGGCGCCGGCTACCACGTACGCGTCGACCTGCCCGAGACACTTGCCGCTGCCGGCCTCCCACTCACCCACCTCGCCCCGACCCTCGGCCCCCACCCCCTGCTCGCCGAGGCCCTCGCCGACCGCCTCACCGAGGCCGGAGCCCCTTCACACGCGCCGGTGGTGCTGGCCGGGGCGGGCTCCTCCGACCCCACCGCCCTCGCCGACACCACCCGGATGGCGGGTCTTCTCGCCGCCCGTCTCGACCGCCCGGTCACCCCGGCCCACCTCTCGGCCGCCACCCCCACCCCCCACCAGGCGGTCGCCGCCCTCCAGGCCACCGGCCACCCCCGGGTCGCCCTGGCCAGCTACCTCCTCTCCCCCGGCTTCTTCGCCCGCCGCGCGGCCACCACGGCGGCCACCTGGACCAGCGCCCCGCTGGCGGCCCACCCGGCTGTCGCCCGGCTGGTGCTGCGGCGCTACGACGAGGCGCGGGCGGCTACGGCGCTGCCTTCGGCCGCCTGAACCAGACCGTCCGCCGTCCTGACGGGGCGCCGGGGCTCCGCGACCTTGGGGTGCACGCGAACGGGTTGGTGGTGAGAATGGCGGCGGGGCCGGGCAGAGGACGGAGTCGCTGGTGAAGGCTTTACCGGGTGGCCCTGCCACGCTCGTCGCGGTTCTTGCCGTCCTCGCCGTCCTCGTCACGGGCGCGAGCCCCTCGCCGACGGACACGGCGTCGCCCTCGCCTTCACCCACGCCTTCGCCCACGGCGACCACCGCGCAGGGACAGACCGTCTCCCTGAAGCCGACGCACGGGCCTCGACTCGGGACCGTTCAGGTGATGCCGTCCGGGTTCGAGGACTGCCGGGGCGTCTACGGGGAGTTTCCCTCTCCGCTCCCCGCCGAGGTGACCTGGGACGACCCGGCCGTGAAGCTCACGACCGTCCAGAGCGAGAGCGACAAGCCGCCCATCGGCACGTTCACCGTGCCCGACGGCGCCAAGGACGGCCCGCACACGGTCACGGTGACCTGCACGGGCGTTCCCGCGGCCTCGGCCACCGCCACGTTCACCGTCGCGCCGCCCACGCTGACGGCGGATCCGCCCAGCTCGGCACCGGGGTCCACCACCACTGTGTCCGGGGCCGGCTTCGCCTGCCCCGCGGGCGACACCATCGCCCTGATGTGGGACACCACCACGCTTCCCGGCCCCGGCAAGCCCAACGCCGACGGGAGCTTCAGCGCCCCGGTCACCGTTCCCCCGGACGCGGCCGACGGCGACCACGACCTGCGGGCGTCCTGCGCGTCGGTCGCAGGGATCACGGCCGACACACACCTCCACGTCCAGGCCCCGGCGCCGACCACACCCACGCCGACACCGCCCGGGCCGTCACCCGTCAGGACGATGACCGCGACACCGGGCGCCGCCCTGCACCTTTCCGGCCCGACGAACGCCTGCCCCGAGGGCACCGGGCCGCGCCAGGTCGTGTTCTCCTGGGACAACGGGCCCAGGTCGCAGCCGGTCGCGGCCGACGGGTCGGGAAAGTTCGACGCGACCGCCACCATCCCGTCGAACGCACCCACGGGCTCCCATCGGATCACCGTGGAATGCGCGGACACCCACACGGTGACCGAGACCGTCCCGGTCCTTGTCGCCCGACAGGTCCCGCCGCAGCCACCGAAGCCGGACCACCTGCTCTGGATCGTCCTCGGCGCTCTCGCGGCGGCGGCCCTGGCGGCGTTCGGGCTGCACCGCACCCTGCGGACAGGCGGCACGTCGGGCACGGTGACGGCCGAGGCGGGCGCGTGGGGCGACGCCCGGGCCGAGCTGACCGAGCAGGGCGGGCCCGCCGGGCCCGGACGCAGCGTCCGGCTGGAGCCGCATCCGGACCCGGGCCGGCAGAGCATCGAGGAGGTGCGCGATGACGATGGTCGCGACGGATGACCCGTACTCCCTGGGGACGTTCCTGGGGACCGTGGAGCCGCTCACCGACGCCCTCCGCCGACAGGACGCGGTCACCGCCCTGGGCGGCCTGAACCGGGCCCTCGCCCAGGCCGCCGAGCAGGAGGTGACGCGCGTCGTCCACGGTTTCCTGGGACTGGACATGATCGATCTGGTGGCCGGCGGCTGGCGCACCCACGCCGGGCTCGCGGCGGCCGCGCGGAACACGTGCGCGGCCCCGGGCAGCGAGGAGGTCGTCGCACTGCTGGACCACCGGGTCAGGTCGGTCCACCACCCCACGGTGAAGGTGTCGGTCGACGGGGTGCCGGTCGGCACCCTCGCGGTGGACATCGAGGTGGTCTTCGAGCTCAACGGGATCGTGGCCGTCGTACGCGAGGGCAGGCTGGTGGCGGTGCGGGCGGGCTTCTGCACGGCCGAGGCGACGCTGGCCGTCGAGCGGATCAGGGTGGCGAGCCGTCAGAGACAGTTCGACCTGCCGGGCGGCGTGCGGTGGCGCAGGGGCGTGGTGCTGCGCCACTGCGCGCCGACCCCGCCCGGCTGACCGGTGGCACAGCTCCTACGCCGCCCGGCAGGCACGCCCTCTGTCCTGGCGATCCGGTAGATCGTGCGCAGTCCCTCCTTGAGGAGGTAGGCGCGGTGCAGGCGCGGGTCGTTGGTGGCGATCCAGGCGAGTTTGGCCTGCTGGCGGGCGGTGAGTCGCCAGATTCAGCTTTCCGTTCGAACGGATGCGGAACCCGTTGCGGGTGAACCGCAGCGACTGCCGGTTGTCCCGCTTCGACTTGAACCGGGGCAGACCGACCGGACGCCCCGCGCGCTTGCCCGACACCGAATCGAAGAAGTTCCGGTAGGCAGCGTCCAGGTCCCGAAGAGACTGGATCAGCGGGTCCACACCGACCGACGAAAGCCACGCCCGCTCGGCGGTCTTCTTCGCCGCCGTGATCACCAGCTTCTGCAGATCGGCGCTCTTCGGGTACGGCAAGCCCCCTTTCCGGGCATCCTTGCGCGCCGCAAGAGCATCGTTGTGCACCACCCTCGCGCACCCGAACGTCCGGGCCAGCGCAGCGCGCTGACTCTCCGTCGGATAGATGCGATACGAGTACCGGAGATGCACGAGATCAACCTACCGAGGCCCACTGACAACGGCCCCGTCCAGAACTCCGGAGCTCACTCCGCCGCTTCGCGACTCCGAGACAAGGAGCCGATTCCCCCCGGGGCTGAAGCCCCGGGCTCCCTCGGCAGAATCAGGTGAACGGGCCTGCGTCCGATGACGCGGGCCCGCCTGTTCTCATCCGTTCCATGTTCGCCCGGTAGCGCGTTCCGCCCCGCCGCGACCACGATCGCGGCGGGGCGGGGCGGGGCGGGGCGGCCAGAGAAACGGTGGTTGCCCCACAGCCTGGTGGGTAGTTTACCGACCGATCGGCAAACCACCTCAGACCGATTCGGATTAATTATCGGATAAACTTGGAGAATTCCTCGAAGCTGATCTGCTCGTCGCCGTTCTCGTCGGCGAAGTCGAAGGCCGCGCGGGCGTTGGCGTCGCTGACCTTGGGGTTCTTCTGAAGGAACGCCTTGAACTCGCCGGTGGCGATGTAGCCGTCGTGATCGGTGTCGATCTCGTCGAACTGGCGCCGGACGCTGTCCTTGTCGCTCATTTCCGCTCCTGTGTCTCGGGAAATTCTGGCGCTCCGAAGCATAGGCGGAATGCCCGAGGGGCCGTGGGATAGAAAAGCCGAACGACCCTTGTTGTGCTGATCGCACGAAAGGGCCGTTCGGGGAATTTCCTATCGCGACCGCTTGAACCGCCGGCAATGCGCCGGTCCCTCGACGGGAATCGGTTACCGCCGGTCGGCGGCCGCCCGACCCTGGGAGTCGCTGTTCTCGTCCTCGCCCTGGTCGTCGTCGCCCCAGCCGTCGCTGCGGTCGCAGTACAGCGTGAAACGGTCGTACAGCACCGGCGTCGGGAAGGGGTTGGCGGCGGTGGCCTGGGCCGAGTGGTAGTAGGAGACGGTGATGGTGGTCCGGCCGCCCGGCAGCAGCCCCGGGTCGACGTCGAAGACCGCGACGCCGTACGGGAACTTGGTGTCGGGGTCGGTGACGGCGGACCAGTGGGCCTTCTCCTTGGCGTCCGGGTCGGCCTTGAAGGTGAGGCGCTGGGTACGGACGGTGGCCTCGCGGATGCCGTCCTGATCCACCGGCAGGTAGACGTCGTCGTGGCCGGCGGTGCCGCCGCCGCCCAGGATCAGGTGGACGGTGCCCTGGGAGGTGTCGATCCGGCGCAGGTCGTCGTCGACCACGGCCGGGGTGAGCAGGCCGCCGGCCTCGGTGCCGCGGACGGGGTGGGTGCGCTCGTAGTCGTGGTCGTGGCCGGCCAGGACGAGGTCGACGGAGTAGCGGTCGAACAGCGGCAGCAGCTTCTCGCGCAGCCCCATGTCGCCGCCGTGGCTCTGGGCGGAGGAGGACATCGCGAACTGGTGCAGGTTGACCACGATCCAGTCCACCGACCGCCCGCCCCGGGCGCGCGACAGCACCCGCTCCAGCCAGCGGAGTTGGGCTCCCTCGCTGTACTCGCTGATGTAGATGGACTGGCCGGTGGCCGGGTCGAGGCTGGCGTCGTCCTCGACGGCGATCTCGTTGCCGTCCAGGCTCACGAACAGGACCGAACCGACCTGGAAGCTGTACCAGTTGCCGCAGTAGTCGCGGGTGCCGTTGTCGGGCAGTTCGAAGCGGGTCAGGTAGGAGGCGTACCCGAGGTCGCCGCCGCCGGCTTCGACCTCGTGGTTGCCGGGCGCGGGCATCCACGGCCGGTTCGCAGCCGACTTGGACATGTTGTTCATGAACGCGTTCCAGCACTGCGGCTGGAGCTGCTCGTTGTTGTTGGCGTACGCGAGGTCCCCGTTGAGCAGGTGGAACAGCGGAGCGAACTGCTCGACCTGCCGGACGGCGGCGGCGCCGTGGATCGAGGACTTCTTGTACACGTTGTCGCCGGTGCCGAGGTCGCCGAAGCTGGTGAACCGGAAGGCGGCCCGGCCGCGCGCGGGCGCGGTGCGGAAGGTGCCGCGCACCGGCTCGGCGCCGTCGTGCAGCACCTCGTAGACGTAGGTGGTGTCGGGGCGCAGCCCGTCCAAGCGGGCGTGGTGGGTGAAGGTCTCGACCTTGTTGAGCCCGTCGACGTAGCTGCGGCTGGACGCGTCGACGGTACGACCCGCGCCGCCCCGCGGGGTGCCGATCCGCACCTTGGGGCGGCTCACCGATGCGGCCGTCGCCCAGGAGACGGTCATCTCGCGGGAGGGCTCGTTGCCCCACTGGAGGTGGATCTGCTCCGGGCCCGGGGTCCCGGCCACGGCCGGCTGGGTCCACAGCAGGGTGGACGTGGGGAGAGCGGCCAGCGCACCGACCGCCGTACCCGTCCGAAGGACCGTTCTACGCGAGGGATGTGCCGAGGGATGTGCCGGGGGATGTGCCACTGCCGCCTCCTGGGCTCCGAGAAACGCCCAGGAGGTTCCCAGCCGAAACGCACGGTCGAGCCAAGCTCAACCGTGCGTACGGAGAACGGAAGTTGAACGCTGCCCCCACACAAGCTCAGTGCGCGGCCTTGTCCTTGATCAGCCGGGCCGCGAGCAGTCCGGAGGCCGCCGTGAGCGCTGCCGCCGCCACGATGGTCGCGTTCAGCCCGAGCGCGTCCGCGAGGACGCCGGCGACCAGGGCGCCGGCCGCGCAGCCGATGTCGCGCCAGAACCGGTAGGTGCCCAGGGCGTTGGCGCGCCAGCCGGGGTGGGCGTGGTCGGAGACGGAGGCGATCAGCGCCGGGTAGACCATCGCGGTGCCGAGGCCGAGCAGCACGGCCGAGCAGGGTGAACTGCAGCCGGTTCTCCCGCAGGCCGAGCCGGACCGGGCGTTCGGCACGGGCCGGCGCGGCAGTCGTAGCAGTACTCATGCGCCCGCCTCGCTGCGCTCGGCAGGGGCATTCGCCCACACGCACCTCTTGATGGTTCGCTCGCTGCGCTCGCTCACGCCGCCGTCCCCTCGACCAGGCGGACACCGCGGGCGGCGGCGTACTCGGCGAACCCGCCGCGCAGGACGGCCAGGCCGGTGTGCCCGGCGCGTTCCAGGATGCTGGCGGCGGTCATCGCGCGTTCGCCGCGGCCGCAGGCGACCAGCGCGCCCTGCGGGGCGTCGGCGGCGTGGCCGGTCAGCGAGCCCAGTTCGATGTGGGTGGCGCCCGGGACGTGCCCGGCGGCGAACTCGGACTCCTGCCGGACGTCCAGGTACGGGCGCTGCCCGGCCTCCTCCGGGGTGACGAACTCGGTTGCGGCGACGGCTCCTTCGGCCTCGCGCCAGGCCCGCATGCCGCCCGCCAGTCGGCCGGCCAGGCGCTCGTAGCCGATCTTGTGGGCCTGCCAGACCAGCTCGTCGAGGTCCTGGTCCTCGCCGATGACGAAGGCCAGCGGGGCGGTGTCGGGCAGCAGCCAGCCGAGCCAGGTGGCGAACTGGCCTCGCAGCGGGATGGAGAGGGCGCCGGGGATGTGCCCGGCGGCGTAGTCGGCGGCCGGGCGGACGTCCACGACCTGGCCGCCGCTCGCGAGCAGTCGGCCGAGCTGGGCGGCGTCGAGCAGCGGGAGCCGCGGCGTGCCGCCGAGCACCCGGGGCCCGGTGCGGTTGAGTTCGCCGAGGCGGGCGAAGTAGGCGGGGTAGCTGCCGAGGCTCGCGAGCAGTTCGGCGACGAAGGCGTCCTCGGTGGGCGCGGCGAGCAGCGGGTTGGACTGCTTCTGGGCGCCGACGGTGGTGGTGCGGGCGGAGCCGGGCGGGGCGGAGCAGAAGGAGCCGGCGCCGTGGGTGGGCCAGACCGGGAGGTGGCCGGGGAGGGCGGCGAGGCGGCGCAGCGAGCGGTACTGGGCGCGGGCGAGTTCCTCGGTGCGCTCGGGGCCGAGCAGGTCGGGGCGGGCGGCGGAGTCGACGATCAGCGAGCCGCCGGTGAAGACGCCGAGTTCGGTGGCGCCGGCTCCGACGCCGTCGAGGAGCAGGAAGGAGAGGTGCTCGTCGGTGTGCCCGGGGGTGGCGAGGGCGCGCAGGGCGAGCCCTCCGAGGTCGACCTCGTCGCCGTCGGCGAGCGGGGTGTGCGGGAAGGCTCGGTGGCCGGCGGCGGAGGCCAGCACGGTGGCGCCGTCGTCGTGGCCGAGCTGGACGGCGCCGGAGAGGAAGTCGGCGTGCAGGTGGGTGTCGGCGGCGAAGGCCACGGTCAGCCCGCGCCGATCGGCGGCAGCCCGTAGGGCGCGCAGGTCTCGGCTGGCGTCCACGGCCAGAGCACGGCCGTCGCCCAGGTCGACCAGGTAGGCGCTGTTGCCCAGTCCCTCGTCGACCAGCGGTATCAGGTGTTCGTCGGCGAAGCGCATCTCGGTCCTCCTGGTTTGACAGTGCCGTCTGCGTCCGGATGCAGCAACCGCGGGCACATCCGGGGCGCGCTCTCCATCCCGGTCGACATCCCGGTCGACATCCCGGTCGACGAGCTCGCCGACCGCCCGGACGAGCCGCCCGACGACACCGAGGTGGCCGTCCACTGCCGCGGCGAGGACTGCGTACTCGCGTACGACGCCGTCCGGCTGCTCAGCGCGCGGGCGGCGGGCGTCCCGGCTCAGCCGGCGACCACCCCCGGCAGCCCGGTGACGACCCCGTCCAGGGCGTGCGAGCAGACGCAGTCCCGCTCGCCGGGCAACAGCTCCAGCGTCTTGAACAGCACCGTGCGCAGCCGGTCGACGTTGGCCGCGAAGGCCTCCAGCACCTCCGCGTGGGTGACGCCCTCGCCGCTCTCCACCCCGGCGTCCAGATCCGTGACCAGCGCCAAGGAGCTGTAGCAGAGCCCGAGTTCACGGGCGAGGACGGCCTCGGGATGGCCGGTCATGCCGACCACCGACCAGCCGTTGGCGGTGAACCAGCGGGACTCGGCCCGGGTGGAGAAGCGCGGGCCCTCGATGACCACCAGCGTCCCGCCGTCCACCGGCTCCCAGGCCGCCCCGCACGCCGCCTCCAGCGCGGCCCGCCGCCCGGCCGGGCAGTACGGGTCGGCCATCGACACGTGCACCACCTCGGGCACCGAGCCGTCCGGCAGCGGCTGCCCGTCGTAGAAGGTCTGCACCCGTCCCGAGGTCCGGTCCACGAACTGGTCCGGCACCAGCAGCGTGCCCGGCCCGTACTCCGCGCGCAACCCGCCCACCGCGCACGGCCCCAGCACCTGCCGCACCCCCAGCGAGCGCAGCGCCCACAGGTTGGCCCGGTAGTTGATCCGGTGCGGCGGCAGCCTGTGGCCGCGCCCGTGCCGGGGCAGGAAGGCGACCCGCCGCCCCGCCGCCTCCCCCACGAACAGCGCGTCACTGGGCGGACCGTACGGCGTGTCGACCCGCACCTCCGCCACGTCGTCCAGCAGCGCGTACAGCCCCGAACCGCCGATCACACCCACCTCGGCCCGCACGGTTCCCTGATCGATCGTCATCGTTCGTCCGTACCCTTCGTCGAGAGGCATCCCGGCCACTCTAGGAGTCGGACCTTCGGCAGGGGTACGGCCGGATGTCCGGGGGCCGCCGGGGTGGTCCCGAGGGGCCGAGCGGGTGACCTGTCGGACGTGTCGCCGACCGTACGCCCCACTCGGCATGCGTCGGTTGGAGGGCGCCGCCTCCGGGCGGTGCACGCCCTGTCCCCGGATCTGAGAGTCGCCCATGCCTCCCACCGCTCGTCTCCGCCGCCTCGTCCCCACCGCGCTCTGCGCCCTCGCCGTGGCCCTCGCCTCCTCCGCGGCCCACGCTGCACCCCCAGGCGGGGAGACCGGGACCGATCCCGCCGGGAGGCCGGACGCCGGGAAGTACGACTGGGAGCGCGTGGCGGCCTGCGAGAGCAGCGGCAACTGGCACGTCAACAGCGGCAACGGCTACTTCGGCGGCCTCCAGTTCGACCAGTCCACCTGGCGGGCGAACGGCGGCCTCGCCTACGCCCCGCGCCCCGACCTCGCCAGCCGCGAGGAACAGATGGCGGTCGCCCAGCACCTCGCCGACCGTCGCGGCCTCTCCCCGTGGCCGGTCTGCGGCGCCCGCGCCGTCAACGGCCGCGGCAACGGTCACGGCCAGGGCCAGGGCCACGGCCACGGGGCCACCCGTGACCACGGGCGCGCCCCCGTGCTGCCGCCGCCGGCCTCCACCTCGGCCCCCGCGTCCACGTCCGCCTCCGATGCCGCCGACGACGGCCAGTGGACCGTCCGCGAGGGCGACACCCTGGACCAGATCGCCACCGAGCTGCGCGTCCCCGGCGGCTGGCCCGCCCTCTACGCGCTCAACCGCTCCGTCGTGGGCGAGGACCCGGACCTCATCGAGCCCGGCCTGGTGCTGCGCCTGCCGTCCTGACCTCGCCCCACCGACCCGCCGCCCACGCCCCCTCCGGCGTGGGCGGCGCCCTGCGGTCGTCCCCCCGAGGGGTTCTCCGCGAGGCGCCCCAGCGCTACGACCGGGCTACGGCCGCACCGCCGCCAGCACGTGCAGTCCCCGCGCGTTGGTCTCGCTGTGGCGCACCTCCAGGCCCGCCGCGCGCACCTGGTCCTCCACCCAGCCGACCGCCAGCCGCAGCTTCGGGTAGCTGCTGACCTGCTGGGTCCAGCCCTCGCCGGCGCGGGTGTGGATCAGGTCGTGCACCAGCGCGGTGTCCTCGTCCGGGTACTCCAGGAAGCAGGTCATGATCCGGTCCGGGGTGGAGCGCACCGGCAGGAAGCGCTCGGTGCCGGCCAGCGGGCGGGTGAGGTCGCGGAAGGTGAGCACCAGCCGCCCGCCCGGGGCGAGCGCGGCGGCGGCACCGCGCAGCAGTGCGGCCACGTCCGCGCGGGACGGCAGGTGGGTGAGGGTGTCGCCCATGCAGACCACCGCCGCCACCGAGCCCGGCTCGGTGTGCTGCGGCAGCGCGCCGCGCAGGTCGGCCCGTACGGTCCGGACCGCCTCGGCGTGCCCGGCCTTCGCCGCCGACTCGGTCAGCTCGGCCAGCAGCGGCGCGCTGGTGTCGACCGCGAGGACGGGCCCGAAGCCGAGCGCGGCCAGCGCCAGGGTCTGGGTGCCCGGGCCGGCGCCGAGGTCCACGGCGGTGCCGGAACCGGCCTCGGGCGCGACCCCCAGCCCGGCCAGCAGTTCGGCCTGCGCCTCGGCGAGCGCGGGGATGTCGCCGCCGAGCATCCAGGTGTAGTGGGCGGCGAGGAGACGGTCGTAGTGCTCGGGTGCGGTACTCATGCGGGCTGGGCCCCTTCTCGCGGTGTCCGGCGCTGTGCTCGACCAATCGGGTATCGGTCCGATCGCACTCTAGGGGTGCCTACGGGAACGGCGACGGCCCGCCCGGTCGTGGAGGACCGGACGGGCCGTGGCGGCGCGGGGGCGCGGGTCAGCCGACGTGGACGCGTGGACGCTTGGTCCGGTCCGGCTCCGCCTCGCGCAGCACCTCACGGGTGACCGGCGCGACCTCGCCCTGGCCGAACAGGAAGAACCGCAGGAACTGGGCGAAGGGGTTGCCCTCGGTCCACTCGAAGTACAGGTGCGGCCGCTGCCCGGTGCGGTCCCGGACGGTGAGCGCCAGCGCGGCGATCGCGTTCGGGATGCTGGAGCTCTCCAGGGCGAGCACCCGGTAGCGGTTGTGCAGCACCTCGCCGCGCACGGTCAGCTCGGACTCGAAGTCCGACGCGTCGCGGACCGTCACCTCGACGAAGACCAGGTCGTCCTCGCCCGGGATGTCGTTGTCGGCGCGGATCTGCCGGATCTTGTCGCGGTACTCGGCGACGTCCCGGTGGGTCGGCTCGTTGGCGATCAGGCGCAGCGGGCGGTGGGCGTAGTCGCGGATGAAGCGCTCGGCCGTGTCGTCCAGCACGACGTCCGTGACCCGCAGCTCGAAGGCGCGCTTCAGACGGGAGAGCAGCGAGACCAGGATGATGCCGGCGATGAAGCAGGCACCGATCTTGACACCGTCCGGGCGCTCCATGGTGTTCAGCACGGTGGTGTAGAGGAAGACCGCCGCGATGATCCCGAAGGCGATGGTCCAGCCGCGCTGGCGCTTCTTGTAGGCGGCGATGGTGACGGCGATGGCCGCCGAGCTGATCAGGACCAGCACGCCGGTGGCGTAGGCGCCGCCCTGGGCGTCGACGTTCGCGTCGAACAGCCAGGTGATCAGGAAGCCGACGATCGTCAGGACGATCACCATCGGGCGGACGGCGCGGGCCCAGTGCGGGGCCATGCCGTAGCGCGGCAGGTAGCGGGGCAGCAGGTTGAGCATGCCCGCCATGGCGGAGGCGCCGGCGAACCACAGGATCGCGATGGTCGACAGGTCGTAGACGCTGCCGAAGGCACCGCCCAGGTACTGGTGCGCCAGGTAGGCGAGGGCGCGGCCGTTGGCCTGGCCGCCGTCCTCGAACTCCTTGGCCGGGATGAGCAGCGTGCAGATGAAGCTGGTGGCGATCAGGAAGGCGCTCATGATCACGGCGGCGGTGGTGAGCAGCTTGCGGGTGCCGCGGATCCGGCCGGCCGGGTTCGCGGCGGTGTCGCCGGCGTCGCCCTTGATGTGCGGCATCACGGCGACACCGGTCTCGAAACCGGACATGCCGAGCGCGAGCTTCGGGAAGACGACGAGCGAGACGCCGATCATGACGAACACGTTGCCGTGCTCGGCGGTCAGCGCGTTGGACCAGTCCGCGACGACGTGCGGCGCCTGGATGATCTTCCAGATGCCGACCGCGACGACGACCACGTTGAGCGTCAGGTAGACCGCGACGAGCGCCACGGCCAGGCCGATGGCCTCGCTGAAGCCCTTGAGGAAGACCGCGCCGAGCAGGGCGACCAGGATCAGCGTGATGATCATCTGCTTGCCGCCGAGCACGCTGGTCAGGTGCGGGTTCTCGACCAGGTGCGCGCTGGCGTCGGCGGCCGAGAGCGTGATCGTGATGATGAAGTCCGTCGCCGCGAAGCCGAGCAGGGCGAGGACGAACAGCTTGCCCTTCCAGAACGACAGCAACCGCTCCAGCATCGCGATCGAGCCCTCGCCGCGCGGGCTCTCCTGGGCGACCCGCCGGTAGACCGGCAGCGCGCCCAGCAGGGTGACGAGCACGAGCACGATCGTGGCGATCGGCGACAGCAGGCCGGCCGCGAGGGCGGCGATGCCCGGCTGGTAACCGAGCGTGGAGAAGTAGTCCAGGCCGGTCAGGCACATCACGCGCCACCAGGGCTGGCCGGCGTGCGCACCGTGCTCGGCGGCGGAGTCCCCCGGCTCCGCACCGCCTTCCGATGCCTCCGTGCCGGCCTTCTGGGCGGACTTGTCCGGGGACATGTCCTCCAGCAGCCAGCTGCGGAACCGTATTCGAGCCGACGACGGATCCTCCGTCGCCGTCTCCGTCGAACCCGACGAAACCACCTTGCACCTCTTGTTTAAAGACCCCGTAAAAGCGCCGTCGGGCGACGGCAGTGCGCCAGGCTATGCGACAGCCGTTAAGGAGACGTCATCGGCCCGCGTTAAGAAAACGTCATGGATGCGCAGGTCGGGGCGGGTGGCATGGTGCGGCGGGACGGGTGCCGGGGCGGGGGAGACGACCCCCACCCCGGCGTCTCAGAACGTGGACCCGGGCGAGGGGGTGGCCCCCGGCCCGGCGTCTCAGAACGTGGACCGGGGTTACGCCTGGTAACCGAGGACGGTCATCATTCCGGCCTCCGAGTGGTAGACGTTGTGGCAGTGCACCATCCACAGACCCGGGTTGTCGGCGTCGAAGTCCACGGCCAGGGTCGTGCCCGGCAGCACGATCGCGGTGTCCTTGCGCGGGCCGTCGCCGCCCAGCGCGAAGGTGTGTCCGTGCAGGTGGACCGGGTGCCACATGTCGGTGCTGTTGCGGAACTCCAGCCGCACCCGCTCCCCCGCCGCCACCGGGTAGCGCTGCGAGGGGTCGTACCTGCGGCCGTTGAACGCCCAGTCGGCCTTCGCCATGCCGCCGGTGAGCTCCAGCTTCACCGTCCGGTCCGGCGCCTTGGCGGGCAGCCGCACGCTCGCGTCGGCCTTGAGCTGCGCGGCGGTCAGCAGCCTGCCGTCCAGCTCGGCCGGGCGCGTCCCGGCGTCGGGCGCGGCGCCGCCGCCGGTGCGCAGCACGGCCAGGGCGGCGGCGTTCTTGCCCTCGGCGAGCGCGGTGAGTGGGAAGACGCCGTCCTTGGCGGTGACCAGGACGTCGTAGCGCTCGCCCATGCCCAGCAGCAGCGCCTGGGTGGTGGCCGGTTCGACCGGGAAGCCGTCGGTGTGGGTGACCGTCAGGTCGTGACCGCCGAGGGCGACCCGGTAGGCGGTGTCGCCGCCCGCATTGATCAGGCGGATCCGGATCCGGTCGCCGGGCTTGGCGGTGAAGGTCTCGGGGGCGCTCGCCAGGCGGCCGTTGACCAGGTGCAACGGGTGGGCGACGTCGCCCGCGTCGCCGCCGAGCAGCGGGCTCCGGGCACCCATCAGCATCCGGGACGGGCCGGTGGATCCGGTGGGGGTGCCGCCCGTGCCGCCCGTACCACTCATGCCGCCCATGCCGCCCATGCCGCCCATGTCCGTGCCGGGCATCCCTGACATGTCGTGGCCGGAGTGGTCCGTCCCGCCCATGCCCTTGGCGAGTTCGGCGAGGACGGCGTCCGGGGTGCTGCCGTCGACGCCGTCCACCCAGTCGTCCAGGACGACGACCCACTCCTTGTCGTAGCGCAGTGGCTCCTTCGGGTCCTCGACGATCAGCGGCGCGTACAGGCCGCGGTCCTGCTGGACGCCGGAGTGCGGGTGGAACCAGTAGGTGCCCGGGTGGGCGAGCGCGAAGCGGTAGTCGAAGGAGGCGCCGGGCTTGACGTCGGCCTGGGTCACGCCCGGCACGCCGTCCATGTCGTTGCGCAGCGCGAGGCCGTGCCAGTGCAGGGAGGTGGACTGCGGCAGGTGGTTGGCGAGGGTGACGGCGAGCGTGTCGCCGAGGGTGGCGCGCACCTCCTGGCCGGGCAGCCGGTCGCCGTACGCCCAGCTGCGGACGGTGCGTCCGCCCAGGTCGAGGGTGGTCTCGGTGGCGGTGAGCGCGACCTTGCGCTCGGGTCCGGGCTTGCGCCCGGCCTCGGCGGCGGCGACCTCGGGGCCGTTGGGCGCGACGAAGCCGGCGGGGGCGGCGGCCGGGGTGCCGGTGCCGTTCGTCGAGGAGTGGTTCATGGACGAGTGGTCCATGCCCTTCATCGAGTCGGAGGAGCAGGCGGCGAGCAGGCCGGTCCCGGCGGCGGCGAGCGCGGCGCCGAGGACGGTACGACGGGTGGGAGTGCGCATGACGGAGTGCACCTCGTGCGGTGGAGTGGGCGTACGGGAGGTCGCGTCGGCCGTTCCGTACGCGGGCGCGAGGAAGTGCGCGCGGGCACGGAGCGGCGGGCGCGCGCCTACTGACGCAGCACCGACAGCCGGTTGAGGAGCATCCGCCCGCCTTCGGGCGGCGGCAGCGCGCGGACGGCCCGGAGCAGCCGGGCCCGCACCTCGGCGGCGGCGTCGCCACTGCGGCGCAGCAGCGGGCCGGCGATCAGGAGCACCAGGGTCCAGCCGGCCAGGACGGCGAGACAGACCGTCATCGGGTCCATGCCGTCGGCCGCGGCGGGGGCGGCGGTCAAGCTCGCGGGTGTCATCGGGACGGCCGCCGCGTGGTGCTCCCGCATCTGCTGGACCGCCGCCACCTCGGCTCCGTGACCGCCGTGGCCGCTGTGGCCGCCGGTCGGGTGGCCGAGGGTGTGCATCGTCACGACGCCCAACAGCAGGGCGGCGAGGAGCAGCAGACGCAGCACCGACGGAACCGGCGCACCGTTCGGCCGCTGCCGCGCCATGGTCCGCCTCCCGACCGTCTCCGGCTGCCGTGTACCCCCGCAGGGTATCCCGAACTGCGACTGGACGCCGAGCCGGGGTCAACCCTGTTCACCCTCTTGGCAGGTGCAATTTCACATTGCTATGTTACGGCTCACCCGAGGACGGCCGACCCCACAGCGTCCGCCCCGGTCTCCCCCGGCAGTACCGAGCCGAAAACCCACCGCACTGCCGCCTCACACCGCCCTGCCACTTCCCCCTCCAGGAGAATCGGTGTCAACTTCCCGCGTTGCCAAGCGAGTCCTGCTCGCCGCCGCGACCGCCGCGACCCTCACGCTGCCCACCCTGCAGAGCGCCCAGGCCGCCGCACCCACCCCCGCCCCGTCCGCGACGGCCACCAAGGCCGGACCCGCCCGGAGCACGCCCGCCCAGGCCGCGCCCGCCCAGCCCGACCCCGACCAGCGCACCGCCTACGACGACGCCGACCACCTCGGCACCGCCGCCGCCAAGCCCGGCGCCCCCGCCCCGGCCCCCGGCGGCGGCTCGCTCGGCAGCACCCTGATCCCCGGTCTGCTGCCCGACCGCGTCGGCGCGCCCGCCCCGACCGCCGACCAGTTCGCCGTCACCCCCGCCAGCACCGCACCCCGCACCAGCGCCGGGGTGCCCTGCACCGCCGACGGCTTCACCGGCCTCAACCCGGACCAGCTGGTCGCCTTCCTCGCCGACCCGGCCGTCACCGCCGACGGCTGCCTGCGCTCGGTCATCTGGACCTGGGACGCCCGGTTCACCACCACCATGGACAACGCCCACGTCCAGGCCGTCGCCCACCGGATCACCCAGCTGTCCGCCACCGACGACGGCACCGGGGCCTCCCACCTCTACGAGCTCTGGACGTACCTGCACGCGACCGTCTACCACGCCTTCGGCCACCACGAGCTGAACGTCGGCGACCCGGCCACGCTCGCCGCGATCCAGCAGGCCGTCACGACGTACGCGGGCAGCGCGCACGCCTTCGACGGCACCGACCTGGCCGCCGACATCCTGCGCGAGACCGCCATCACCGCCGGCGCCGACGGCCTGCGCCAGCACAACCTGGGCCTCGCCAAGCGCATCCTCGCCGTGCTCGCCCCCGGTACCGCCCTCGCCGACAACACCCACTGGGGCAACGCCGTCCTGCAGGCGCTCAACCTCAACTACCTGGGGATCTACAACCAGGACCCGGCCTTCCTCGCCGCCGTCGCCTCCGACGCCGACTACCGGGCCGCGTTCCGCGCGTACGCCTCCTGGAGCCACCTCAAGGGCACCCAGAACGCCTGGGCCGCCCGCGACGCCGTCGGCGAGTACGGCCGCTTCGGCCAGGTCCCGGCCCTGCACGACGCCACCGTCGCCGACCTCGGCCCGCTGATCGACGCCACCAGGACCGCCTTCGGCGAGTGGTCCGACCCGTGGGCCAAGGCCATCGGCTGGGCCAACACCTACGGCGTCTGCCAGCAGTACGGCGTCTGCATATCCGACCTGGAGGCCAGGCTCTTCCCGCACACGTACACCTACGACAACGGCGCCGTCGAGGTCCGCACCGCCCTCGACAAGGCCACCGTCGACCAGATGTACTACGCCAGCAAGCAGGTGAAGAGCCAGTACTTCCGCGTCCTCGGCACCGACCAGCCGCTCGCCGACGACATCAACACCACCCTGCACATCCACCTGTACGCCTCGCGCGCCGACTACGAGGTGTACCACCCGATCCTCACCGGCTACAGCACCAACAACGGCGGCATCTACATCGAGCGCGGCGCCACCTTCTACACCTACCAGCGGCGCGTCCCGCAGGACTCCACCCTCACGCTGGAGGAACTGTTCCGCCACGAGTACGTGCACTACCTCAACGGCCGCTGGGCGGTGCCGGGTTACTTCGGCGACCAGCGCTGGTACGCCAACGACAAGACCACCGCGATGGACGAGGGCACCGCCGAGTTCTTCGACGGCTCCACCCGCGACCAGGGCATCCTGGTGCGCAAGTCGCTGGTCCGCAAGCTCGCCTCGGACGAGGCCGCCGGCATCCCCCGGATGACCATCGCCCAGATCCTGCACTCCAGTTACAACGACACCCCGGCGTTCCACTTCTACAACTACGCCGGCACCTTCTTCGAGTTCCTCTGGCAGAAGCACCCCTCGCTGATCCGCGAGATGTACGGCTACCAGCGCGCCGACAACCCGGCCGGCTTCGACGCCTGGCGCGACCGGATGGGCGCCGACGCCGCCCTGCAGACCGAGTACTACGCCTTCCTGGACGCGCAGATCAAGAACGTCGACAACCTGTACGTGCCGTCGACCTCCTTCATCGGCAACGGCTCGCTGGACCTCGCCGAGGCCGCCGACGTCCAGAACGCGTTCGCCGGCGCCACCGGCGCCACGCCGAACTGCAAGGACAACGGGGACTGGGCCAACAAGCCGATGCGCTTCATCTGCACCGGCAGGATCACCGCCAACCTCTCCGACTCCGCCAACCCGGACAAGGTCTTCAAGGACATGTCCGACACCGTGGACTACTTCATCCTCAGCCGCACCAAGGACGTGGAGGACGCCAACAACCTCAACGACATGAACTGCACCTTCGGCAAGGTCGACGTCTGGACCAACGGCAAGGCGGGCACCGCCGACTACACCTGCGAGGGCCCGCTGCGCCGGTGACACAGCTCAACTGAGGGGCGCGGTACGGACGGTGGGGCCCGCACCGCGCCCCTTGCCGTTCCCCGCCGCCCCCTCCGCCGTGTCACTCCGCCGCCTCCCGAGGTCCCCGGCAGCGAGGGCCTCGCCGTCTCCCACGACGGCACCCGCGCCTACGTCGCCGCCCCCTACCTCGGCTTCGCCGCGAAACCCGACTCCGCCCCCGACTCCCCCTCGGCCGCCAGGCCCCAGGGCTCCTCACCGTCTTCTCCGCCGACACCCACCGGCAGCTCGGCTCCGTCGACATCGGCCTCTTCCCCCTCACCATCACCTCCTCCCCCGACGGCCGCCTCGCCTACGTCTCCAGCGTCGTCTCCTCCACCGTCGACATCATCGACCTCGACACCCTCACCCCCGTCTCCCGCCTCACCCTCCCCAAGCTCGCCGAGCCCGGCGCCCACGGCCTCGCCTACCTCCCCCGCCCCTCCTGACGCAGCACCGGACTCCGGGCGCGGCCCGCGCCCGGAGTCTTGCCGCCGCCCGAGTCGGGGGCGCATCCTGGGGCGCACCCGTCGTTCCGGGGAGAAACGATGAAACGCAGCTTCGGTGCGCTCTGTTCGACGGCGGCACTGGTGACGGCCCTGACCGCGGCCGCTGCGTGCGAACCGATCCCCGCCCCCGGCCCGTTCCGCCACCCGGTCCTTCTCCCCGAACCCGCCCCGCCGTCCGCGCAGTGGATCGTGGACCTCATCGCCTCGCTCAACACACCACCCCAGTGCCCGAAGCCGACCCGACCGACCCTGGTGGTCCTCGACACCGCCGGCCAGTACCGGGCGATGGCGTTCTGGCTGGTGGACAACCTCGACGTCTGCTACGCCATCATCAACCACGCGGGCGAGGCACCCACGACCATCTGGTTCACCGCCATCAAGGACCTCATCCCCCGCACCCCCATGCCGACCGACACCACGGCAGGCGTGGACGCCTACGCCTTCACGGCCTACCGCGGCCAGGTGGACGACATCACCGTCTCCGGCGACACCGCCCACATCGTCAGCCCCGTCCACCACAGCACCATCGACCTCGGTGCCGGCGACCTCGTCACCTTCGCCGAATACCACTACCGGATCCCCCCGACCGGCCGGCCCCTCTCCATCGCCCTCTGCACCCCCACCGGCTCCTGCCGCGAGGCCCGCTGACGGCGAGGATGTTCATGAGCGGGCTCCGGGCAGGGCTGGCCCGCCCTCTGACGGTGATCACCAAGGACAAGGACATCCGGGGGACCGCCGTCGGCTCCGAACGGATCGACGGCCTGACCACTGGAACGCCGATGCTCCCCACCGCCCGGGTCTGTACGGTCATCGGCGCGCGGCGCGCGGCGCGCGGCGCCGCGCTGTACAGACCCACGTCCGCCGTGCGCTCGCCGCCCACGCCACGTGCGTCCTCGTGCCCTCCACGGTCGTCCGCGACAAGCTGGCCGGCTGGGGCCCGCGCAACCTCCGTGTCGTCCCCAACGCACTCCTGGCCGACGCCTCTGTGGCCCCGCCCACGCCGTCCCGCCGCGAGCAGCTGCGCCGCAGCGGCCCGGTGCGCGTTCTCGCACGGCTCGGGCCGGAGAAGGGCGTGCTCGATCTGCTGGAGGCCGCCGCCGGCTGGGACCGGCCGGTCGAAGTGGCCCTCGCCGAAGCCGGATTCGAGGCCAGTGCGGGCTCACAGTCCGAGCTCCTCAAGCACTGTCACCAGGCGGCGGCCCGTACTCCGGGCGTCCGTCTGCGCGGGGCTCTGGCCTGGGACGAGGTGCTGCCCTGGCTCGCCCAGGCCGCCGTGGTGATCGTCCCCAGCCACAAGGAGACCTTCGGCCTGGTGGCGCTGGAGGCAATGAGCGTCGGCACCCCGGTCGTCGCCTATCGTGTCGGCAACCTGCCCGCCCTCATCGACCCGACCGGCCACGGCGACTACCTGCTCGTCGACCACGACGGCGCTGCCGCCACCTGGAGGCCCAACTCGCCGCCCAGGTGGCGCGGGCGCGGCACGGGCCTTTCCCTTCCCCAGGGTGGAACCTGCAAGGTGGGCTCCCTGCGCCGGAATTGCCCGGATCAGGTAGTGGAGGTCGCCGTCGGGGGCTCGTCGACACCCTTCCGGCCTCTCAGCCCGACCGTCGAGATCGGCCCCGAACAGCGCAGTTGACCACCCGAAGCCGCTCCGACCGAACTCCCTCGCTCGCCCTGCAGGCCTCCTCCCACGCTACCCGCACCGCACCGCGGCACCAGGGCCGAACGGCCCTGCGCGTCGGCCATCTGGCCTTGCCCGGATCCGCTTGGCCAGGTCGCGCACTTACGGGGCAGTGCGCTGGGCCATAGCCCGGCTCACCGCGTTCAAGCACGGCGCGCAGTATCGGTCGGTCTCGGCGTCTGCGGCCTTCGCCGCCGCCGGTCGGCCCGGTGGCAGGGCTCGGCCGCACAGGGCCACGACCTCGCCTCCCGGGCGTGCCACACCATCACCGACTCCGGCGCAGCCGGATCGTGTTCGGGGATCATCTCGAACAACACGTGGCCCTTCGTCGCTCGCATCGTGTCCGGGAGCAGGGCTGGAGCGGACCCGTCACGCCCCTACCTGCGCACCGGCCCGCCCGTCCATGGCACCCCGGGCACGTGCTGGGCGGCCAGCAGGAGCCGCCCGGGCGAGTGAACTCTGCGGGCGCACTTCGTGCCTGAACCGTGCGGGTCCTACTGCGGAGGCCGCCCGAACGTCCTGTTGAGCAGCACACGTCCAGCCTCGGGAGGACACGTCCCCGGAGTGAGCGGCCGCCCAAGGGGGTTCGGGGCTCGCCACAGCGGGCCGGCGGTCAGGCAGTGCCGGCGGTTGGGACGACCGCGACGGGGCAGGAGGCCCGGCGCAGGACTTCTCCCGTCAGCGATCCGAGCAGCACCCGTGGCAGCGGCGTCCGGTGGTGGGAGCCGATCACGAGCAGGGCGGCGTGCCGGGTAGTGTCCAGCAGGACCGGTACGGGGTAGCCGTGCTCGATGCGGACGGCAGTCCGCAGGCCCGGATGGCGGGGGTGCGGCAGGGCTGCTTCTCCTTCGAGGACACGGCGCCCGGCGCGCACGATGCCGCTCTGGTCGACCTGTCCGGGCGGCGCGCGGCCGAGGGTGAGCGGCTGCGGGCGGTGGTCGGCGTGGACGATCTCCAACGATTCCCCGCGAAGCCCCGCTTCACAGGCGGCGAACCGCAGGGCGGCCCGCGAGCCGTCGGGAAGCGCGAAGCCGACCGCGACCGGGCCGTGCTCGTCAGCAGGCAGGGCCCGTATCACCATGACGGGGCAGTCGGCGCGGGTCGCCACCTGCCGGGCGACCGAGCTCAGCGGTGGCCTAGGGAACCTGCCGCGGCGGCGGTGGCCGAGCACGATCAGGGAGTAGCCGCCGGAGCGGTCGGTCAGCTCGGCGGACGGCCGTCCGAGTACCGGTTCCACCATGACGTCGAGCTGCGGGAACTCCGTCCGGATCAGTGCGGCGTGTGGGGCGAGAACGGCGGCCGCGATCTCCTGCACCTGCCCGGTCCCGCCTTGACCGGGGGCCGGTGTGGCCGGGTCGACCACGTGGAGCAAGTGAACGGGCGCGCGGCGCAATTCGGCCTCGCGAGCGGCGTAACGGACGATCTCGGAGTCCGTTTCGGAGTTCACCCCCACCGCCACCGGTGGAGCGTTGACGTGCTGCGGGTCGACGGTTCTTCCGCACCTCGCCGGTGTGGCACCATCGCAGCCACGCCGCGCACCAGCTGGTCGTCGGGGACCCTCCGCTCACCCTGGGTATGGCCAGATGCACGACCAACGGCATCATCGATACTCCGTCGCTCGACACCGCCACGAAGGGGAAGTCAATACTCGACAGTCTTTCGAAGTCGGCCGCCTCGCACCTGGCCCTCCTTGGCGGGCATTGAGGTTGAAGGAGTCCCTATCCGAGGCTGCGACCCGGAGCGATCCCTGAGGAACAACCCCTAGGGGGGGTAGACACGCTCGCCAGCGGGCATGGCACGGTCGTAGTGCAACGCCATCAGCCGTGAGAAGGTAGCAAGCATGAGTGCAATAAAGTTCATCCTCAATGTCATCTGGTTGGTTTTCTGTGGCATTTGGATGGCTCTCGCCTACGTGCTTGCCGGAATTATCTGCTGTCTACTCGTCATTACCATTCCATTTGGCATTGCTTCATTTCGGATCGCCGGCTTCATACTGTGGCCGTTCGGGCGGACCACCGTCGAACGCCGGGACGCCGGGGCCGCTTCCTGCATCGGCAACGTGATCTGGTTCGTCTTCGCCGGGTGGTGGCTGGCCATCGCGCACCTGGCCACCAGCATCCCGCTGTTCCTGTCGGTCATCGGGATCCCCTTCGGGTGGGCCAACCTCAAGATGATCCCGATCTCGCTGATGCCACTCGGCCGCGAGATCGTCTCCACCGACCGGGAGTGGGGCACCTACTAGCCAGTGACCTGAGTCGGAGATTTGTCGCTTGATGGGCATGGGTTGCCCTGGATGGAAGATCCTTCCATTGCCGGTGACCGACGAGATCCTCGACAAAGTCGCCGCCAACTGCCACCGGATCTCTGGCTCAGGCCACCAGCCGCCATTGAACACTGATGGTCGACAAGGGCGGAGACCCTCGTCGACCATCAGTGTTTGCGCTGTTCAGGCCCGCGTCAGCGTCAGCCGGAAGCGGAGCGGCGAAAGTGCGCCGTGCTGAGCGTCCCAACGCGATCCCATGGACGATCGCCACCACACCGGTGAGCGCCGCGCACCCGGAGGCGAAGGCCTTGAGCAGCAACACCCGGGCACCGGCCCGAACCCGTAGCAGGCGCGACCGACTCGGCGGCCTCCTCCACGAGTACCAGCATGTGGCCCGAGCAGGGCGGATGAGTCTTTCGGCAAGGGCACCGCAGACCTGTCCCCGGGGGCCGGACGGCGCCGGTCCGCGGTAGGCCTAGCCGCGGGCGTCGCGGGCCAGGGCGGCTACGCGTTCCACGGTGGGCTCGGCGAGGATCTCGGGCAACTCGGCCATGAAGGCGGCCTCCTGGTCCGAGGTCAGCACCTCGCGGCAGACGGCCGCGAGCATGCCGAGCAGCGACACGGAGTCCCCGCCGAGGTGGTGGAAGTCGGACTGGGCCTCCAGCCGGGAACGCTCCGTCCCCAGGGTGCGTGCCCAGATGTCGGCCACCGCCTCCTCGGTCGGGTCCATCGGGGTGAGCGGCGCCGCGCCGGTGGGCGAATCGTCGGCGAACGGATCGGGCAGGGCCTTCGTGTCGACCTTGCCGCTCACCGTGTAGGGCAGTTCCGACACCGTCATGATGGCGGCGGGGACCATGTACGAGGGCAGCACCGCAGCCAGGTGCTCGGTCAACTCATCCGGTGCGACCGCCGAGTTGGTCAGGGCGTAGCCGTACAGGCCCTTGCCCGACTGCCCGGCCCGGCTACGGGCGACCACCACGGCCCGGTCCACGGCCGGGTGCTCCTCCAGGGCCTGGGCCACCTCGGCCGGCTCCACCCGGTGACCGCGCACCTTGACCTGGTCGTCGACCCGTCCCACGCACTCGATCTCGCCCGACGGCAGGATCCGTGCCAGATCGCCGGTGCGGTAGACGCGGCTGCCGTCGGCGAGGTGGACGAAGCGCTCGCGGGTGAGCTCGGGGCGGCCGAGGTAGCCGCGAGCGACCTGTACGCCACCCAGGTACATCTCGCCGGTCTCGCCGGGGGCGACGAACCGGCCGTCCGGGTCGAGCAGGTGCACCGTGGTGTTGTCCGCGGGCAGCCCGATCGGCACCACGGCGATGCCGCCGTCCAGTTCAGCATCGAAGGTGTGCGCGATGCACCCGATGGTGGCCTCGGTCGGCCCGTACTCGTTGATGATCCGGCAGTTGGGCCCGAACATCTGCTGGGCTCGGGCGGCGACCTCCACCCGCAGCTGCTCGCCGATCACGATCACCGTGCGGTACCCGGTGGGTGACAGGTCGAGCTGTCCGATCAGGTCGAGGTGGGAGGGGGTCAGGTTGAGCGCGTTGGCGCCCGACTCCTCCAGGAGTCGGCGCAACGAGAGGTGGTTGGGGTCCTCCGGCATCAGGATCACCTGGCCGCCCGCCAGCAGCGGCAGGAAGACGGAGGTGCCCGTGACGTCGAAGGAGGGCGAGGTCAGCAGCGGCAGCCGGGTGTCGGCGTCCACGTCGAAGGCGCGGATCCCCCAGTGGACGTAGTTGACCAGGTTCCGGTGCTCGATCTGCACGCCCTTCGGCCGCCCGGTCGAGCCCGAGGTGTAGATGGTGTAGGCCAGGTCCTCGGGGGCGACGACGACGTCCTGCCAGTCCTGGGGCGCGGCGCCGTCCACGGCGAGGTCGTCCAGGATCAGCGGCTTGCAGCCCGACTTGACGCACTCGCGGGTGTCGTAGGGCTTCTCCACCAGGCAGTAGGTGCAGTCGGCGTCGGCCAGTAGGCCGGAGATGCGCGCGTCCGGGTGCCGGGCGTCCAGCGGGAGGTAGCAGGCCCCGGCCCGCAGCACGCCCCACACCGCGGCAATCGCGGCCGCCGTGCGGCCCGCGAGCAGCCCGACCACGTCGCCGGGGCCGACGCCCCGCGCGCGCAGCTCGGCGGCGACCGCGTCCGCGCGGCGGCTCAGTTGCGCGTAGCTGACCTCGCCCTCGGGGCCGCTGAGCGCGATCCGCTCCGGCGTGCGCTCGACCTGCTCCCGGAAGAGTTCGACCACCGAGCGCTGGGAGGGCAGTGGGCGCTCGGTGCGGTTTCCCTCCCACTGCCGGTGCTCGCGCGGGGAGAGTGCTTCCTCGATGGTGTCCAGCACGGCTTCGGCCCGCTTCGCCAGGCCGGGGCCGTTGTGCCAGGCCACGGTGATCCCGGTGCGGCCCGCGCTCTCCAGCAGGTTGACCTCGAGCGGGCCGCCAGGTCCTGTGGTGCCCAGCGGATAGACCGCATCCGCCTGGAAGTCCCCGGCGCAGAAGTCGGCCAGTGCGACGTTGCCCGCGTGGGAGACGTAGGCCAGGCTGTTGTACTGGTTCTTCCTGGCCGCGAGGTAGTCGATCCCGGCGTTGACGAGGCGCATCACCGGCAGCGGCGTGCGCAGGATCGAGTCGGCGAACTGCGGGGCCAGCTCCGCGTCCGCGGCGAGCAGGGTGAGCAGCCGCTGCTGCACCTCCTGCCAGCCGTCGCCGACCTCGACCTGCAGCTGCACCGCACGGGCCAGCGAGGCCGTGGAGCGCAGCTCCGGACGGTGCCGGCGCAGGTCGACGGGGACGAAGAACCGTCCGCGCCCGGAGCCGTACGTCCGCGCCAGGGCCGCGGCCACCTTGGCCGTCGCCGCCGGGTGGCGGCCGTCGACGGTACGGCGGCGCCAGAGCACGCCGGAGGAGCCCGGTGAGCGGCGACCGAGCAGCGGCGGCCACTCCAGCTTCGGGTTGGGCTGGGCCGGCGGCAGGCCACCTTGCCGGTCGAGCCCCAGGATCAGCTCGCTGTCGTTGAGCCGGGAGTCCGCGCCCAACGGCTCCTCGCCGCGCAGCACCCGGAACACGTCGCCCGCCCACTGCAGCAGGCCGCGCCCGTCGGTGATGCCGTGGAAGGCGCGGAACACCACGGTGGAACGTGTTCCGGGCACCAGCAGCACCTCGCAGGTCCGGCCTCTCGCGCCCAGCGGGCGCTGCAGGGCGGGCGAGTCGAGCAGGCCGCCGGCGGCGTCGAGCACCACCACGGACGGCGCCGTCCCACCGTCCACCCAGCGCTTGCCCTGGCGGACCAGCCGCATCCCGGGGGACGCCCGCGCGGCGACCTCGACCGCCCGGGTCAGCTGATTGAACGTCAGTTCTCCTTCGCCTTCGACCACATGGGCCACGCAGTGGCCCGGCCCCATGCCCAGGAACACCCACTCCATGGGCGATACGTCACGAGCGTAGGGCTGGGCCGCGGAGGGGGTGTGGGCTTGCGGTGACCTTGGCATTGAGCTACCACCGGATTGAGTACTCAAAATTGATCACGCTCTTTTTATGGCTCGGTCAACAAGACCGCGCTTGGCCAAGTGGCGTGCTGATAGCCGCGCGTGGCAGTGTCGGCACCCGAAGGATGTGGTGCTCCGCCTCGCTCGGCTCCCTCCGGACGCTAGAACCTCGCACCCGGCTCGAGTACCCCTTACCCTCCCCTACGTACAGCCGGTGTTCATGTCGCTACCCGGGCCCTGTCCGACGCGATCGCCCGGCGCGACCGGCCGGACAGGGCCTCGTGCGTCCACTCAGGCGTTGAGGTAGGCGAGGACCGCCAGGACGCGCCGGTTGCTGTCGCTGTCCGGGGGCAGCATGAGCTTGACGAAGATGTTCGAGATGTGCTTGGCCGCCGAACCCTCGGTGATGACGAGGCGTTGTGCGATGGCGGTGTTGGAGCAGCCCTCGGCCATCAGCTCCAGGACGCTGCGCTCTCGTGCCGTGAGTGCGGCGAGCGGTTCGTCGCGCGCGTGGCTCACCATCAGTTGGGAGACCACGGAGGGGTCCATGGCGGTACCGCCGGCGGCAACCCGGCGGATCGCGTCGATGAACTGCTCGTTGTCGAAGACGCTGTCCTTGAGCAGGTAGCCGATGCCGCCGGTGCCGTCGGCGAGCAGCTCCCTGGCGTACATCTGCTCGACGTGCTGGGAGAGCACGAGGATCGGGAGTTTGGGGATCTCACGCCTGGCCTGCAGGGCGGCCTTGAGGCCTTCGGTGGTGAAGGTCGGCGGCAGCCGGACGTCGACGATCAGGATGTCGGGACGATGCCTGGCGGCGGCTTCGAGCAGGTCGGGACCGTTGTCGACGGCCGCCACGGTCTCGAAGCCGTAGGCGTCCAGGAGTTGGATCAGCCCCTGCCTCAGGAGGAAGAGGTCTTCAGCGAGGACAACACGCACGGTATCTCCATCTTGATTGCGGTCGGACCGCCCAGCGGGCTACTGATGTCGAGGGTTCCGTCGAAGGTCGCCAGCCGCCGCCGGATGCCGTGCAGACCGGTTCCCTTGGTGGCGTCGGCACCGCCGCGGCCGTCGTCGGTGACCCGGGCGTGCAGCACGGCGCCGTCGTGCCAGGCGCTGACCTCGACGTGCTCGGCGCCGGAGTACTTCAGGGCGTTGGCCAGCAGCTCGGACACCGCGAAGTACAGGGCGGATTCGAGCGGTGGCGGCATCTCGCCCGGGATGCTCACCGTCACCTCGACCCGGAGCGGGCTGGCCAGGCCGAGTGCGCGCAGCGCGTCGGCCAGGCCGCGTTCGGCGAGGATCGGCGGGTGGATGCCGCGCACCAGGTCGCGCAGCTCACGCAGGGCCGAGATGGAGGAGGTGCGGGCGTCGCGCAGCAGCCTGCGGGCCTCGTCCGATTCGCTGCCGAGGTGGCGTTCGAGCGCCCCGAGGGTCATGCCGAGGCTGACCAGCCTGGCCTGGGCACCGTCGTGCAGGTCGCGTTCGATCCGGCGCAGTTCGGCGGCCGCCGCGTCCAGGGCACCGGATCGGGTCTCGGCCAGGTGCTGGACCCGGACGGTGAGTTGGGAGCGCTCGGTGGGGCCGAGCAGCAGGCGGGTGAAGTACGCGTGCGCGGTGAGGAAGACCGGGCTGTACCACACCCAGACGACGAAGAGCGCCGCTGCCGCCAGCGCGCCCAGGGCGGCGGTGGGTTGGCTCTGGATCGGGACGAAGAAGTACTCGCGCCCGGTGCCCTGCGCCCGCAGGATGGGCCGCCACAGGCCGCAGGCCAGCGCGAACCCTTCGAGGACGTAGTAGAGCACCGCGGCGGGCAGGAAACCGATCATGCCGACGACCGAGTTGAGCAGCAGCCAGAGCAGGTCCCGCCAGCTCGCCGGATCGGTCAGAATCCATTTGCAGCGGCGAATCCAGCCGACGATGTCCTTCTCGAACTCCTGGGGCTCCGGCCGGTAGGGAACGGCGATCTCGATTCCCGATCGGGCGGCCACCCGCCGGTTGGCGTTGCACAGCCAGCGGACCCACTTGGTCACGATCGGCAGCATCACCGCGCCGATACCGATGACGAAGAGGATCACGAAATAGGCGGTGATCAGGAACAGGCAGACCGAGAGCATGGCGCCCAGCGCGATCAGCACCCCGACCACCAGGTCGCCGCCGGCCCGGCGGAGTCGGGCGGGGAACTCGTGCAGGCCGTTCCTGATGTTCACCAGGTCTCGCTCGGGCCCGCGCAGAGGGATAAGGCCCGGCGGGACATGGGCGAAGCCACCGGATCCGCGGCCCGGTCGATGGATGGGTCGAAGGAAGGGCGGTAAGCGAAGTACACCTGAGCGATCGTCCATCCGTGACAGCGCCGATCCCGCGAGCCTGTCCGACAAGTACGTACAGGACGTACCTGTCGGTCGTGCTCGCGGGTTTTTCCGATCAGCGCCACGTTACTAAAACTCAACGAGCCGTGACGAGTTGACCGGCCGGCGGCTGGCCGGAAAACGGCTGCGGGGCCGCTCCTCCGTCCGGGGGTGACGGAAGAGCGGCCCCGGCGTGCCGGTCAGGCGGGAGACCTGGCCGTTTCGATCGGCGGCGTCCGCATGCCCCTCCAGGAGGGGAACAGGGTCGCGCCGAAGATCAGAGCGAGCGCGCCGCCGATGATCGCGAGGTAGATGCCGATCGAGCCCTTCGGCAGGATCGAGTCGGCCTTCACCAGGCTGTACGGGACGATCGTGGTCGCCGAGGAGATGGTGCCCAGGATGGTGGCGATGACGGCGACCAGGGCGCCTTCGACGCTCAGCATGCCCAGCACCTGGGCCTTGGTGGAGCCGGTCAGGCGCTGGAGGCCGAACTCACCCTGGCGCTTGCGGGTCACCGCCACCAGGCTGTTGATCACGGTGATCGCCGCGTAGCCGACGATCATGGCGACGATGGTGTAGTTCGAGGAGACCAGGATCTGCTGGATCTGGTTGTTGGAGCTGGTCAGCGTGGAACGGTCGGCGATCGCGGTGCCGGGCACCGTGGCCGCCACGCCGTCGAGGCGGGACTGGATCCGGGCGTGGTCGGCGCTGCCGTCCGCCTTGACCAGGATCTTGGTCGGCAGGCCGGTGGTGGTGTGCGGGGCCAGCACGTCGGAGGGCAGCAGGAGGTACTGCTCCTGGGGGTTGTCGGCGTAGGTGGCCACGACCTTGGGGTCGGCGGCCGTACCGTCACCGAAGTGGATCTTCAGGTTGTCCCCGATACGGACGCCGAAGTCCTTCGCCTGCTTGTCCGACAGGGCAACCGTGTTGCCCTTCAGGTCGCCGATCGGCCCGTTCAGCGAGTCGAGCGCGATGGTCTGCTGGACGCCGTTGGCCGATACGCCGCGCAGGTCCATGGTGTTGCCGCTGCCTGCGGCGTCCACGAAGCCGATGGAGCTGACCAGTTCGGAGACGCCGGACACGCCCGGGATGGAGCGGACCGAGCCGGCCACGCCCGGCGCGAAGCCGCCGGTCGAGGAGTCCAGCACGTAGTCGGCCAGCACGTTGTTCTCGTAGCTCTTGGCGGAGACGGTGTCCTCGGTGGCCTGCATGTACAGGGTGCCGTTGGCGATGCCGATCAGCAGGATGATCGGGGCCACCGCGCCCGCCATGCGGACGTTGTTGGTGGTGGCGTTGCGCAGCGCCATGTACCCGGACAGTCCGGAGAACGCGCGGACGGGCCAACGGAGCGCCACCACGATCGCCTTGGTGATCCCCGGGGCGAGCAGCGCCACGCCGATCGCGAACAGGACCGAGGCCGGTCCCGCGGTGCTCGCCAGGGTCGGACCGTCGGTCATCACCGTGGCCGTGACGACCGACAGCGTGACGCCGTTGAGCATGAAGAACAGCGCCAGCAGCAGCCGGGTGGTGGTGAGCCACTTGGTCTGCAGGGTGCTCTCGGCCAGCGCCGCGACCGGCTTGGTCTTCGCCGCCTTGCGCCCCGCGAACAGCGCCGCGCCCATGGCGGCCGCGATCGCCGCGAAGGCGCCGACCGTGATCGGGATCCAGCCCTCGTGGAAGATGATCTCCTTGGACACCACGCCGTTGCCGGTCAGCTGCCCGTACAGCAGCTTGCCGACAACGAAGCCGGGGGCGATCGCCAGGGCGGTGGCGAGCACCGACAGCACGGCGGTCTCACCGAGGATCATCCGGCGCACCTGCCGGGAGGTGGTGCCGATCGCCCGCAGCAGGGCCATCTCGTGCGCCCGCTGCTGGAGCGAGAGCCCGAGCGTGGAGGCGACACCGAACATCACGATCAGGACCGCCCAGCTGCCGAAGATCGCCGCCAGGATGGTCACGGTCTGCTGGCTGGAGAGCGTGCCCGGCAGGTCGGCCAGGCCACGCCGCTCGCCGGTGAGCACCATCGCCTTGCCGCTGACCGCCGAACTCACGGCCTGCTCCAGCGTCGCGATGTCGGCACCGGCCGCCGGCTGCACCCCGATGGAGTCGAACTTTCCCTCGGAACCGGCCAGTTGCTGCGCCTGGGCGTCGGAGAAGAACAGGCTCGGCTGGATCGTCTCGCCGGTGGTCTGGTGGGCGATGCCGGAGACCGTGAAGGTCCGGGCAGCGCCGTGCACGGTCAGCTGCACGCTGGAGCCGACCCCGGCGCCCGAATCGGCCGACAGCTTCGCGTCGAGGACCACCTGGCCGTTGCCCGGGGCCACGCCCTGGGTCAGCGTGAACGGGGTCAGCCCGGCGCTGGACCAGTTGTGGCCCTTCGAGCCGGCGTCGACCGCCTTGCCGCCCACCACCACGGTCGCGGGGAAGGACAGGTCGGTGATCGCGCTGCCGACGCCGGGAACCGCCTTGACCGTGTCGAGCACACTCGGGTCGATCCGGTTGCGCTCGGTCAGCGCGGTGTCGTCGTAGGTCTGCTGACCGGTCACCACGATCGGCACCCCGACCAGGCGCTGCGGCGGGGCCGCCATCCGGACGCCGGTCTCCATCAGGCCACCGCAGGCCATCACGATCGCGGCGCCCAGGAACATCGCCACGAAGGTGGCGATGAACCCGGTCTTACGGAACTTCAGTGTGCGCAGAGCCAGCAGCAGCATCAGCGGCCACCCCCCGACAGGGTGGAGGAGGGCTCGAAGTTCTCGTCGTCCCAGGCGCCGAGCCGGGTCATCCGCGCGGCGACGGCCTCGGCGGTCGGCTGGTACAGCTCGCCGACGAAGCGGCCGTCCGCGAGGAAGACCACGCGGTCGGCGTAGGAGGCGGCCACCGGGTCGTGGGTGACCATGACCAGGGTCTGCCCGCCGGCGGTCACCGACTCGCGCAGCAGGCCGAGCACGGCCGCGGCGGTACGGGTGTCCAGGGCGCCGGTCGGCTCGTCGGCGAAGACCACGGCGGGCCGGGTCACCAAGGCGCGCGCGATCGCCACGCGCTGCTGCTGGCCGCCGGAGAGCTGGCCGGGCAGGTGGTCGAGCCGGTCGGCCAGACCGACCCGGTTGACCACCATCAGGATCTGGCTCTTGTTCGGACGCTTGCCGGCCAGCTGGAGCGGCAGCACGATGTTCTGCATCACCGTCAGGGCCGGAAGCAGGTTGAACGACTGGAAGATGAAGCCGATCCGGTCGCGGCGCAGCTTGGTGAGCCGCACCTCGTCCAGGTCCGCGAGGTTGGTGTCACCGATCAGCACCTTGCCCGAAGTGGGCTGGACCAGACCGGCGGCGCAGTGCAGGAAAGTGCTCTTGCCCGATCCCGAGGGTCCCATCACGGCCGTGAAGCTGCCGGTATCGAAGGTCATGCTCAGTCTCTTGAGCGCGGCCACCTCGTTGTCGCCTTTGCCGTAGATCTTCTCGACCGCTTCCAGCCGGACGGCCACTGCCTGCTGACCGCTCTCCTGAGTCTGCACTGGAACTCCCACCCGGTTGATCACGCACCTCACGCGAACTGGTATCAACGGTAGAAGCGGCGGCGGTTCGGCACATTGGCATTGTTTGGCGTATCCGAGGTAGAACTTTCTCTCCCTCGGTGGCGGATGTTCTACCACCACCGCAAGGCCGCTTCCGGGAACACCAAGGGCGCGGAACCGGTGGCCCGCGCCCCTGGTCACCGGGCCCCTGACGGCAGGGCCGGCGAGTAGCGGTCAGCTTTCGAGGGTTCCGAGGGTCGCGAGCCAGTCGTCGACCGCCTCTGCCACTACCGGGGCCGACTCCTCCAGGATGGTGAAGTGGGTGCCGGGCACCTCCCGCAGCAGGTGCTCGCCGCTCCACGAGGCTCGCCAGTCCTCGGTGCCGGGCGCGTCGGTGAAGGACCGCGCCGGGCGGACGAAGAGCACCGGGGCCGACAGCGCTCCCGGCAGGCAGTCCACGATCAGGTCGCTGTAGCGGCTCATCGCGGCGAGCCTGGCGGCGCTGAACCGGCCGAAGGAGGACTCCCGGTCCAGCATGCCCCGGAACATCTGCGGCCAGAGTTCGTCCTGACCCTCGCCGTCGGGCAGGTAGGTGTCCAGCAGGACGACCCCGGCCGCCGGGGTGCCCGCCTTCTCCAACGCCTCGGCGGTGGCGTGCGCGAACTGGCCGCCGGAGGAGTAGCCGACCAGGACGAAGGGCTCCCCCGCCGCCACGGCCGGCACGCCTTCGACGAAGACCTCGAGCACGGCGTCCACCGAGCGCGGCAGCGCCTCCCCCGGGCCGAACCCCGGCACCGGCGGCACCACCACCTCGCGGCGGCCACGGAAGTGCGAGGCGAACCGGGCGTACTGGTGGGCGCCGCCGAGCGCCATCGGGGAGGGGAAGCAGATCAGCTTGGGTCCCTGCTCCCCCTGGGCAAGGCGGACCGGCTCGGCCAGGCGCTCCAGTTCGGCCGCCGAGGAGAAGTCGGGCAGGATCTCGGCGACCGCGTCGAGCAGCGCCATCCCCTTCGTCATCCGGCCCTCGGCGGCGGCCCGGCGCAGCAGCCCGCTGATCGACTCCAGGTCCTCGGCGCCGCCGTCGACAGCGCCGTCGGCGCCCGCCCCGGCGAGCCCGGCCCCGCCGTGGGCCAGCTCGGTTCGCAGGTGGGCGGCCAGGTCGGCCGGGGTGCGGTGGTCGAAGACCACGCCGGCGGACAGGGCCAGCCCGGTGGCCGCGGAGAGTGCGATGCGCAGTTCGGTGCCGGAGACCGAGTCCATCCCGGCCTCCAGGAAGCCGACCTCCGGCTCGATCGCCTCCACGGAGGAGTGGCCGAGGATGGCGGCGCTCTGCGCGCGGACCAACTCGACCAGCAGCTCCTGCTGTTCGGACTCGCCGACCCCGGCGAGGCGCGCGCGAAGCGGCGCCACCTCCCCCGCCCCGGCCTGCTGGTCGGGGGTGTCGAGCGCGCCGACGATCAGCGGGACGTCCGCCGCCAGCCAGTACCGCTGGTGCTGGAAGGCGTACGTCGGCAGCTCCGCCCGCCCGACGCCGGGGAAAACCGCCTGCCAGTCGGGAGACAGGCCGTCCACGTAGAGCTGGGCCAGCCCCGTCAGCAGGGTGGCGCTCTCCGAGCCGAGCCGGCGGCCGAGCGGGACGAACGCCGTGTTCGGCGCCTGGGCGCTCTCCCTGGCCAGCCCGGTCAGCACCGCGTCGGGGCCCAGCTCCACGAAACGGGTGACCCCGGCCTCGGCCAGCGTGCGGATCCCGGCCTCGAAGCGGACGGCTTCGCGCACGTGGCGCACCCAGTACTCCGGAGAGGCCAACTCCTCGCCGGCGAGCTCACCCGTGAGGTTGGAGACCACCGGCACGGTCGCCCGGCCGTACGTCAGACCGGCCGCCACCTCACGGAACTCCGCGAGCACCGGCTCCATCAACGGCGAGTGGAAGGCATGGCTGACCTTCAACCGCTTCGTCTTCGCGAACGACTCCGCGACCCGCAACACCTCCGCCTCGACACCCGAGACCACCACCGCCCGCGGCCCGTTGACCGCCGCGATGCCGACCCCCCCGGTCAGCAGCGGCAGCACCTCGGCCTCACTCGCCCGCACCGCCACCATCGCCCCACCGACCGGCAGCGCCTGCATCAACCGACCCCGAGCCGCCACCAACCGGCACGCGTCCGCCAGCGACAGCACCCCGGCCACATGCGCGGCCGCCACCTCACCGATCGAATGCCCCGCCAGGAAGTCCGGCACCACACCCCAGGACTCCAACAACCGGAACAGCGCCACCTCGAAAGCGAAGAGACCGGTCTGCGCGTACAGGGTCCGATCGACCTGGTCGGGGTCGGTGCCGAAGAGGACCTCGGCGGTGCCGACCCCGAGGTGTTCGTTCAGCTCGTCGAAGGCCTCGGCGAACACCGGGTAGTGGGCCCGCAGTTCCGCGCCCATCCCGAGCCGCTGGGCGCCCTGCCCGGTGAACAGGAAGGCGGTCTTGACCCCCGTGCGGGCCCGGCCGCGCAGCACCGACGGCGACTCGTCCGAGGCGCCCAACAGCGCCAGCCCGTCGAGGAGTCGGTCGCGGTCCGGGCCGAGGACGGCGGCCCGGTGCTCGAAGACGGCGCGTTCGGTGCCGAGCGACCTGGCCACCGCGCCCGCCTTCAGCTCAGGGCGGTCGGCGGCGAAGGCGCGCAGCCGCTCGCCCTGGGCCGACAGTGCCTGCGGGGTGCGGGCGGAGAGCGGCCACAGGGCCATCGGCGGTGCCGGGTCGGGTTCGGGCTGCTCGGCCGCGGCCGGGGCCTGTTCGAGGATGACGTGGGCGTTGGTGCCGCTGATCCCGAAGGAGGAGATCCCGGCCCGGCGCGGCCGCTCGACCTCGGGCCAGGCCCGGGCCTCGGTCAGCAGCCGGACCTCGCCCGCCGACCAGTCCACCTTGCTGGAGGGCTCGTCCACGTGCAGGGTCTTGGGCAGCACGCCGTGGCGCATCGCCTGCACCATCTTGATCACCCCGGCCACACCGGCGGCCGCCTGGGTGTGACCGATGTTCGACTTGACCGAGCCCAACCAGAGCGGTCGGTCCTCACCACGGTCCTGGCCGTAGGTGGCCAGCAGCGCCTGCGCCTCGATCGGGTCACCCAACGTGGTACCGGTGCCGTGCGCCTCGACCACGTCGACATCGGCGGCCGACAGCCGGGCACCGGCCAGCGCCTGACGGATCACCCGCTGCTGGGACGGCCCGTTGGGCGCGGTCAGCCCGTTGGAGGCACCGTCCTGGTTCACCGCGGAACCACGGACCACGGCCAGCACCTGGTGCCCGTTGCGCCGGGCGTCCGAGAGCCGCTCCAGCACCAGGACACCGACGCCCTCGGCGAAGCCGGTGCCGTCCGCGCCCTCCGCGAACGCCTTGCAGCGGCCGTCCGGGGAGAGCCCGCGCTGACGGCTGAACTCCACGAAGGTGCCGGGCGAGGCCATCACCGTCACACCGCCGGCCAGCGCGAGGGTGCACTCGCCGCCGCGCAGCGACTGCGCCGCCAGGTGCAGCGCCACCAATGAGGAGGAGCACGCCGTGTCGATCGACAGCGTCGGCCCCTCGAGCCCGAGGGTGTAAGCCACCCGGCCCGACACGATGCTGCCGCTACCGAACGCGCCGAAGTAGTCGTGGTACATCACCCCGGCGAACACACCGGTACGACTGCCCTTCAGCGAGACCGGATCGATCCCCGCACCCTCCAACGCCTCCCAGGAACTCTCCAGCAGCAACCGCTGCTGCGGATCCATCAACAGCGCCTCACGCGGCGAGATCCCGAAGAACCCCGCATCGAACGCGCCGGCCTCGTGCAGGAACCCACCCTCGGCGGTGTAGGACCTGCCCTCCAGACCCGGCCGCGGATCGTAGAGGTCGGCGTCCCACCCCCGGTCGGTGGGGAACGGCGTGATGCCGTCCCCGCCCTCGGTCACCAGCTCCCAGAGCTGCTGCGGCGATGTCACCCCGCCCGGATAGCGGCAGGCCATACCCACGATCGCGATCGGCTCACGCAGGGTCGCGGTCAGCTTGCGGTTCTGCTCCCGCAGCCGTTCGGTCTCCTTCAGTGAGGCCCGCAGGGCGTCGACCATCCTGGTGCCCGGGTTCTGCGGCTGTTCCTTGCTCTCGCTCTTCGCCACCGGAGTACCCCCTGTCACAGCTCCTCCTGTCCGCCGAGGTCGTCAAGGGCCAGGTTCATCAGGCTCTCGATGTCCATCGTGTCGATCGACTCGCCGCTCTCGCCGTCGTCGTCCTTCGACTCGGCGGCGGACTCGGCCTTGAGCCCGGCCAGTTCGAGCAGGCTGTCCAGCAGGCCGGCGTCGCGCAGCCGGGCCAGCGGGATCGCGCCCAGCGCCTGGCGCACGGCGGCCTCCTGCACTTCCCCGGCCGAGCCCTCGGCCGGGGCCAGTTCGGCTTCCAGGTGCCGGGCCAGCACCATCGGGTTCGGGTAGTCGAAGATCAGCGTGGCCGAGAGCCGCAGCCCGGTGGCCTCGTTGAGCTGGTTGCGGAACTCCACCGCCGTCAGCGAGTCGAAGCCGAGTTCGCTGAACGCCCGGTCCAGGGCCACCTCGGTGACCCCGAGCACCCCGGCCGCCTGGGTGCCGACCAGTTCGAGCAGGAGCGCGATCCGCTCCTGGCCGACCAGCCCGGCCAGGCTGCGCCGCAGCGCGGCCGAGGCCGTGGAGGCTGCCTGCGCCACCCGCCGCGCGGACGAGGAGCGCACCAGCCGACTCAACAGCGGCGGGACCCGGTTGCCCCGGGCCAGTGCGGCCAGGTCGAGGTGTGCGGGCATCAGGACGGCTTCCGCCCGGCCGACCGCGGCGTCGAACAGGGCCAGACCGGCCTCCTCGCTGAGGCTGCCCACCCCCGACTGGGCCATCCGGCGGCTGTCGGCCTCGCTGAGCCGGTCGGCCATGCCGCCGTTGCCCGACCACGCGCCCCAGGCCAGTGAGGTGGCCGGCAGGCCGACCGCCCTGCGGTGCAGGGCCAGGCCGTCGAGGAACGCGTTGGCGGCGGCGTAACTCGCCTGCCCGGGGCTGCCGAGCAGACCGGCCGCCGAGGAGAACAGGACGAACGCCGACAGCTGTCGGTCCTTGGTCAGCTCGTGCAGGTGCCAAGCCGCGTCCACCTTGGGTCGCAGCACGGCGGACAGCCGCTCGGGCGTCAGCGAGGCGAGCGTCCCGTCGTCCAGCACGCCCGCGGAGTGCACCACCGCGGAGACCGGGTAGCGCGCCAGTACTGCGGCCAGCTCCTCCCGGTCGGCCAGGTCACAGGCCAGGATGGTCACTTCGGCGCCCAGGCCGGTGAGTTCGGCGTGCAGCTCGGCGGCGCCGGGCGCCGCCTCGCCTCGCCGGCTGAGCAGCAGCAGACTCGACACCTGGTGCTCGGCGACCAGGTGACGGGCCACCAGACGCCCCAGCGCCCCGGTGCCGCCTGTGAGCAGCACCCGGCCGCTCCACTCGACGGAGGCGTCCGGTACGGCCTTCGCCGCCCTGGTGAGCCGCGGCACGTTGAGCACACCCGAACGCACCGCGAGCTGCGCCTCGCCGCAGGCGACGGCGGCCGGCAGCAGGTGCCAACCCGGGGCCGCCTCGTCGTCGGCATCGTGGTCGTCCAGGTCGATCAGCACGATCCGGTCGGGGTTCTCCGACTGCGCCGTACGGATCAGCCCCCAGGCCGCCGCGGCGGCCAGGTCGGTGACGTCCTCACCGGTGGGCGAGACCGCGCCACTGGTCGCCACGACCACGGTCGCCTGCGCGAACCGCTCGTCGGCCAGCCAGGACTGCAGGCGGCCGAGCAGCGCGGCCAGGCCCTCGTGGACCGCCCGCGGATCGTCACCGCCCGCCCAGGGCAGCACCAGGACGTCCACCGGGTCGGCCAGCGCCGCGAGCTCGTCGAGGTCGGCGACCGTACTGACCGTGGCGACCTGCACCGCCAAGGCGTCCAGCAGCCGCCGACGGTGCGTACCGAGCACCGCCCAGTGTCCGCCCGAGGGCACTGCGCCGCCGGTGAGCCTGGTCCACTCCAGGGCGAAGAGCGAGTCGTTGCCGCCGGCCGTTGCCAGCCGGTCCACCGCGACCTCGCGCAGCACCAGCGACTCCACCCGGGCCACCGGGGCACCGGCCCCGTCGGCGAGCTCGATCCGCACCGCGTCCGAGCCGACCGGGCTGATCCGCACCCGCAGCGTCCGCGCGCCCACGGCGTACAGCTCGACCCCGTTCCAGGCGAACGGCAGGCTCATCCGCTGCGCCGCACCCGCCCGCAGTCCGATCGCGTGCAGCGAGGCGTCGAACAGCGCCGGATGAATGCCGAACCGATCGGTCTCCAGCGGGAGTTCGACCTCGGCGAAGACCTCGTCAGCCAGCCGCCAGGCGGCCCGCAGCCCCTGGAACTGCGGGCCGTACTCGGCGCCGAGCTCGGCCAGGCGCTCATAGGTCCCCGCCAGGTCGAGCGCCTCGGCGCCGACCGGCGGCCAGGCCTGCGGCATGCCGGGCGCCGGGGCCGAAGCGGCCCGCAGCAGCCCGGTGGCGTGCGAGGTCCACGGTCCCCCGGCCTGGTGACCGGGAGGTGCCCCCAACTCGTCCGCCGTGCGGGAGTACACCTGGAACGTCCAGGTCCCGGCATCGGCCGGACGCACCGTGCACTGCAGCCGGACCGTGCCCTGCTCGGGCAGCAGCAGGGGTTCGGCGATGGTCAGCTCCTCGACCGCGCCGGCCCCGAGGTCCGCGCCGGCCGCCAGCGCCATCTCGACGAACGCCGTGCCGGGCAGCAGCACCACCCCGCCGACCGCGTGATCGGCCAGCCAGGGGTGGCTCTGCAACGAGAGCCGTCCGGTGAACAGCGTGCCCTCGCCTCCCGCGAGGTCCACGGCGCTGCCCAGCAGCGGGTGGTCCGCCGTCGCCCGGTAGCCCGCAGGCTCGCTCGCCATCCAGTACCGGCGGCGCTGGAAGGCGTACGTCGGCAACTCGACCGCGGCACCGGCCGGCAGCAGCCGCGCCCAGTCCACCGCGCCGCCGTGGACGTGGAAGGCGCCCAGGGCGGTGAGCACCGCCGCCGACTCCTGCCGGTCCTTGCGCAGCAGCGGGATCAGCGCGGCGTCACCGCTCGGACCCTCGGCCAGGTTCTCGGCGGCCAGCGCGGTCAGCACCCCGCCCGGACCGATCTCGACGAACCGGCGCGCGCCGGCCTCCTCCAGCGCCCGCACGCCGTCCGCGAAGCGCACCGCCTCGCGCACGTGGCGCACCCAGTACTCCGGTGAGCACAGCTCCTGCGCGGCAGCCTGCGCACCGGTCAGGGTGGAGACGACGGCGATCCGCGGCGGGTGGTACTCCAGCCCGGCGGCGACGTCGCGGAACTCGGCGAGCATCGGCTCCATCAGCGGCGAGTGGAAGGCGTGGCTGACCGTCAGCTCCCTGGTCCGCTCGAACCGCTCGGCGATCGCGCGCACCGCCATCGCCTCGCCCGAGATCACCACGGAGCTCGGCCCGTTGACCGCCGCGATGCTCACCCGCTCGGTCAGCAGCGGCTCGATCTCGGCCTCGGTGGCCTTGATCGCCACCATCGCACCGCCGGCGGGCAGCGCCTGCATCAGCCGGCCGCGCGCGGCGACCAGTCGGGCGGCGTCCGCCAGCGACCAGACCCCGGCCACGTGGGCGGCGGCGAACTCGCCGATGGAGTGCCCGGCCAGCAGGTCGGGGCGGACGCCCCAGGACTCCAGCAGCCTGAAGAGCGCGACTTCGAGCGCGAACAGGGCGGGCTGGGTGTACTCGGTGCGGTCCAGCAGCTCGGCCGAGGACAGCGCCTCGCGCAGCGGCCGGTCGAGCAGCGGGTCCAGCCGCTCGCACACCTCCTCGAAGGCGGCCGCGAAGGCCGGGAACGTCTCGATCAACTCCTCGCCCATACCGACCAGTTGCGAGCCCTGGCCGGAGAACAGGAACGCGGTGCGACCCGCTGCCGCAGTGCCGAGCGCCACGCTCGGCGAGGCCTGGCCCTCGGCCAACGACCGCAGGCCGCGCAGGAGTTCGTCCCAGTCACCGCCGCTCACCGCCGCCCGGTGGGCGTGGTGGCCACGGGCACTCGCCAGCGCCGCCGCGACCTGGCGCGGATCGAGCTCGGCCCGCTCGCCCAGGTGGCTCAGCAGCCGCTCGGCCTGCTCGCGCAGCGCCTGTGGGCTGTGGCCCGAGAGCAGCAGCGGGGCCTGTGGCTGCTGCGCCACCAGCGCGGCAGCCTCCTCACCGGGAGCGCTGGGCGCGGCCTCGATCACCACGTGCGCGTTGGTGCCGCTGATCCCGAACGAGGAGATCCCGGCCCGGCGCGGGTGGTCGTACTCGGGCCATGCCAACGACTCGGTGAGCAGCCGGACGTGGCTGTCCGTCCAGTCGACGTGCCGGGACGGCTCGTCCACGTGCAGGGTCTTGGGCAGCACCCCGTGGCGCATCGCCTGCACCATCTTGATCACCCCGGCCACCCCGGCCGCGGCCTGGGTGTGACCGATGTTCGACTTGATCGAGCCGAGCCAGAGCGGGCGCTCCTCGGTGTGCTCGCTGCCGTAGGTCGCGATCAGGGCCTGCGCCTCGATCGGGTCGCCCAGCGTGGTGCCGGTGCCGTGCGCCTCGACCAGGTCGACCTCGCCGCCGGGCACGCCCGCCGCCGCCAGCGCGCGGCGGATCACCCGCTGCTGGGCGGGGCCGTTGGGGGCGGTGATGCCGTTGGAAGCACCGTCCTGGTTCATCGCGGTGCCGCGCACCACGGCCAGCACCTGGTGGCCGTTGCGGCGGGCGTCCGAGAGCCGCTCCAGCAGCAGGACGCCCGCGCCCTCGCCGAAACCGGTGCCGTTGGCGGCGTCCGCGAACGGGCGGCAGCGCCCGTCGCGCGACAGGCCGCGCTGCCGGCTGAACTCGACGAAGGTCCCCGGGGTGGCCATCACCGTCACCCCGCCGGCCAGTGCCAGGGTGCAGTCACCCTGGCGCAGCGACTGCACCGCGAGGTGCAACGCGACCAGCGAGGAGGAGCAGGCGGTGTCCACCGTCAGTGTCGGCCCCTCCAGACCGAGCGTGTAGGCGACCCGGCCCGAGACCACACTGCCGGAGCCGTAGCTCTCGAAGTAGTCGTGGTACATCACGCCGGCGAACACCCCGGTCGCGCTGCCGCGCAGCGAGACCGGGTCGATGGCGGCCCGCTCCAGCGCCTCCCAGGCGGTCTCCAGCAGCACCCGCTGCTGCGGGTCGGTGACCAGCGCCTCCTCCGGATCCATGCCGAAGAAGTCGGCGTCGAAGTCGCCCGCGTCGTACAGGAACGCGCCGTGCTTGGCGTAGCTGGTGCCGGGGCGGTCCAGGGTCGGGTCGTAGAGCGACTCCAGGTCCCAGCCCCGGTCGGTGGGGAACTCGCCGATGGCGTCCACCTCGCCGACGACCAGCTTCCACAGGTCCTCGGGCGAGTTCACGCCGCCGGGGTAGCGGCAGCTCATCCCGATGATCGCGATCGGCTCCTCCGAGCCGGCGGGCGCGGCCTGCACCGGCACGGCCGCCAGGTTGCCGACCAGCTGCTCGAGCAGGTAGCCGGCCAGTTCGAGGGGGTTGGGGTAGTCGAACACCAAGGTGGCCGGCAGGCGCAGCCCGGTGGCCGCCGCCAGGCCGTTGCGCAACTCGACCGCGGCCAGCGAGTCGAAGCCCAGCTCGCGGAAAGCCTTGTGCGCTTCGACCGCCTCCGCCGAGCGGTGCCCGAGCACCGAGGCGGCTTGGGTGCGCACCAACTCCACCAGGAAGGGCTTGCGTCCGGCCTCGGCGAGGGCGGCCAGCCGGCCGCGCAGCGAGTCGGCGCCGGCGGCCGGCTGACCGGAGACGGCCTGGCGCCGGGAGCGCACCAGGGCGCGGAAGAGCGGTGACAGGACGTCACCTTGGGTCCGCAGTCCGGCCGGTTCCAGCTTCATCGGCAGCACGGCGGGGTGCCGGGAGTGCAGCGCCTCGTCGAAGAGCGCCAAGCCCTCATCGGTGGCCAGGGCCGCCACGCCGCCCCGGGAGATCCGGGACAGGTCGGTGTCGTCCAGCGTGCCGGTCATCCCGCTGGCCTGCGCCCACAGGCCCCAGGCCAGTGACTGGCCCGGCAGGCCGAGCCGCCGGCGGTGGCCCGCCAGCGCGTCCAGGAAGGCGTTGGCCGCGGCGTAGTTGGCCTGCCCCGGCGAGCCGAGGGTGGCGGCGGCCGAGGAGAACAGGACGAACGCCTTGAGGTCGAGACCGGCGGTCAGCTCGTGCAGGTACCAGGCTGCGTCCACCTTGGGGCGCAGCACGGCGTCCAGCCGCTCGGCGGTGAGCGAGGAGAGCACGCCGTCGGCGAGCACCCCGGCCGCGTGCACCACCGCGGTCAGCGGATGCTCGGCCGGGACCTGTGCCAACACCTCGGCCAGCGCCGCGCGGTCCGCCACGTCGCAGGCGGCGGCGGTGACCTCGGCGCCGAGTTCGGTGAGCTCGGTGACGAGCTCGGGGGCCGCGCCGCGGCGGCTGAGCAGCAGCAGGTGCCGCACCCCCCACTCGGTGACCAGCTGTCGGGCGATCAGGGTGCCCAGTGCGCCGCTCGCGCCGGTCAGCAGCACGGTGCCCGCGGGGTCGAGCTCCAACCGTTCCTGGTCGGCGGCCGGTTCGGCCCGGACCAGCCGGGGCAGCTGGACGGCGCCGCCCCGGATCGCCAGGTGCGGCTCGCCCACGGCCGAGGCGGTGGGCAGCAGCGCCTCGGAGGCCGGGTCCTGGTCGAGCTCGACCAGGACGATCCGCTCCGGGTTCTCCGACTGCGCCGAGCGGACCAGTCCGGCCACCGCCGCACCGGCCAGGTCGGCGCCGGTGGCCACCAGCACGGTGGCCTCGCCCGCCAGTTGCTCACGCAGCTGGTCGAGGACGGTGTGCACGGCTGCCCGTACCTCGTTTGCGCTGGTGCCCGCCGGGCTGCGCAGCACCACCGGGTCGTGGGCGGGGTCGACGGCCGGGGTCGGCGCGGTGATCCACTCCACCTGGTAGAGCGCGCCCGCCCGCGCCGACTTGGCGGCGGCGGCGAGCTGTTCGGCCGGGATCGGGCGCAGGGCGAGCGAGCCGACGCTCGCCACCGGCGCGCCGCCGGCGTCGGCGAGCGTCAGCTCCACCGCGCCGCTCCGGCCCAAGGGCTTGACCCGGACCCGCAGTTCCCTGGCGCCGGTCGCGTGCAGGTGCACCTCGGACCAGGCGAACGGCAGCAGCGCCTCGTCCTCGGCGACGCCGGTCAGGCCGACCGTGTGCAGGGCGGCGTCCGCCAGGGCCGGGTGCAGGCCGTAGCCGTCCACCTGCTGGGCGAAGGCCACCTCGGCGTAGACCTCCTGGCCCAGGCGCCAGGCGGCGCGCAGGCCCTGGAAGGCGGGCCCGTAGGCGAGTCCGGCCTCGGCGAGCTGCTCGTACACCCCGTCGAGATCGATCGGCTCGGCGCCGGTGGGCGGCCAGAGGGTGAGCTCCGGCTCGGCGGGCGCGCCGCCCGGGGCGAGCACACCGTCGGCGTGCCGGGTCCAGGGCTCGTCGTCGGCCTCGCTCTCGGGGCGCGAGTAGATGCCGACCGGGCGGCTGGACTCCTCCACCGCGCCGACCACGACCTGCAGTTGCACCGCACCGTGCTCGGGGAAGACCAGCGGGGCGTGCAGGGTGAGGTCGGCGACCCGGCCCAGGCCCACCTGATCGGCGGCCTGGAGGGCCAGCTCGAGGTAGCCGGTGCCGGGGAACAGCAACTCCCCGCCGACCACGTGGTCGGCCAGCCACGGGTGGGTGCCGAGCGAGAGACGGCCGGTGAGGACGGTGCCGTCGGTGTCGGCGCGGGTCATCGCCGCACTGAGGATCGGATGGTCGGTCTGGGTGAGACCGGCCGAGGTGACGTCGGCGTTGCCGGAGACGCTGTCCAGCCAGAACTGCTCGTGTCGGAAGGCATAGGTCGGCAGCTCGACGCGGCGCGGGCGCAGGCCATCGAAGACCTGTCGCCAGTCGACCGCGACGCCGTGCGCGAAGGCCTCGCCGAGCGCGGCGGCGAACCGGGCCGGGCCGCCCTCCTCGCGGCGCAGCGAGCCCAGCGCCCGCACGCCGTCGAAGGTCTCCTGGAGGCCGACGGTGAGCACCGGGTGCGGGCTGCACTCGATGAACACGCCGTGGCCCTTGCCGACCGCGGCCCCGGCGGCCTGCTCGAAGAGCACGGTCCGGCGCAGGTTGGTGTACCAGTACTCGGCGTTCAGCTCGGTGGTGTCGACGAGCTCGCCGGTGACGGTCGAGTAGAACGGCACCTCGGCGGGGAGCGGCGAGACCTCCGCCAGGGTCTCCAGCAACCTGGTCCGGATCGCCTCGACCTGCGCGGAGTGCGAGGCGTAGTCCACCGGCAGCCGCTTGACCCGCACGCCCTCGTCCTTGAGCTGGGCCTGCAGGAGGTCCAGGGCGTCCACGAAGCCGGCGACCACGACCGATCCCGACCCGTTGCGCGCGGCGACGGAGAGCCGGCCGTCGAAGGCCGCCAGTCGTTCCTCCACCTGGTCGACGGGCAGCGCGACCGACATCATGCCGCCCCCGCCGGACAGGTCCTGGGCGATGGCCTGGCTGCGCAGGGTGACGATCCGGGCGCCGTCCTCCAGCGACAGCGCACCGGCCACCACGGCCGCCGCGATCTCGCCCTGGGAGTGCCCGATCACCGCGGCGGGGCGCACCCCGTACGAGATCCAGGTCCGCGCCAGCGAGACCATGACGGCCCAGAGCAGCGGCTGGACGACGTCCACCCGGTCCAGCGGGCCGTTCAGCTCGGCCAGCAGGTCCCAGTCGGTGAACGGCGCGCAGGCGGCGGCGCACTCGGCCATCGCGGCCGCGAACACCGGCGAGGAGATCAGCAGTTCGGTGGCCATACCCTGCCACTGGGAGCCCTGGCCCGGGAACACGAAGACCGGGCGGGAGCCGGTGGCGGTGCCCTCGACCAGCCCGGGAGCGGTGCGCCCGGCGGCCAACGCGGCCAGCGAGTCGCGCAGTTCGGCGCGGTCCGCGCCGGCGATGGCCGCGCGGTGCTCGAAGTGGGCACGGGTGGTGGCCAGTGCGTGGGCCAGGTCCGCGGGCGCGAGCTGCGGGTTGGCGTCCACGAAGGCCAGCAGCCGTTCGGCCTGGGCGGGCAGCGCCGCTCGGGACTTCGCGGAGAGCAGCCACGGGGCCGTGGTCGGCGCCGCGCTCGTCTCCGGCTGCTCGGCCGCGGCCGGGGCCTGTTCGATGATGGTGTGGGCGTTGGTGCCGCTGATCCCGAAGGAGGAGATCCCGGCCCGGCGCGGCCGCTCGACCTCGGGCCAGGCCCGGGCCTCGGTCAGCAACCGGACCTCGCCGGCCGTCCAGTCCACGTGGGTGGAGGGCTCGTCCACGTGCAGGGTCTTGGGCAGCACGCCGTGGCGTATCGCCTGCACCATCTTGATCACGCCGGCCACACCGGCGGCCGCCTGGGTGTGACCGATGTTCGACTTGATCGAGCCCAACCAGAGCGGTCGGTCCTCACCACGGTCCTGGCCGTAGGTGGCCAGCAGGGCCTGCGCCTCGATCGGGTCGCCCAGCGTGGTACCGGTGCCGTGCGCCTCCACCACGTCGACATCGGCGGCCGACAGCCCGGCGTTGGCCAGGGCCTGCTCGATCACCCGCTGCTGGGAGGGCCCGTTGGGCGCGGTCAGCCCGTTGGAGGCACCGTCCTGGTTGACGGCGGTGCCGCGGACCACGGCCAGTACCTGGTGCCCGTTGCGCCGGGCGTCCGACAGGCGCTCCAGGACCAGGACGCCGACGCCCTCACCCCAGACCGTGCCGCCGGCGCCGGTGGCGAACGGGCGGCACTGCGCGTCGGGGGCGAGCGCGCCCTGGCGGCTGAACTCCACGAACGGGTCCGGGGTCGACATCACCGCGACGCCGCCCACCAGCGCGAGGGTGGACTCGCCGCCGCGCAGCGACTGCGCCGCCAGGTGCAGCGCCACCAGCGAGGAGGAGCACGCCGTGTCGATCGACAGCGTCGGCCCCTCGAGCCCGAGGGTGTAAGCCACCCGACCCGACACGATGCTGCCACTACCGAACGCACCGAAGTAGTCGTGGTACATCACCCCGGCGAACACACCGGTACGACTGCCCTTCAGCAAGACCGGATCGATCCCGGCGCCCTCCAACGCCTCCCAGGAACTCTCCAGCAGCAACCGCTGCTGCGGATCCATCAACAGCGCCTCACGCGGCGAGATCCCGAAGAACTCGGCATCGAACGCGCCGGCCTCGTGCAGGAACCCGCCCTCGTGGACGTAGCTGGTGTCGGGGCGCTCGCGGGTCGGGTCGTAGATCCGGTCGATGTCCCAGCCCCGGTTGTCCGGGAAGGCGCTGATCGCGTCGCCCTCGCCGATCACCAGGTCCCACAGCTCCTGCGGCGAGGTCACCCCGCCCGGATAACGGCAGGCCATGCCGACGATGGCGATCGGCTCGTCGGTACGGGCGGCGCTCGCCCGGGCGGCCTTGCGCGGGCCGGACTTGACGCCGCTGAACCGGGTGACCAGGTTGCCGGCCAGCGCCTCGGGTGACGGGTAGTCGAAGACCAGGGTGGCGGGCAGCCGGTGGCCGGTCTCGGTGGTCAGGGCGTTGCGCAGTTCGACGGCGGCCAGCGAGTCGAAGCCGAGGTCCTGGAAAGCCCGGCCCGGGTCGATCGCCTCCGCGGAGGCGTGCCCGAGCACGGCCGCGACCTGGACCCGGACCAGCTGGAGCAGCGCGTCCGCGCGCTCCCGCTCGCCGAGTTCGGCCATCCGGTCGGCGAAGGAGAACTCCGAGCCCTCGACCGCCACCGCCCCGCGGCGCACCGTACGGCCCACCAGGGAGCGAAACACCGGGGCGAGCGCGGCGCCCTGGCGACGCAGCGCCGCCAGGTTCAGCCGCACCGGGGCCAGGGCCGCCAGCCCGGTGGCCCGGGCCAGGTCGAAGAGCGCCACGCCGTCCTCGGCGGACAGCTCGGTCATGCCGCCGCGCGAGATCCTCGCCCGGTCGGCCTCCTCCAGGGAGCTGGTCATGCCGCCGACCGGGGCCCAGGGCCCCCAGGCCAGCGAGAGGGCGGGCAGGCCGAGCGCGTGCCGCCCGGCGGCCAGCGCGTCCAGGAAGGCGTTGGCGGCCGCGTAGTTGCCCTGACCCGGTGCGCCCACCAGCCCGGCGACCGAGGAGAACAGCACGAAGGCGCGCAGCGGCGCGTCCGCGGTGAGCTCGTGCAGGTTGAGCGCGCCGTCCACCTTGGGCCGCAGCACGGCGTCGATCCGCTCGGGGGTCAGCGAGGCGACCACGCCGTCGTCGAGCAGCCCGGCGGCGTGCACCACGGCGGTGAGCGGATGCTCGGCCGGGATCTCGGCCAGCACCTCGGCGAGCGCGGCGCGGTCGGCCACGTCGCAGGCCCGGACGGTGACCTGCGCGCCGAGCCCGGTGAGTTCGGCGGTCAGCTCGTCCGCGCCGCCGCGCCGGCTGAGCAGCAGCAGGTGGCGCGCGCCGAGGGCAGTGATCAGGTGCCGGGCGAGCACCGGGCCAAGGCCCCCGGTCGCGCCGGTCAGCAGGACGGTGCCCTCGGGGTCGAGCTCCGGCGCGGCCTCGGCGGTGAGCTCGGCGGCGGTCAGCCGGGCGGCGTGGGCCGCGCCGGCGCGGATCGCCACCTGCGGCTCACCACTGGCCAGTACGGAGGCGGCGAGCGCCTCGGCGTCGGCGTCCGCATCGAGGTCCAGCAGCACGAAACGGTCGGGGTTCTCCGACTGCGCCGAGCGCAGCAGGCCCCACACCGCGGCGCCTGCCAGGTCGGCCACCTCCTCCCCGGCGAGCGAGAGCGCGCCGCGGGTGACCACGATCAGCGGGCGCGGGTCCTCGTCCTGCGCCGCGGCCAGCGCCACGTGGACGGCCACCCGGACGGCCTCGGCGTCGTTGCCCGCCACGCTGTGCAGGAGGCGGTGGTCGGCCTCGCCTGCCGTCTCGGCCAGTTGGATCGGGCTCCAGCCGAGCCGGAACAGCGCGTCGCTCGAAACGCCCTGCTCCTGGCGCAGGTTGGTCAGCGGGCGGGAGGCCAGCGAGGTCACCGAGGCGACCGGGGCGCCGGTGGCGTCGGCCAGGTCGACGGCGAAGGAGTGCGCTCCGGTGGCGAGCAGCCGCACCCGCAGCACCGAGGCGCCGACCGCGTGCAGCGAGACGCCGGAGAACATGAAGGGCAGGCGGGCGGTCTCGTCGTCGGAGCCGTCACCGAGCAGGGCGAGCGCGTGCAGTGCGGCGTCAAAGGCGGCCGGGTGCAGGCCGAACCGGCCCGCGTCGGCGGCCGGGCGATCGGCCAGGCGGACCTCGGCGAACAACTCGTCACCGCGCTGCCAGGCGGCGTGCAGGGCCTGGAAGGTCGGACCGTAGTGCAGGCCTGAGGCGGCGTGCCGCTCGTAGAGGCCGGCGGTCTCCAGCGCCTCGGCACCGGCCGGCGGCCACTCGGTGAGGTGTTCACCCGTGCGCGCGGGCACCTGGCCGAGCAGGCCGGAGGCGTGCAGGGTCCACGGGACTTCGGCGGCCGCGCTCTCGGCTCGCGAGTAGACGCACACCGTACGGCTGCCGGCGGCGTCGGGGGCGCTGACGGTGACCTGCACCCGGATGCCGTCCTGCTCGGGCAGGACCAGCGGCACCTCAAGGGTGAGCTCCTCCAGGTGGCCGCAGCCGACCTGGTCGCCGGCCCTGATGGCCAGTTCGACCATGGCGGTGCCGGGCACCACGACCCGGTCGCCGACCACGTGGTCTGCCAGCCACGGGTGGGTGCGCACCGAGAGCCGCCCGGTGAGCACCGCGCCGTCCGAGTCCGCCAGCATGGTGGCCGCGCCGAGCAGCGGGTGCTCGGTGGAGTCCAGGCCGGCGGAGGCGACGTCGCCGACCGAGGCCGGGACCTCGACCCAGAATCGGCTGCGCTGGAAGGCAGTGGTGGGCAGGTCAACCCGGGCGGCCCCCGGGAACAGGGTGCGCCAGTCGGGCGAGCAGCCGCCGATGTGCAGTTGGGCCAGCGCGGTGAGCAGGGTGTCCGGCTCGGGGCGCTCGCGCCGGGTGGCGGCGGCGAGCACGGCGTCCTCGGAGTCCAGGCAGCCGCGGGCCATCGCGGTCAGGACGGCGTCGGGGCCGAGCTCCAGGAAGCGGCTGACGCCCGCGGCCTCCAGGGCCCGGACACCGTCGTAGAAGCGCACGGCCTCGCGGACGTGGCGCACCCAGTACTCCGGGTCCGCCAACTCCTCCGTCGCCAGCGCACCCGTGACGTTGGAGACCACCGGAACGGTCGCCCGCCCGTACGTCAGACCCGACACCACCGCGCGGAACTCCGCCAGCATCGGCTCCATCAACGGCGAGTGGAAGGCATGGCTGACCTTCAGCCGCTTCGTCTTCTCGAAGGACTCGGCGATCCGCAGCACCTCGGCCTCGACACCCGAGATCACCACCGCCCGCGGCCCGTTGACCGCCGCGATGCCCACGCCCTCGGTCAGCAGCGGCAGCACCTCGGCCTCACTCGCCTGCACCGCCACCATCGCGCCACCGGTGGGCAGCGCCTGCATCAACCGGCCCCGCGCCGCCACCAGACGGCACGCGTCCGCCAGCGACAGCACCCCGGCCACGTGGGCGGCCGCGATCTCACCGATCGAGTGGCCCGCCAGGTAGTCGGGCCGGATGCCCCAGGACTCCACCAGCCGGTACAGCGCCACCTCGAAGGCGAAGAGCGCGGCCTGGGTGGTGGCGGTCTCGTTCAGCGGCTCGGCGTCGACGCCGAAGACCAGGTCCTTGAGGCCGCCGCCGAAGTGGGTGCAGACCTCGTCGAAGGCCTGCCGGAACGTCTCGAACCCCTGGTACAACTCCCGGCCCATACCCGGGCGTTGCGACCCCTGGCCGGTGAACAGGAAGGCCGTCAGCCCCTTGACGGTACGGCCCTGGAGCACCCCGGGCGCGCCCTCGACCAGCGTGTTCAGGCCGGCGCGCAGTTGTTCGCGGTCCTGGCCGAGCACCACGGCCCGGTACTGCTGGGCCGTCCTGGTGGTGGCCAGCGAGAAGGCGGCGTCCACCGGGTCCAGGGTGTCCGCCACCGCGGCCAGTCGCAGCGCCTGCTCGCGCAGGGCCTCCGGGGTGCGCCCGGAGAGCAGCCACGGGATGGTCGAGGGCGCGACGGCCGGGGTGCGCTCGACGGCCTCCTCGGCGGGGGCCTGCTCGATGATGGTGTGGGCGTTGGTGCCGCTCGCGCCGAAGGAGGAGACGGCGGCCCGACGTGGACGCTCCACCTCGGGCCAGGCCCGGGCCTCGGTGAGCAGCTTGACCTCGCCGGCCGTCCAGTCGACCTTGCTGGCGGGGTTCTCCGCGTGCAGGGTCTTGGGCAGCACGCCGTGGCGCATCGCCTGCACCATCTTGATCACCCCGGCCACACCGGCGGCCGCCTGGGTGTGACCGATGTTCGACTTGATCGACCCCAGCCACAACGGCCGATCCGCCGAGCGGCCCTGGCCGTAGGTGGCCAGCAGTGCCTGCGCCTCGATCGGGTCGCCCAGCGTGGTACCGGTGCCGTGCGCCTCCACCACGTCGACGTCGCTCGCCGAGAGCCCGGCGCTCGCCAGCGCCTGACGGATCACCCGCTGCTGGGACGGCCCGTTGGGCGCGGTCAGCCCGTTGGAGGCACCGTCCTGGTTGACGGCGGAGCCACGGATGACGGCCAGCACCTGGTGCCCGTTGCGCCGGGCGTCCGAGAGGCGCTCCAGCAGCAGCATCCCGGCGCCCTCGCCCCAGCCGGTGCCGTCCGCCTCATCGGCGAAGGACTTGCACCGGCCGTCCGGGGAGAGCCCGCGCTGACGGCTGAAGGCGATGAACGCGCCCGGGGTGGACATCACCGAGACACCGCCGGCCATCGCCAGCGTGCACTCGCGCTGGCGCAGCGCCTGCACCGCCAGGTGCAGCGCGACCAGGGCCGAGGAGCACGCGGTGTCGATGGTGACCGCGGGCCCCTCGGTGCCGAGGGTGTAGGAGATCCGGCCGGCCATCACCGCCGCCAGCACGCCGGTGCCGAGCGCCGCCTCGGGGTCCTTCGGCAGCTTCGCCAGCACGTCGCGGTAGTCCTGGCCGTTGGTGCCCGCGAACACCCCGATCCGGGCGCCGCGTACCGAGTCCGGCGCGATGCCGCCGCGTTCCAGCGCCTCCCAGGCCACCTCGAGGAGCAGCCGCTGCTGGGGGTCCATCAGCAGCGCCTCGCGCGGCGAGATGCCGAAGAAGTCCGGCTCGAAGTCGGCGGCCCCGTGCAGGAACCCGCCCCGCAGCACATAGCTCTTGCCGGAGGCGTCCGGGTCGGGGTCGTAGAGCGCGGCGCCGTCCCAGCCCCGGTTGTCCGGGAAGTCCGTGATGGCATCGGTGCCCTCGTCGACCAGCCGCCAGAGCTCCTCGGGGGTACTGACGCCACCGGGGAACCGGCAGCTCATCGCCACGATGGCGATGGGCTCCTTCTCCTCGGTCTCCACGTCGCGCAGCCGCTGCCGGGTCTGGGCCAGATCAGCGGTGACCCTCTTGAGATAGTCGAGCAGCTTGTCATCGTTGGTCATCGAGTGTCGCCACTTCTGTGCGAAAGATTCAGGCCGGCGTGCGGGGCGGGGTCGGCGGTCGTGCTCACGTCGTCACGCCGTGCCGAGCTCGTTGTCGATGAAGGCGAAGACGTCGTCGGCGGAGGCGTTCTCCAGCCGCCCCGCGACCGACTCGCCGCCGGCGGCGGACAGGGTCTCGGTCAGCCCGTTGAGCATCGCCTGCAGGCGGGCCGTGAACCGGCCCTGCTCGATCTCCTCGACCTTCAGCCCGCCGAACGCGGCCTCCAGCCGGTCGAGTTCGGCCAGCAGCACGTCAGTCGAGGAGCCGCTCTCGCCCTCGCCCAGCTCGGTGCCGAGGTGCTCGGCCAACGCGGCGGGCGTCGCGTAGTCGAAGATCAGCGTGGCCGGCAGGGCCACCCCGGCGGCGGTGCTGAGCCGGTTGCGCAGGTCCACCGAGGTCAGCGAGTCGAAGCCGAGGTCACGGAACGCGGTGCTGGGCTCGATCCCGCCGGCCGCGCCGTAGCCGAGCACGGTGGCGGCCTGGGTGCAGACCAGGTCCACCAGAGCGCGCTTGCGCTCGCCGCCGGTCAGGGCGGCCAGCTTCTGGGCGAAGCCGTCGGGGACCGCGTTGTCACCGCCGCCGGACGCCGCCAGGCCCTGGACCTCGGGCAGGTCGGCCAGCAGCGGGCTGGGCCGGGCGGCGCCGAAGGCGGGCGCGAACCGGGTCCAGTCCACGTCGGCCACGGTCAGCGTGGTCTCGCCGCTCTCCAGCGCCCGGCGCAGCGCGATCAGCGCCTGGTCGGGGTTCATCGCCGAGATGCCGAGGCTGCGGCCCGCGTCACGCACGGCGTCGTGGTCGGCCATGCCGCCGCCACCCCACAGGCCCCAGGCGATCGAGGAGGCCGCCAGGCCCTCGCCGCGCCGGTACTCGGCCAGCGCGTCCAGGAAGGCGTTGGCGGCCGCGTAGTTGGCCTGCCCGGCGCCGCCGACGGTGGCGGTGAGCGAGGAGAAGAGGATGAACGCCGACAGGTCCAGCTCCGCGGTGAGCTCGTGCAGGTTCAGGGCGGCCTGCGCCTTGGGCCGCAGCACCGTGGCGAAGCGCTCGGGGGTGAGCGCGTCCAGCACGCCGTCGTCCAGCACGCCGGCCAGGTGGATCACGGCGGTCAGCGGATGCTCGGCCGGGACGGTGGCCAGCAGCGCGGCCAGGCTCTCGCGGTCGGCCGCGTCGCAGGCGGCGAAGGTGACCTCGGTGCCGGTCTCGGCCAGCTCCTGCCGCAGTTCGGCGGCGCCGGGCGCCGCCTCGCCGCGGCGGCTGGTGAGCAGCAGGTGCTCCGCACCCTGCTCGGCCAGCCAGCTCGCCACCCGGGCACCGACCGCGCCGGTGGCGCCGGTGACCAGCACCGTGCCGGTGGGCTGCCACGGGGTACCGGGCCGGGCCGGCGCGTGCTCCAGGCGGCGGGCGAACAGGCCGGACTCGCGCAGGACCAGCTGGTCCTCGTCGCCGTAGGCGGTGAGCGCGGTGGCGAGTCGGGCCAGGGTGAGCGGGCCGAGCTCGGCGGGCAGGTCGAGCAGACCGCCCCAGCGCCCGGGGTGCTCCAGCGCGGCCACCCGGCCCAGGCCCCAGACCTCGGCCTGGCTGAATCCGCTCGGGCGGGCCGAGGACTCGTGGGCCATCGCGTCCCGGGTGACGGCCCACAGCCCGGCCTCGATCCCGGCGTCGCCGAGTGCCTGGATCAGCGCGGCGGTCACGGCGGTCCGGGTGTCGAGCGCCAGCAGGGAGAGCACGCCGTCCACCGCACCGTGGCCGTCGAGCAGTTCGGCCAGGGCGGTGCGCTGCTGCGCGGCAGTGGGCACGGCGAGCAGCTCGACCTGGTGGCCGCGCTCGCGCAGCGCGGTCAGCGCGGCCTCGACCCACGGGTCCTGGGCCAGGGCCTCGGAGACCACGGCCAGCCAGCGGAACGTTGCGGCGCGGTCCTCGGAGCCGGGCAGCATCCGCCAGCCGACGCGGTAACGCCAGCCGTCCACGGTGGAATTGGCCTGCCGCTGGTCGTACCAGGAGGCCAGCGCCGGGATCAGCGCGGCCACCGGGGCCTGGTCGTCCACGCCGAGGGTGGCGGCGACCGCGGCCACGTCCTGCTCCCGGACCAGCTCCCAGAACTCGCCGCCCTCGTCGCCGCCGCGGCCCGGGGCGGTGGCCGCCGTGATGGACGGGGCGTTCTCCCAGTGCCGGTCGCGCCGGAAGGGGTAGGTCGGCAGGTCCACCACGCGGGCGCCGGTGAACAGCGCCGACCAGTCCGGGCTCAGGCCGCTGACGTGCAGTCGGCCGAGCGCCGTCAGCAGCGCCTTGGCCTCGCCCTGGTCGCGGCGCTGGGTGGCGACCACCTCGGCCACGATGTCCTGGGACATGCCGGTGAGCACCGAGTCGGGGCCCACCTCCAGCAGCCGGGTGACGCCCTCTGCGGCCAGGGTGCGCACACCGTCGTGGAACCGGACGGCCTCGCGTACGTGGCGCACCCAGTAGTCGGGCGAGGTCAGCTCGTCGGCGAGCGATCCGGTCAGGTTGGAGACGACCGGCAGCTGCGGCTGGTGGAACTCCAGCTTGTCGAGCACGGCCCGGAAGGACTCCAGCATGTCGTCCATCCGGTGCGAGTGGAACGCGTGCGAGACCTTCAGCCTGGTGGTCTTCTCGAACCGGGCGGCAACCGCGAGCACCGCCTCCTCGTCGCCCGAGACGACCACCGCGCGCTCGCCGTTGACCGCGGCGAGGTCGGCGCCCTCGGTGAGCAGCGGGGCGACCTCGGCCTCGCCGGCCCGGATGGCGACCATCGCGCCGCCGGCGGGCAGCGCCTGCATCAGCCGGCCGCGCGCGGCGACCAGGGTGACGGCGTCGCTCAGCGAGAGCACACCGGCGACGTGGGCGGCGACCACCTCGCCGATCGAGTGCCCGCCGAGCAGGTCGGGGCGGATGCCCCAGGACTCCAGCAGGCGGTAGAGCGCGACCTCGAAGGCGAAGATGCCGGCCTGGGTGAAGACGGTCTGGTTCAGCAGCTCGGACTCGGTGTCCAGCACCACCTCACGCAGCGGCCGCTCCAGGTACTGGTCGAACTCGGCGCAGATCTCGTCGAAGGCACGGGCGAACTCGGGGAAGCTCTCGATCAGTTCGCGTCCCATGCCGGGGCGCTGGGAGCCCTGACCGGAGAAGACCACGGCGAGCTTGCCGGGGCCGGCGGCGACCTGCGGCAGCTCCCGGCCCTCGGCCAGCGCGCGCAGCCCCTCCAGCAGTTCGGCGCGGTCGTGGCCGACCACCGCGGCGCGGTGGGTGAGCAGGGCACGGGTGGTGGCCAGCGAGAAGCCGACGTCCAGCACGTCGAGGTCATCGGCCGCGGCGATCAGCCGGCTCGCCTGGTCCTTGATCGCCTCTGCGGTCTTGGCGGAGAGCACCCAGGGCACGGCCGGCAGGGCGGCGCGCGGCGCCCGCTCCGCCACCTCCTCGGCCGGGGCCTCTTCGAGGATGGTGTGCGCGTTGGTGCCGCTGATCCCGAAGCCCGAGACGGCGGCGCGGCGCGGCTGACCGTAGGTCTGCCACGTCCGGGCCTCGGTCAGCAGCTCGACTTCGCCCGCCGACCAGTCCACCGCGGAGGTGCGGCGCTCGGAGTGCAGCGACTTGGGCAGCACCCCGTGGCGCATCGCCATGACCATCTTGATCACGCCTGCCACGCCGGCGGCGGCCTGTGGGTGGCCCATGTTGGACTTGATCGAGCCCAGCCACATCGGCCGGCCCTCGGGCCGGTTCTGCCCGTAGGCGGCGATGACCGCCTGGGCCTCGATCGGGTCGCCGAGCTTGGTGCCGGTGCCGTGCGCCTCCACGACGTCGATCTGGTTCGGCGACAACTGGGCGTCGGCCAGCGCCGACTGGATCACCCGGATCTGGGCCGGGCCGCTGGGCGCGGTCATGCCGTTGGAGGCACCGTCCTGGTTGATCGCGCTGCCCCGGATCACCGCGAGCACCCGGTGCCCCTTGCGCCGGGCGTCCGAGAGCCGCTCCACCAGCAGCACACCCGCGCCCTCGGACCAGGCGGCGCCGTCCGCGTCCTCGGAGAAGGACTTGCAGCGCCCGTCGGCCGACAGCGCCCGCCGCTCGCTGAACTCGATGAACATCTCGGGGCTGGCCATCACCGCGGCACCGCCGACCAGGGCGAACTCGCACTCGCCGCGGCGCAGCGACTGGGTCGCCTGGTGCAGCGCCACCAGCGATGCGGAGCACGCGGTGTCCATGGTGACCGCGGGTCCCTCGAGGCCCAGCGTGTAGGCGATCCGGCCCGAGACGATGCTGCCGGAGATGGTGCCGCCCACGTAGTCGTGGTGCATCAGGCCGACGAAGACGCCGGTCGGGGTGCCCTTCATCGACTGCGGGTCGATCCCGGCCCGCTCGAAAGCCTCCCAGGAGGTCTCGAGCAGCATCCGCTGCTGCGGGTCGGTGCCGGGCGCGTCCTTGGGGCTGATGCCGAAGAACGCGGGGTCGCACTCGGCGGCGTCGTGCAGGAAGCCGCCCTGGCGCACGTAGCTCTTACCGGGCTTGCCGACCTCGGGGTCGTAGAGGTTCTCCACGTCCCACCCGCGGTCCACCGGGAAACCGGAGATCACGTCGGCGCCTTCGCTGACGATCCGCCAGAGGTCCTCGGGCGAGCGGATGCCGCCGGGGTAGCGGCAGGCCATCCCGATGATCGCGATCGGCTCGCGGTTGAGCTCCTCCAGCTCGCGCACCCGGCGGCGGGTGCGCTCCAGCTCGCTGGTGGCCCGCTTCAGGTAGTCGCGGAGCCTGTCGACGTTGGCCGGGTCTACCATCACTGGACTCCAGATTCGTTGTCGATCGTCGCGAAGAGTTCTTCGTCGGTGGCGGTGTCGAAGTCGTCCGGCGCCTCGCCGCCCGTGCTGTGGGTGTCACGCCAGGTCCGCAGCAGCGCTTCGAGGCGCGCGGTGATCCGGGCGTGTGAGCCGTCCTGGTCCGGCAGTGCGGTCAGCGCGACTTCGAGCCGGTCGACCTCGGCGACCATCAGCCGGGCCTGGTCGGCCGGGCCGGGGACGAGTTCGGCCTTGAGGTAGGCGGTCAGGACGGCCGGTGCCGGCTGGTCGAAGACCAGGGTGGCGGGCAGCGAGAGGCCGGTGGCCGCCCCGAGCAGGTTGCGCAGTTCGACCGCCGCCAGCGAGTCGAAGCCCATCTCCTGGAATGCCTTGTTCGGGTCGAGCGCCTGGGTCGAGGTGTGGCCGAGTACGGCGGCCACCCCGGTGAGCACCAACTCCAGCAGCAGGCGGTCGCGGTCGGGGTCCGGCAGCGGGGCGAGGCGCTCGCGCCATCCGTTCTGCGCATCGGCGCGGGAGGTGCCCGCGGCGCCGGCGGCGCGGCGCGAGGCGCCGCGGACCAGCCCGCGCAGCAGCGTCGGGACGCCGTCGGTCCTGGCCCGCACCGCGGCGACGTCCAGGCGCATCGGCACCACGAGGGCGTCCTCGGCGGCCAGGGCGGCGTCGAACAGCTCCAGGCCCTGGGCGGCGGGCAGCGGTGGCAGGCCCATCCGGTGCATCCGCTCCAGGTCGGCGGCGTCCACCTGGTCGGCCAGGCCGCCGACCTCGGACCACAGGCCCCAGGCCATCGAGACGGCGGGCAGCCCGGCGGCCCTGCGGTGGGCCGCGAGGCCGTCCAGGAAGGCGTTGGCGGCCGCGTAGTTGGACTGGCCGCCACCGACCAGCAGGCCGGCGGTGGAGGAGAACAGCACGAAGGCGCTGAGCTCGCGGCCCTGCGTGAGTTCGTGCAGGTTCCAGGCGGCGTCCACCTTGGGCCGCAGCACCCGCTCGACCTGCTCGGGGCTGAGCGCGGCGAGCATCCCGTTGTCGACCACGCCGGCCGAGTGCACCACGGCGCCGACCTGGTAGCGGCCCAGCAGCTCCGCGAGTTGGCCGCGATCGGCCGCGTCGCAGCTCGCCAGCGCGACCTCGGCGCCGAGCCCTTCGAGCTCGGCCCGCAGCTCGGCCGCGCCGGGGGTGTCCGCGCCGCGCCGACTCGTCAGCAGCAGGCGCCGGACGCCGTGGGAGCCGACGAGGTGACGGGCGATCAGCTGTCCCAGGCCGCCGAGGCCGCCGGTGATCAGCACGTACGCCTCGGGGTCGAAGTGCGGCGGCTGCGCCGGCTTCGCCCTGGCGAGCCTGGGCACCGACAGCTCGCCCTCGCGCACCGCGACCTCGGGCTCGCCGCAGGCCAGCGCGGCGGCCAGGCCCGCGGTGCCGTCGCTGTCCACCAGCAGGAAGCGACCGGGGTTCTCCGACTCGGCGGCCCGGACCAGTCCGGCCAGCGGCGCGTGGGCGAGCTCACCGGCCCGGATCACCACCGCCAACCGGGAGTGGTCGAAGCGCCGGTCGGCGAGGAAGGCCCCGAGGACGGCGAAGGTCTCGCCGACACTCCTGTGCACCGCCGCGGGCACCTCACCGGCGACCGTGGCCGCCGGCAGGACGATCAGGCTCGGCGCTTCCTCGATCGACGCCAGGTCCGGGTGGACCGGCACGCCGAGAGCGAGGTCGTCGGGGCCGCAGACCACGACGTCCGCGGGCAGGGCTTCGGCCGAGGTGGGGCCGAGCGGAACCTGCTCCAGGCGGAAGAGCGACTCCCCCGGTCCGGCGGCCAGTTGCCCCGCCGAGACCGGGCGGGCCACCAGCGTGCGGACGGTGGCCACCGGCGCGCCGGTGCCGTCCGCGACCGCCAGCGAGACTGCGTCCTGGCCGGCCTTGGCGACGTGCAGCCGCAACTCACCGGCCCCGCCGGCGTGCAGGGTGACCCCGCCCCAGCTGAACGGCAGCACCGCCTGGCCGTCACCCAGGTCGAGCAGGTTGACGTGCAGGGCCGCGTCCAACAGCGCCGGGTGCAGACCGAAGGCGGCGGCCGTGGCCCGGGCACGGTCGGGCAGGGCGGCCTCGGCGAACAGGTCCTCGCCGCGCCGCCACGCCGCGCGCAGTCCCTGGAACACCTCGCCGTAGCCGTAGCCGACCCCGATGAGCCTGGGATAGAGCTCGCCCAGCTCGATGGGTTCGGCCCCTTCGGGCGGCCAGACCCGCAGGTCGAACTGCGGCTCCTCGCCGGCGCCGGTGAGCAGTCCGGCGGCGTTCTGACTCCACGGCGCGTCCGGCGCGTCCGCGGACCGGGAGTACACCGCGACCGTGCGCCGCCCGGCGTCCTCGGCGCCGACCGCGACCTGCACCGCCACCGCGCCCTGCTCCGGCAAGGTCAGCGGCGCCTGGAGCGTCAACTCCTCCAGCAGGGCGCAGCCGACCCGGTCGCCGGCCTGGACCGCCAGCTCCACCAGGGCCGTACCGGGCAGCAGCACCGTGCCGTGCACGGCGTGGTCGGCCAGCCAGGGCTGAGCGGAGCGGGAGAGCCGCCCGGTCAGCACCAGCCCGCCCGAGTCGGGCAGTTCGGTCGCCGCGGCCAGCAGCGGGTGCTCGACGGGGAGCTGACCGAGGCCGCTCGGGTCGCCGCCGGCGGCGGTGGCCTCCAGCCAGAGCCTGGTGCGCTGGAACGGGTAGAGCGGCAGGTCGACCCGGTTCGGGCGACGGCCTTCGAAGAGCGCGGCCCAGTCGACCGGCACGCCGTCGGCGTGCAACCGCCCCAGGCCGCCCAGCAGCTCCCGCGTCTCGGCTGAGTCGCGGCGCATGGTCGCGGCGGCTGCCAGGTCACTGTCGAGGCAGTCCTGCGCCATAGCGGTCAGCACCGCGTCCGGTCCCAGTTCCAGGAGCCTGCGCACGCCCAGGGCCCCGAGCGCGCACAGCGCCGGCTCGAACCGCACGGGCCGGCGGACGTGGTCGACCCAGTAGTCCGGCGAGCCGAGCTCCTCGGCGCCGGCCAGGGCGCCGGTCAGGGTGGAGACGATCGGGATGCCCGGCGCGCCGTAGGACTGCGCCTTGGCGACGAGGGCGAACTCGGCCTGCATCGGCTCCATCAGCGGGGAGTGGAAGGCGTGCGAGACGGTCAGGCGGGTGCTCTTCTCGAACCGGGCGGCGAGCGCCAGCACCGCCTCCTCCTCGCCCGAGACCACCACCGAGCGCGGCCCGTTGACCGCGGCCAGGCCCACCCGCTCGCAGAGCAGCGGCAGCACCTCGGCCTCGGCGGCCCGGATCGCCACCATCGCGCCTCCCGCGGGCAGCCGGCTCATCAGGCCGCCGCGCGCCAGCACCATGGCGGCCGCGCCCTCCAGCGACAGCACGCCGGAGACGTGCGCGGCGGCCAGCTCGCCGACCGAGTGGCCGACCAGGTAGTCGGGGCGCACGCCCAGCGACTCCACCAGCCTGAAGAGCGCCACCTCGACGGCGAAGATCGCCGCCTGGGCGTAGTCGGTGCGGTTCAGCAGCTGCGGCTCCGCCTCGATCACCCGGGCGATCGGAATCTCCAACTCCGCATCCAGCAAGGCGGATACCTCGTCGAAGGCGGCCGCGAAGACCGGGAACGCCCGGTACAGCTCCCGCCCCATGCCAAGGCGCTGCGAGCCCTGCCCAGTGAAGAGGAACGCCAGCTTCCCGCTACCGACCACGGTGCCCGCAGCCAGGGCCAGGGCCGCCAGCAGCTCCTCGGTGGAGCTGCCGACGGCCACCGCACGGTGCTCCCAGGAGGAGCGGGCGCAGGCCAGCGAGAAGGCCACCTCGGCCGGGTCAAGCTCGGGGCGGGCCTCGACCCAGGCGCGCAGGCGGCCCTTCTGCTCGGCGAGCGCCTCGGGGGTGCGTGCCGACAGGAGCCACGGGACGGCGTCCAGCCGGGGCGCGGGGGTCACTGCCGGCGCGTCGGCGCTCTGCGACTCGGCAACCTGCGCCTGGCTCTTCGCGGTCTCCGCCTCGCCCTGAGCCCCGGTCTGCGGCTCGGTCCGCGGCTCGCCGTCCGCCTCGGTCTGCGGTTCGAGCGCCGGGGCCTGTTCGAGGACCACGTGCGCGTTGGTGCCGCTGATCCCGAACGAGGAGACCGCCGCTCGCCGGGGCCGTCCGCTCTCGGGCCACTCCTGGGCCTCGGTCAGCAGCCGGACCTCGCCCGCCGTCCAGTCCACCTGGGTGGAGGGGCGGTCCACGTGCAGGGTCTTGGGCAGTTCGCCGTGCCGCATCGCCTGCACCATCTTGATCACCCCGGCCACGCCCGCGGCGGCCTGGGTGTGCCCGAGGTTGGACTTGATCGAGCCGAGCCACAGCGGCCGCCCCTCGGGCCGGTCCTGACCGTAGGCCGCGAGCAGGGCCTGCGCCTCGATCGGGTCACCCAGCGCGGTACCGGTGCCGTGTGCCTCGACCACGTCGACGTCCGCCGGGGAGACGCCGGCGCTCGCCAACGCCTGCTTGATCACCCGCTGCTGGGAGGGGCCGTTGGGTGCGGTGAGCCTGCTGCTGGCTCCGTCGGAGTTGATCGCGGTGCCCTTGACCACGGCCAGCACCCGGTGACCGAGCCGCTGGGCGTCGGAGAGCCGCTCGACCAGCAGCATGCCCGCGCCCTCGCCCCAGCCGGTGCCGTCGGCACCCTCGGCGAAGGCCTTGCAGCGGCCGTCGGGGGCCAGGCCGCGCTGCCGGCTGAAGTCGATGAAGGTCTCGGGGGTGGACATCACGGTCACACCGCCGGCCAGCGCCAACGTGCACTCGCCCGACTGCAGCGCCTTGACCGCCCAGTGCAGTGCCACCAGCGAGGACGAGCAGGCCGTGTCGATGGTGACGGCGGGCCCTTCCAGGCCGAAGGTGTAGGCCACCCGGCCCGAGGCGACGCTGGCGGCACTGCCGTTGGCCAGATAGCCGTCGAGGTCGTCCGGCACCGAGAGCAGCCGGGTCGCGTAGTCGTTGTACATGACGCCGACGAAGACGCCGGTACGAGAGCCGCGCAGCGCCGCGGGGACGATGCCGGCATCCTCGAAGGCCTCGTGGGAGGTCTCGAGGAGCAGCCGCTGCTGCGGATCCATCGCCAGCGCCTCGCGCGGCGAGATGCCGAAGAAGTCCGGGTCGAAGTCGGCGGCGTCGTGCAGGAAGGCCCCGGTCCGGGCGTAGGTCTTGCCCGCCCGCGCGGGGTCGGGGTCGTACAGCGACTCGACGTCCCAGCCCCGGTCGGCCGGGAAGTCCGACACCGCGTCGGCGCCGGCGACCACCAGGTCCCACAGTTGCTCAGGCGTGGCGACCCCGCCGGGGTACCGGCAGGCCATCCCCACGATCGCGATCGGCTCGTGCGCGCGGTACTCCGACTCGCGCAGCCTGCGCCGCGTCTCGCGCAGATCCGAAGTGGTTCGCCTGAGATAGTCGAGCAGTCGGTCCTCGTTGTTCGCCAACGCAGTCATCCGATCGGGATCGAAGCCTTCGGAAACGCGGGATCCCGGTTCGTCGGTCCATGTCCCCGCCTTTGGGAGGCTAGGGATCAGGGGGTGTCGGGGTCACCCCCCTACCGCCCCCTGGAGTGAACCGGCCCCCACTTTCCGAAGCATGTCGAATGCCGCGCCGATTGGCCCGCCGACATGGCGACCACCCCCATCGGACCCGCGCGGATCGCCACCGCCGACCATCCGGCGAGGTCGATGTTGACAACGTCGGCGAATCGAACATAACGTCAAGTCGGCTCCGGGGAACGGGAGGAGACCCCCTGAACAGCCACAAGTCCACGATCGGCCCGGAGTGTCCCGGCAAGCCAGCCCAACCCCGGAAGGTCTGGACCATTCCAAGACGACAGTGCCGTCTCCGCCGCCCACGCCACGTGAAACGCTGACGAGGGCGGGAAATTCCAATGATGACATGTATACGACCTTTTGCTGTGGAGAAGATTTCACTTCCGTGTTTCCAGAGCTTGTCGTCGCGCAGCGAAGATAATGCCCCCGGGGATCCGTGAGGGTGGGCGGCCCCGGTAAATTCTTTTGCGGATTCAATCCAAGAATGATGGCCACGGGGGAGGCCATCACGGGGGAGGTCATGGTGCGCCTGTTCGAGCGCCATCGAGAGCTTGAGACCCTGCGCGACGCGTTCGCCGAGTGCGTCGCCGGAGCAGGGCAGCTTGTCATCGTCACCGGCGGCCCGGGGGTCGGGAAGACCGAGCTGCTCCACGAGTTCGCGAACGCCGCGGGCAAGACCGGCGCCCGGCTGCTGACCACCGTCGGCTGCCTTCAGAAGCGGGCCCAGCCGATGAGCGCCATCCGGGAACTCCTGCACAGCGGCGAGCTCCCGACGGATGTTCTGGAAGACTCGTTACAGCCTGATACCGAAGTCAACTTAGCGTCAGGTGCCCGATACCGGACGGCATCGGGTCGACCGGACCACGGCGGCACACAATACGCCCCGGAAACCCTCCCCCAAGCCGTGTCCACATCAATCTTGGAGTTGGCCAGAGAACGTCCTCTGGTCATCCTCATCGACGACGCCCATCTCCTGGACACCCAGTCCCTTCAGACCCTGCTGTACCTCCTGCGGCGGATCAGGAACAAGCGGATCACGGTGGTCTGTGCCGGCTGGGAGCAGTGCGCGCTGCCGAACCCGCTCATCCACGACGGCCTCAGCCGCCAACCACACCGCCGGGTCCGGCTGGCGCCACTGTCCGAGCAGGGCGTGGCCCGGATGCTCGCCGCCCAGGCCGACCGGCCACTGCCCGCCGAGATCAGCGCCACCTACCACCAGGTGACCGGCGGAAACCCCATGCTGGTGCACGCCCTGCTGGACGACGGCACCCAGTTCGGCACCGAACTCGGTGAGCCCGTCCCGAGCATCGCCTACCGGCAAGCGGTGCTGGCCTTCCTCTACCGGGGCGAGCCCAGACACCTCTCCGTCGCCAGGGCGCTGGCCGCGCTCGGCGAGCACGCCAGCGCCCGGACCGCCGCGCTGCTGCTGTCGACCAGCCCCGACGCGGTGCAGGTCGTGGTCGACGTGCTGGGCTCCACCGGCCTGCTCGACGGGTACCGCTTCCGCCTGCCCGCCGCCGCCAAAGCGGTGTTGAGCGACCTCGACCCCGGCGAGCGCTCCCGGCTGCACGGCGCGATCGCCCGACTGCTCTATCTGGACGGGGCGCCCGCTTCCGTGGTGACCAACCACCTCATGGCCGCGGGCCAGGTCGACGAGCCCTGGGGCTTGTCGGTGCTGCGGCTGGCCTCCGAGCAGGCGCTGGCCGCGGACGACGTCGAACAGTCCACCGGCTACCTGCGCCTGGCCCTGCGCGAGTCCGCGGACGAGCAGGAACGGCACACCCTCTCCACCGCGCTGGCGCGGGCGGAGTGGCAGGTGAACCCGGCCGCCGTGACCCCGCATCTCAATCCGCTCCACCGGCACGTGCTGGGCGAGGACCTGGACGCGCGGGACGCGGCCACCGTGGTGCGGCACATGCTCTGGCAGGGCGAGACCGGCCTCGCCGACGAGGCCGTGACCGCGCTGGCCGCCTCGCTCGCCCCGGGCGACGCCCACGTGCTGGCCGAGGTGGAGTTCGTCCGGCACTGCTTCTACGGCGTGCCCCGGGTCAGCCACGGCGGCGACCTCGCCAAGATAGCCACCCTGGAACGGGCCACCACGGGCAAGGTGAACACCCTGTGGGCCACGGTGGCCCTGCTGGTCGGTGGAGACGTCAGCGCCGCGTCGGTGGCGCAGGTGACCGAGGCCCTGCAGAGCGACCAGGTCAGCGACCTGAAACTGGAACTGACGGTCATCTCTCTGCTGGTCATCGCCTTCACCGGCCAGGTCCAGACCGCGATCGAGGTCTGCGAGGCGCTGCTGAGCGACTCCGTGCGGCGCGGGTGGACGACCTGGCGGGCGCTGCTGCTCAGCGTCCGAGCCGAGATCGCCCTGCTGCAGGGCGATCCGGGCACCGCGGAGGCCAAGGCCACCGAGGCGCTCGATCTGCTGCACTCCCAGGCCTGGGGTGTCCTGATCGGCCTGCCGCTGTCGACGGCGATCTCCGCCAACACGGCCATGGGCCGGCACGAGACCACGGCGCAGCTGCTGCGGCGCAAGGTGCCGGACAGCATGTTCGACACCGGCTTCGGCGTCCAGTACCTGCGCGCCCGGGGACACCACTACCTGTCCACCGACCGGCCGTTCGCGGCGCTGAACGACTTCGAGACCTGCGGGCACCTGATGCGCGACCGCAACCCCGCCCTGCAGCCGCTGGTCCCCTGGCGCACCGACCTCGCCCAGGCCAACCTGCGGATCGGCAAAACCCGGGTCGCCAAGGAGCTGGCGGAGGAGCAGGTCGGGCAGCGCCACCCACTGGGCACCCGCTCGCGGGCGATCGCCCTGCGGGTACTGGCCGGCACCAGCCAGCCGCGGCATCGCACCGCGCTGCTGCGCGAGTCGATCGACCTGCTGCAGGCCTGCGGCGACCGGCTGGAACTCGCGCTGGCCTTCGCCGACCTGTCCGCCACCCACTACGAGCTGGGCGACTACGCCAGAGCCCGCCTGGTGGCGCGTCAAGCCGCCCAGGAGGCCGGCGACGGCGAGCCGCAGGCGGCGGCGGTGGACGGCGCGGTGCCGCAGAACGAGCCGGTGCCCGCCGACTCCCCTGCCACCCCCTCGCCCGCCGCCGGCCCCGCTGCCATCCCGGTTGCCGACTACGCCTCGCTGCTCAGCGACGCGGAGAGCCGGGTCGCCGTCCTGGCTGCGCTCGGATACACCAACCGTGAGATCAGCGGCCGCATCCATGTGACGGTCAGCACGGTCGAACAGCACCTCACCCGCGTGTACCGGAAGTTGAACGTCGCCAGCCGCACCGAACTGCCGTCCAAGCTCCTGGAACGGCAGATCCCCGCGCTGCCCGAGCACCCGTCCGCCACCGATCGCCGTCCTCGTCAGCGCACCGTGGCCACCAAGGAACTCCCAGTGCTCTGGCGCCGGTTGGCGCTGTAAGGCCTGTTGGAAGGCCTGCTGCCCGGCGCCGAAGCCGCCGCGTCCGAACCGCCCCGCGGGCAGTCGGCGGCGGCTTTGGCGTTGGTGCATCGGGAGGGCTCCCTTCGGATATCGGGACGGGCCAGGGGTTCTGAGCTGCTCGTGCTGAGGCGGGCGGGCCGGGAAGGCGGTGCCGGTGATGCCACCGGCACCGCCTTGCGGCTTCCGGGGGGCTGCCCGGCGCGGTCCCGCCGGGCAGACCCCCAGGTCCTGCTAGTCGAACTTGCCGAGCTCGTCGTCGAGGAGATCGAAGAGCTCGTCGGCGGTGGCCGTGTCCAGCTCCGGGCCGCCCTGGTCGGCGGGCTCCGGGTGCAGGTCGCCGGCCCACCTGGCGGTCAGGGCGCGCAGGCGCAGGGCCACCCGGGAGCGCTGCTCCTCGTTGACCGAGCTGGCCGAGGCCGCTGCTTCCAGCAGGGACTCCAGGCGGATCACCTCGGCCTCGACATCCGGCGCACCGTCCACGTCTTCGACCAGTTCGTCGAAGAGGTGGTCGGCGATGGCCGCCGGGGTCGGGTAGTCGAAGGTGAGGGTGGAGGACAGACGAAGGCCGGTGTCGGCGCTGATCCGGTTGCGCAACTCCAGCGCGGAGAGCGAGTCCACACCCAGCTCACCGAACGCGCGCTCCGGGTCCACCGCCTCGGCGCTCGGGTGTCCGAGCACCTCGGCGACGTGGCCGCGCACGGTCTCCAGCAACAACTGCCCGCTCTCCACCGGGGAGAGCGCCGCGAGCCGCTCGGGCAGCGGGGTGAGCTGCGGCTTGTCGGTCGCGGCCGGCCCTGCCTGGGCGGTGCGGCGGGCCGGGGTCCGGGCGGCCAGCGCGCGGACCATCGGGGGCGCCTGCTCGGTCGGCTGCACCCGCATCGGCAGGAGCAGCGACTGGTCCGAGGTCAGCGCCCGGTCGAAGAGTGCGAGCGCCCGGTCGACCGACAGCGGCTGAATGCCGTCCCGGGAGAGCCGGCGCAGCTCCGCCTCGCCGAGCGAGCCGGCCATCCCGGAGCCGGTGTCCCACAGGCCCCAGCCGAGCGAGAGCGCGGGGAGCCCGGCCGAGCGCCGCCGGGCGGCCAGGGCGTCCAGGAAGGCGTTGGCCGCCGCATAGTTGCCCTGCCCGGCGGCCCCGAGGGTGGCGGCGGCCGAGGAGAACAGGACGAAGGCGGCCAGGTCCAGGCCCGCGGTCAGCTCGTGCAGGTGCCAGGCCGCGTCCGCCTTGGGCCGCAGCACCGCGTCCAGGCGCTCGTCGGTGAGCGCCGAGATCAGAGCGTCGTCCAGGACCCCGGCGGCGTGCACCACCGCCGTCAGCGGGTGCTCGACGGGGATGTCGTCGAGCAGCGCGGCCATCGCCTCGCGGTCGGCGGCGTCGCAGGCGGCCACCGTCACGGTCGCGCCCAGCTCGGCCAGCTCCGCCAGCTCCGTTGGCAGGACCCCGGTGCGGCTGGTCAGCAACAGGTGTCGGACGCCGTACTCGCCCACCAGGTGCCGGGCGAGCAGGCGGCCGAGGCTGCCGGTACCGCCCGTGATGAGCACGGTGCCCTGCGGGTCCAGCGAGCTGACGCGCTCGAAGGCCGTGGCCTCGGCCAGCCTCGGGACGTACGCCTGACCGGCCCGCAGCGCCAACTCCGGTTCCCCGGTGGCCACCGCCGCCGCCAGGGCGGCCTCGGAGGCGGGGTCCTCATCGAGGTCGACCAGGACCAGGCGGTCGGGGTGTTCGACGGCCGCCGCCCGCACCAGACCCCAGATGCCGGCCTGCGCGAGGTCCGGCGCGCCGTCCACGCCCACCGCACCCCGGGTGACGACCACCAGCGGCGCGCCCTCGGCACGGTCCTCGGCTAGCCGCTCCTGGAGGACGGCCAGGGCGCGGTGAGCAGCCTGACCAGCCTGGGCCGGGGCGTGCGAAACGCCGTCGACGGTGACGGCCACGGTGTCCGGTTCGAGCTGCGCTTCGTCTTGCGGGAGAGCCGCCAACGGCACCGGCACCCAGTGCAGTTCGAACAGGTCGCCGGAGCCCGAGGCGGCCGCGGCCGCGGCCGCGTTCAGCTGCTCGGCGGACACCTGCCGGATCCGCAGCACCGACACCACGGCGACCGGTGCGCCGGCGCCGTCGAAAAGCTGCAGGCTCAACTGCTCGGTGCTCTGCGGGGTGAGCCGCAGCCGCAGGGCCGAGGCACCCGCCGCGTACAGCGTCACGCCCTCCCAGGAGAACGGCAGGGTCATCACCGTCGGGTCCTGGCCGTCCAGCAGGTCGATGGCGTGCAGCGCGGAGTCGAGCAGTGCGGGGTGCAGGCCGAACCCGTTCTGCTCGGCCTCCTCGGGCAGGGCGAGCTCGGCGTAGACCTCCTCGCCCAGCCGCCAGGCGGCCCGCAGGCAGCGGAACAGCGGGCCGTAGCCGTAACCCTGGTCGGCGAGGCGGTCGTAGCTGCCGTCGAGGTCGACGGGCACGGCACCGGCCGGCGGCCAGACCTGAAGCGCGGCGGGTTCCGGCGCGCTCAGCGGGGCCAGGACGCCGGTGGCGTGCCTGGCCCATGCGGCGCCGCTCTCCTCGGTGCGGGCGTGCACGGTGACCGGGCGGCGCCCGGAGCCGTCGTCGGCGCCGGTGACCACCTGGAGCTGGATCCCGCCCTGCGCGGGCAGCACCAGCGGTCGTTCGATGGTCAACTCCTCGACCAGGGTTTTGCCCACCCGGTCGCCCGCCTGGACCGCCAGTTCCACGAAGGCACTGCCGGGCAGCAGCACCACATCGGCGACGGCGTGCTCGGCCAGCCACGGGTGGGTGCTCAGCGAGAGGCGTCCGGTCAGCACGATGGTGTCGCTCTCCGCCAGCCTGAGCTCGGCACCGAGCAGCGGGTGCCCGGCCGCCGCCTGGCCGAAGCCGGCGGCCTCGCGCGGCCCTGACGGTCCGTCCTCCAGCCAGAGCCGCCGACGCTGGAAGGCGTACGTCGGCAGGTCGATCCGGCGCACCGCCGTACCGCCGTAGAGCCGCTCCCAGTCGATCGGGACGCCGCGTACCTGCAGCGCGCCCAACGCGGTGGCCAGGGCCAGGGGTTCCTCCTTGTCCCGGCGCAGCACGGAGATCAGCGCCGAGCGCTCGGGGTCGGCCAGGCAGTGCGTGCCCATGGTGGAGAGCACCGCGTCGGGGCCCAGCTCCAGGAAGGTGCGGACCTGCTCGGCCTCCAGGGTGCGGATCCCGTCGGCGAAGCGGACGGCCTCGCGCACGTGTCGCACCCAGTACTCGGGTGAGGTCAGCTCTTCGGTGGTGGCCCGCTCGCCGGTCAGGTTGGAGACGATCGGCACGGTCGGCGGGGCGAACTCAAGGGTGCGCGCGACCTCGGTGAACTCCGCCAGCATCGGGTCCATCAGCGGCGAGTGGAACGCGTGGCTGACCCGCAGGCGCTTGGTCCTGCGGTGGGTGAAGGCGGCCTCGAGGGCGGCCACCGCCTCCTCCGCACCGGACACCACGACGGCGTTCGGCCCGTTGACGGCGGCGATGCTCACGGCCTCCCCGAGGTGCGGCAGCACCTCCTCCTCGGTGGCGTCGACGGCCAGCATCGCACCACCGGCGGGCAGCGCCTGCATCAGGCGGCCCCGGGCCACGACCAGGCGGGCGGCGTCCTGAAGGTTCAGCACGCCCGCGACGTGGGCGGCAGTCAGCTCGCCGATGGAGTGCCCGGCCAGGAAGTCCGGCCTGACGCCCCAGGACTCCAGCAACCGGAAGAGCGCGACCTCCAGGGCGAACAGGGCGCTCTGGGTGTAGCGGGTCTGGTCGAGCAGCTCGGCGTCCTGATCGAAGATCAGCTCCCGCAGCGGCCGGTCGAGGTGCGCGTCCAGCTGGCCGCAGACCTCGTCCAACGCGCGTCGGAAGACCGGCTGGCTCTGGTACAACTCCCGTCCCATGCCCGGGCGTTGCGCGCCCTGGCCGGTGAACAGGAAGGCGAGCTTGCCGGCCACCGGCTTGCCGCGCAGCACACCGGGCGCCGCCTCGCCGGCCGTCAACGCGGCCAGCCCTGCGGCTAGTTCGTCCCGGTCGCGGGCGATCAGCGCGGCCCGGTGGCCGAGCTCGGAGCGGCCGGTGGCCAGCGAGAAGGCGAGGTCGGCGATCGGCGCTTCCACCAGGGCGGTCAGCTTCGCCGCCTGGGCCGAGAGCGCCTCCGGGGTGGCCCCGGAGAGCAGGACGGGCAGCAGCGGGGCCTCGGTGCCTGCCGGCTCGGCGACCTGCTCGGTGACGGCCTCGATGATGGTGTGGGCGTTGGTGCCGCTGATCCCGAAGGAGGAGATCCCGGCCCGGCGCGGCCGCTCGACCTCGGGCCAGGCCCGGGCCTCGGTCAGCAACCGGACCTCGCCCGCCGACCAGTCCACCTTGCTGGAGGGCTCGTCCACGTGCAGGGTCTTGGGCAGCACGCCGTGGCGCATCGCCTGCACCATCTTGATCACCCCGGCCACACCGGCGGCCGCCTGGGTGTGACCGATGTTCGACTTGATCGACCCCAGCCACAACGGCCGATCCGCCGAGCGGCCCTGGCCGTAGGTGGCCAGCAGTGCCTGCGCCTCGATCGGGTCGCCCAGCGTGGTACCGGTGCCGTGCGCCTCCACCACGTCGACATCGGCGGCCGAGAGCCCCGCGCTCGCCAGCGCCTGACGGATCACCCGCTGCTGGGACGGCCCGTTGGGCGCGGTCAGCCCGTTGGAGGCACCGTCCTGGTTGACGGCGGAGCCACGGATGACGGCCAGCACCTGGTGCCCGTTGCGCCGGGCGTCCGACAGGCGCTCCAGCAGCAGCATCCCGGCGCCCTCGGAGAGCGTGGTGCCGTCCGCGCCGTCGGCGAAGGACTTCGCCCGGCCGTCGGCGGCGAGATTGCGCTGCCTGCTGAAGTCCACGAACGTGTCCACGGTGGACATCACCGAGACGCCGCCGGCCAGGGCGAGCGTGCACTCGCCGCCGCGCAGCGCCTGCGCCGCCAGGTGCAGCGCCACCAGCGAGGAGGAGCAGGCGGTGTCCACCGAGAGGGTGGGCCCCTCCAGGCCGAGGGTGTAGGCGACCCGGCCCGAGGCCACGCTGCCGAGGCTGCCGTTGCCCAGGTAGTCCCGCACGTCCTCCGGCGCGTTGCTGAGCCTGCTGCCGTAGTCGTGGTACATCACCCCGGCGAACACGCCGGTGGCGCTGCCCCGCACCGAGTACGGGTCGATGCCGGCGCGCTCCAGCGCCTCCCAGGAGGTCTCCAGGAGCAGGCGCTGCTGCGGGTCCATCGCGATCGCCTCGCGCGGCGAGATGCCGAAGAAGTCCGGCTCGAAGTCGGCGGCGTCGTGCAGGAATCCGCCCTCGCGGGAGTACGTCCGACCGGCCCTGCCCGGCTCCGGGTCGTAGAGTCCCTCGATGTCCCAGCCACGGTCGGCCGGGAACTGCGAGATGCCGTCACCGCCCTCCGCCAGCAGCTGCCACAACTCCTCGGGGGTGCCGACACCACCGGGGAAGCGGCAGGCCATCGCCACGATCGCGATCGGCTCGTCGCCGGCCTGCCGCGCGCCGGCGGCGGGTTCGGGGACCGGCTCGGCGGAGCCGAAGAGTTCGGTCCTGAGGTGGCCGACCAGGGCGGTGGGGTCCGGGTAGTCGAAGACCAGGGTGGCCGGCAGCCGCAGCCCGACCGCCAGGCCCAGCCGGTTGCGCAGTTCCACCGCGGTCAGCGAGTCGAAGCCCCAGTCCCTGAAGGCCCGTCGCGGGTCGAGCACCATGTCCGGGTCGTGGCCGAGCACGGCGGCGACATGGGTGCGGACCAGCTCGAAGAGGGCCGTGTCGCGCTCGGCCCGTCCGAGGGCGGCCAGCCTGTCCAGCGCGCTGCCCGGTGCCGCGGGTGCCGCTGCCGCCGTGCGCCGGGCGGCCGGACGGAGCAGGCCGCGCAGCACCGGGGAGAGCGTGCCCGCCGAACGCAGCGCGGGCATGTCCAGGCCGATCGGCACCAGCAGCGCCCGGTCCCCGGCCAACGCGACGTCGAAGAGCGCCAGGCCCTCGGCGGTGGCGATCGGACGCACCCCGGACCTGGCCATCCGCACCACGTCCGCCTCGCTCAGGTGCGCGGTCATCCCGGTGCGCTGCTCCCAGAAGCCCCAGGCCAGCGACAGGCCAGGCAGGCCGAGCGCCCGGCGGTGCTGGGCCAGGCCGTCGAGGAAGGCGTTGGCCGCCGCGTAGCCGGACTGGCCCGCACCGTCCACGGTGCCGGCGGCCGAGGAGAAGAGCACGAACGCCTTGAGGTCGAGACCGGCGGTGAGCTCGTGCAGGTGCCAGGCCGCGTCCACCTTGGGGCGCAGCACCACGTCCAGCCGCTCAGCGGTGAGCGCGGTGACCAAGCCGTCGTCCAGCGCGCCGGCCAGGTGCAGCACGGCGGTCAGCGGGCGGTCGGCGGGGACGGTGGCGAGCAGGTCGGCGAGCTGCTCGCGGTCGGCCGCGTCGCACTTGGCCACGGTGATCTCCGCGTCCAGGTCGGCGAAGTCGTCCTGGGCGACGCCGCTGCGCCCGGCCAGCAGCAGGTGGCGCACACCGTGCTCGGCCACCAGGTGCCGGGCCACCAGCGCGCCGAGCACGCCGGTGCCGCCGGTGATCAGCACGGTGCCCTCGGCGTCGAGGGGGCTGACGGTGCCCTCCGGTGCGCTCCTGGCCAGCCGGGGCACGTGCACCTTGCCGTCGCGCACGGCGAGTTGGGGCTCGCCCGAGGCGGCGACCGCCGCCAGGGCCTGCTCGACGGTGGTGTCCCGGTCGGCGTCCACCAGGACGAACTGCTCGGGGTTCTCGCCCTGGGCGGCGCGGGTCAGGCCCCAGACGGCGGCCGCGGCGAGGTCCTGGACGCCCTCGGCGCCCACCGCCACCGCTCCCCTGGTGAGCACCACCAGGCGGGAGGCGGCGACCTTCTCGCTGTCCAGCCACTGCCGCAGGATCTCGAGCACCTGCACGGAGACGGCCCTGGTGCCGGTGACGGGATCCTCGCCCCGCCGCACCGGCAGGACCACGAACTCCGGTACGGTCGCCAGCTCCGCCAGGCCGCCCTCGCCGAGCACCGCGTGCTCGGGTGCGGGTCCCTCCACCGCGAGGACCGGCCAGTCGAGCCGGAACAGGGCATCGGAACGGGTGGCCGCCCCGAGCGCGGCGGGGTCGGCCGCGCGGGTGGTCAGCGCCTCCACCGAGGCCACCGGGGAGCCGGTGGTGTCGGCGAGCTGGACGGTCAATGCGTCGGTGCCGGTGATCCGCAGGCGCAGCGCCTTGGCTCCCGAGGCGTACAGCGAGACGCCGTTCCAGACGAAGGGCAGCCTGGCCTGGTCCGATTCCTGGCCACCGCCGAGGCCCGCGGCGTGCAGAGCCGCGTCGAAGAGCGCCGGGTGCAGGGCGAACCCCTGCTCCTCCACCGGGAGTTCGACCTCGGCGAAGACCTCCTCGCCACGCCGCCAGGCCGCCTTGAGCCCCTGGAAGGCGGGGCCGTAGTGGTAGCCCTGCTCGGCCAGCCCCTCGTACACGCCGTCCACCGGGACCGGCTGCGCACCGGCCGGGGGCCAGGCGGCCAAGTCGAAGCCGGCCTCGGTGGTGTCCGGCTCCAGCAGGCCACTGGCGTGCCTGGTCCACTCGCCCTCGCCGCCCTCGGGGCGCGAGTGCACGGTCAGCGGGCGTCGGCCCGATTCGTCCGACTCGCCGAGGTGGAGCTGTAGTTGGACCGCGCCGCGCTCGGGCAGCAGCAGCGGCACCTCCATGGTCAGTTCCGCCACCCGGCCGCAGCCGACCTCGTCGCCGGCCTTGACGGCCAACTCCACGAACGCGGTACCCGGCAGCAGGACCGTGCCGCCCACCGCGTGGTCGGCCAGCCAGGGCGCGGTGGCGGTGGCGAGCCGGCCGGTGAAGAGCATGCCGCCGCCGTCGGCGACCGCGACCGAGGCGCCGAGCAACGGGTGTCCGGCGGCGACCAGACCGGCCGCGGTCACATCGCCCACCGCCTGGGAGCCGCCGAGCCAGAACCGCTCGCGCTGGAAGGCGTAGGTGGGCAGATCCACCTTGCGCACGGGCGTCCCGGCGAAGACCGCCGCCCAGTCAAGGACGACGCCGTGCACGTGCGCCTCGGCCAGCGAGGTCAGGAAGCGCTCCGGGCCGCCCTCGTCGCGGCGCAGCGAGCCGATCCCGACGACCTCGGCGTTCAGCGCCTCCGCCGTCTCCTCCACGCTGTGCAGCAGCACCGGGTGCGGGCTGCACTCGACGAAGACGCCGTAGCCACTGTCGAGCAGCAGCCGGGTGGTGCCCTCGAAGAGCACGCTCTGGCGCAGGTTGGTGTACCAGTAGTCGGCGTCCAGGCCCGCGGTGTCGAACAGTTCGCCGGTCACCGTGGAGTAGAACGGCACCTCGGCGGAGCGCGGGCTCAGCCCGGAAAGCTCCTTCAGCAGCCGCTCGCGGATCGACTCGACCTGGGCCGAGTGCGAGGCGTAGTCCACCGGCAGCCGCTTGGCCCGCGCGCCCACCGCGCGCAGCCCGGCGTGCAGCCGGTCCAAGGCGTCGGCGTCGCCGGAGACCACCACCGAGGCCGCGCCGTTGACGGCGGCCACCGAGAGCCGCCCTTCGTACTCGGCGAGCCGCTCACGGACCTGCTCCGCCGACAGCGCCACCGACATCATGCCGCCGCGCGCGGACAGGGTGTCCGCGATGGCCAGGCTGCGCAGGGCCACCACCTTGGCGCCGTCGGCCAGCGAGAGCGCCCCGGCCACGCAGGCGGCCGCGATCTCGCCCTGCGAGTGCCCGATCACGGCGGCCGGGCGCACCCCGTAGGAGTTCCACAGCTCGGCCAGCGACACCATGACCGCCCAGAGCACGGGCTGCACCACGTCCACCCGCTCCAGCGAGCCCGCGCCGCGGATGACCTCCAGCAGGTCCCAGTCCACGTGCGGGGCCAGCGCCTGGGCGCACTCGGTCATCCTGGCGGCGAACACCGGTGCTGTGTCCAGCAGTTCGGCCGCCATGCCGATCCACTGCGAGCCCTGTCCGGGGAAGACGAAGGCGATCCGGGACTCGCTCTGGCGCCCGCCCTGCACCACGCCCGCCGCGGCGCGTCCGGCGGCGAGCTCCCTCAGCCCGGTGGCCAGCGCGGAGCGGTCCGCGCCGATCACCACCGCACGGTCGCCGAGGGCGGCCCGGGAGGTGGCCAGGGTCCAGGCGAGGTCGGGCAGCGGGGCGCTGTCCAGGTGGTCGAGCAGCCGCTGCGCCTGGGCGGCCAGGCCCTGCTCACCCTTCCCGGAGAGCACCAGCGGCAGCGGTCCGGTCAGTTCGGTGGCGCGCTGCGGCACTTCGGGCTCGGGCACGCTCTCCAGGATCACGTGGGCGTTGGTGCCGCTGATGCCGAAGGAGGAGACCGCGGCCCGCCGGGCCTCGCCGCGCTCGGGCCAGTCCCTGGCCTCGGTGAGCAGTTCGACCGCGCCCTCGGTCCAGTCCACCTGCGGGGTGGGCTCGTTGACGTGCAGCGTCTTCGGCATCCGGCCGTGGCGCATCGCCATCACCAGCTTGATCACCCCGGCGACGCCCGCGGCCGCCTGGGTGTGGCCGATGTTCGACTTGATCGAGCCGAGCCAGAGCGGCTCACCGTCGGCGCGCTCCTGCCCGTAGGTCGCGAGCAGCGCCTGCGCCTCGATCGGGTCGCCCAGCGGGGTGCCGGTGCCGTGCGCCTCCACCAGGTGCACCTGATCGGCGCTGAGCCTGGCGTTGGCCAACGCCTGGCGGATCACCCGCTGCTGGGACGGCCCGTTGGGGGCGGTCAGGCCGTTGGAGGCGCCGTCCTGGTTGATCGCGCTGCCGCGGACCACGGCCAGCACCCGGTGCCCGTTGCGCTCGGCGTCCGACAGGCGCTCCAGCAGCACCATGCCGACGCCCTCGCCCCAGCCGGTGCCGTCCGCCGAGGCGGCGAAGGACTTGCACCGGCCGTCCAGCGAGAGCCCGCGCTGGCGGCTGAAGTCCACGAAGGTGTCCGGGGTGGACATCACGGTGACACCGCCGGCCAGCGCGTAGGCGCACTCACCGGTGCGCAGCGCCTGGACCGCCAGGTGCAGCGCGACCAGCGAGGAGGAGCAGGCGGTATCCACGGTGACGGCGGGCCCCTCCAGGCCCAGCGTGTAGGAGACCCGGCCCGAGGCGACACTGCCCAGGTTGCCGTTGCCGAGATAGCCCTCGACGCCCTCGGGCACCTCGGCCAGCCAACTGCCGTAGTCGTGGTACATCACCCCGGCGAAGATGCCGGTCCGGCTGCCGCGCAGGGTGTGCGGGTCGATGTTGGCCCGCTCGAACGCCTCCCAGGAGACCTCGAGGAGCAGGCGCTGCTGCGGGTCCATCGCGATCGCCTCGCGCGGCGAGATGCCGAAGAACGCGGCGTCGAAGCGCGGTGCGTCGTAGAGGAAGCCGCCCTCACGGACGTGGGTCTTGCCCGGCGCGTCCGGGTCCGGGTCGTAGAGCCCCTCGACGTCCCAGTCACGGTCGGCGGGGAAGTCCCCCACCGCGTCCACGCCCTGGTCGACCAGCTGCCACAACTGCTCGGGCGAGCTGACGCCGCCGGGGTAGCGGCAGCTCATCGCCACGATCGCGATCGGCTCCTGCGCCGCGGCCTCGATCCGCGTGTTCTGCTGGCGCAGTCGTTCGTTCTCCAGCAACGACTCGCGCAGCGCCTCGACTATCTGCTCGACAGATGTATCCACGGTCGGTGTCGCTCCCTGATTACTTGGCGTCGCTACGGTCGAGCGCAGTGCGGATGAGATCGGAGATGTCCATGTTCTTGATGGCCGAGGTCCGGTCGGCCCCGGACTCGGCCGGTGCGCCGGGCGCGGCCGGCTTCGAGTCGGCGGCGGTCTCGGAGAGCTTCAGCAGCCGTTCCAGCAGGCCCGACTCGCGGAGCCTGGCCACCGGGATGCCGGCCAGCAGCTCGGCCACCCGGGCGTCGTCGGGCTCCTCGTCCGCCGGCTCGGTCCGCTCCGGGCGCAACCTGTCCAGCAGGTACGCGGCGAGCGCCGCCGGGGTGGTGTAGTCGAAGATCATCGAGGACGGCAGGCGCAGCCCGCTGACCGCGTTCAACTTGTTGCGCAGCTCCACCGCGGCGAGCGAGTCGAAGCCCAGCTCGGTGAAGGCGCGCCTGGGTTGGACGGATGCCGGGCCGTCGTGCCCGAGCACGGCGGCCACCTGCGAGCGGACCGCCTCCAGCACCGCGTGCTCGTGGTCGGCGGCCGGCAGCGTGCTCAGGCGCTGGGCCAGCGAGGCCGCACCGCTGGAGCCGCCGGCGCCGGTGGCCGCGTCCCGGCGGACGGTGGGCCGCACCAGAGCGCGCAGCACGGCGGGGAGGGACTCGCTGCGCTCGCGCAGCGCCGCCAGGTCCAGGCGCGCCGGCACCAGGGTGGCACGCTCTGCGCGCAGGGCCGCGTCGAACAGGGCCAGCCCCTCGGCCGGGTCCAGCGCGCCGATGCCGGAGCGCTCGATCCGCTCCAGGTCGGCCTCGGCGAGCTGGCCGCCCATCCCGCCGGCTCCCGCCCACAGGCCCCAGGCCAGCGCGGTGGCCGGCAGGCCGGCCGCGACCCGATGCTCGGCCAGCGCGTCCAGGAAGACGTTGGCGGCCGCGTAGTTGCCCTGCCCGGTGGCGTCCAGAGTGCCGGCCGCCGAGGAGAACAGGACGAACCTACTGATCTCCCGCTCCAGGGTCAACTCGTGCAGATGCCACGCACCGTCGACCTTGGGCCGCAGCACCGGGTCGATCCGCTCAGGGGTCAGCGAGCCGATCAGGGCGTCGTCCAGGACACCCGCGGTGTGCACGACGCTTCGCACCGGGTGCTCAGCGAGCAGCGCGGCCAGCGCCGCCCGGTCGGCGACGTCGCAGGCCACCACCGCTACCTGGGCGCCCAGTTCGGTCAGCTCAGCCTGCAGCTCCCGCGCCTCGGGCGCCTCCAGGCCCCGGCGTCCGGCCAGCACCAGGCTGGTGACCGCGTGCTGCCGCACCAGGTGCCTGGCCACCAGCGCGCCCAGACCGCCGGTGCCGCCGGTGATCAGCACGGTGCCCCAGTCGGGGCCGTCCTGATCGGCCTGCGGCAGCTGGACCCTGGCCAGGCGCGGCACCAGGATCGCGCCCTCGCGCAGCAGCAGTTCGGGCTCGCCCGAGTCGAGGGCGGCGGCCAGCAGCGGCAGGGTGGGCGCCTCGGCGGAGTCCACCAGGACGATCCGGCCCGGGTCCTCCGCCTGCGAGGCGCGGACCAGGCCGCGCACGGCGGCGTCCGCCAGGCCCTGGGCGGTCAGCACCACCAGCGTCGCCTTGGCGTACCGGTCCTCGCGCAGCCATTCCTGGACGGGCCCGAGCACGGCGCGCAGCGCGGCGCGTACGGCCTCCGGGACGGGCCGGCCCGTCGGCGTCGGCACCGGGAGCAGCAGCACGTCGGGGACGGCGTCGCCGAGCGCGGCCAGGTCGGGGTGGACGGGCACGTCGAGGCCGAGGTCGCCGGTGCCGAGCACCGCGAACTGCCGGTTGCCCACGCCCTGGGCGGTCAGCTCAGGGCGGGGCGTCAGCTCCACAGTGAACAGCGAGTCCTGCTGGGGGCCGAGTTGGCCGGCCGCCACCGGCCGGGTCACGAAGGAGGAGACCGAGGCGAGAGGGGTCCCGGCGCCGTCGGCCAACTCGATCCGGATGCCGCCGCCGTCCTGGCGGGTCAGCCGCACCCGGGCCGCCGAGGCGCCACCGGTGTGCAGTTCGACCCCGTTCCAGGCGAACGGGAGCAGCACCTTGCCATCCGCCGGTGCCTCCTCACGCTCCTCGTCCAGCAGTGCGGTGGCGTGCAGGGCGGCGTCCAGCAGCGCGGGGTGCAGACCGAAGCGGGCGGCGTCGGGCCGTTCGGTGACGGGGAGTTCGAGCTCGGTGAAGACCTCCTCGCCGCGCCGCCAGGCGGCCTTGACGCCCTGGAAGACCGGGCCGTACTCGTAGCCCTCGGTGCGCATCTTCTCGTAGAGGCCGGTGACGTCGACCTCGGTCGCGCCGGCCGGCGGCCACTGGGTGGTCGGCTCGGGGCGGTCGGCGGCGCGCTCGGCGAGCAGGCCGGTGGCGTTGGTGGTCCAGTCGGCCTCCTCGTCGCCCGCCGGGCGGGAGAAGATCCGCACGGCCCCGCCGCGCGCGGCGACGACCTGGAGCTGGACGGCTCCCGACTCGGGCAGCAGCAGCGGCGCCTGGAGCGTCAGCTCCTCCAGGACCGGCAGGCCGAGCAGGTCGCCGGCCCGGATCGCCAGGTCGACCAGCGCCGTTCCCGGCAGCAGGACGGTGCCGAGGACGGCGTGCTCGGCCAGCATCGGGTGGGTGGCGCGGGACACCCGGCCGGTCAGCAGCACCTCGTCGGAGGCGGCCAGCCGGATCCCGGCGCCGACCAGCGGGTGGTCCACCGGCGCCTGGCCCAGGCTGCCCGCGTCGCCCTTGGCGGCCGGGACGTCCAGCCAGAACCGCCGGTGCCGGAAGGCGTAGGTCGGCAGCTCGACGGCCCGGGGGGTGTAGTCGCCGTAGAGCGCGGGCCAGTCCAGGGCGGCGCCGCGGGTGTGGGCCTGCGCGAGGGCGCCGAGCAGTTCGGCGACCTCGGGCTTGCCCTTGCGGGCGACGGAGGTGAAGAGCGCCTGGGCGTCGTCGGCCAGGCAGTCCGGGCCCAGGGCGGTCAGCACCGCGTCGGGGCCGAGCTCCAGGAAGGTGGTGACGCCCTGGCCGGCGAGCGTGTCGACGGCGTCGGCGAAGCGCACGCTCTCCCGGACGTGCCGGACCCAGTACTCGGGGGCGCCCAGCTCAGCCGCGCTCGCCGCCTTGCCGGTCAGGGTGGAGACGATCGGGATGTTCGGCTCGGCGTAGTCGAGTTCGGCCAGCACGGCGCCGAACTCGGCCAGCATGCCGTCCATCCGGGGCGAGTGGAAGGCGTGCGAGACGGTCAGCCGCTTGGCGCGCCCGAAGTGGGCCGCCACCTCCTGCACCGCCTCGGTGTCGCCGGAGAGCACCACCGAGCGCGGCCCGTTGACCGCCGCGATGCCGACCCGCTCGTCCAGCAGCGAAAGCACCTCGGCCTCGCTCGCCCGCACCGCGACCATCGCGCCGCCCTCGGGCAGCGCCTGCATCAGCCGGCCCCGGGCGGCGACGGCCTTGGCCGCGTCCGCCAGCGACCAGACGCCGCTGACGTGGGCGGCGGCCAGCTCGCCGATCGAGTGGCCGGCCAGGAAGTCCGGGCGCAGGCCGAGGGACTCCAGCAGCCGGAACAGCGCCACCTCGGTGGCGAACAGCGCGGCCTGGGTGTAGGCCGTCCGGCCCAGCAGTTCGGCGTCGTCGCCGAAGACCACCTCGGCCAGCGGGCGCTCCAGGGCGCCGTCCAGGTGGGCGGCGACGAGGTCGAACTGCTCGGCGAAGACCGGGAACGCCTCGTACCACTCGCGTCCCATGCCGGGGCGCTGCGAGCCCTGGCCGGAGAAGAGGAAAGCCAGGCCGCCCTCGTCGACGGTGCCGGTGACCAGCCCGGGCGCCTCCGTACCCGCGCTCAACGCGGCCAGGGCGGCGTCGAGTTCGGCGCGCCCGGCGGCCAGCACCACGGCGCGGTACGGGTGGGCGCTGCGGGTGGTGGCCAGCGCGAGGCCCAGGTCGGCGAGGTCCGCGTCGCCGGTGGCGGCCAGCTTCTCGGCCTGGGCGGCCAGCGCCTCGGGGCTGCGGCCGGAGACCGGCAGCGCCACCAGGGTGGGCGGGGTTCCGGTGGCCGGGGCGTCCTCGGTGAACGGCGCCGCTTCGAGGATCACATGGGCGTTGGTGCCGCTGATGCCGAAGGAGGAGACGGCGGCGCGGCGCGGGTGCCCGGTCTCGGGCCAGTCCCGGGCTTCGGTGAGCAGTTCGACGGCGCCCGCCGTCCAGTCCACCTGGTCCGAGGGGGCGTCCACGTGCAGGGTCTTGGGCAGCACGCCGTGGCGCATCGCCTCGACCATCTTGATCACGCCCGCGACGCCCGCGGCGGCCTGGGTGTGGCCGATGTTCGACTTGATCGAGCCGAGCCAGAGCGGGCGCTCCTCGGTGTGCTCCTGGCCGTAGGTGGCCAGCAGCGCCTGGGCCTCGATCGGGTCGCCCAGCGTGGTGCCGGTGCCGTGCGCCTCCACCACGTCGACCTCGGCGGCCGACAGCCCGGCGCTGGCCAGCGCCTGACGGATCACCCGCTGCTGGGACGGCCCGTTGGGGGCGGTCAGGCCGTTGGAGGCGCCGTCCTGGTTGATCGCGCTGCCCCGCAGCACGGCGAGCACCCGGTGCCCGTTGCGCTCGGCGTCGGAGAGCCGCTCCAGCACCAGCATGCCGACGCCCTCGCCCCAGCCGGTGCCGTCCGCCGCGGCCGCGAAGGACTTGCAGCGCCCGTCGGCGGCCTGGCCGCGCTGACGGCTGAAGTCGATGAAGGTGTCGGGGGTGGACATCACGGTGACACCGCCTGCCAGGGCGAGCGTGCACTCGCCGCCGCGCAGCGCCTGCGCGGCCAGGTGCAGGGTGACCAGCGAGGAGGAGCAGGCGGTGTCGACGGTGACGGCCGGCCCTTCGAGGCCGAGCGCGTAGGAGACGCGTCCGGAGAGCACGCTGCCGAGGGTGCCGTTGCCGAAGTAGGCGGCCACCTCCTCGGGGGCGTCGGTGAGCCAGCTGCCGTAGTCGTGGTACATCACGCCTGCGAACACGCCGGTGGCGGTGCCGCGGACCGTCGCCGGATCGATTCCGGCGCGCTCGAACGCCTCCCAGGAGACCTCCAGCAGCAGGCGCTGCTGCGGGTCCATCGCGACCGCCTCGCGCGGGCTGATGCCGAAGAAGTCGGCGTCGAACTCCGCGGCCTGGTAGAGGAATCCGCCCTCGCGGGAGTAGGTCTTGCCGGGCGTGCCCGGCTCCGGGTCGTAGATCCCCTCGGTGTCCCAGCCGCGGTCGGCCGGGAAGTCCGCGATGGTGTCGACGCCGTCGGCGACCAGGTGCCACAGGTCCTCGGGGGACTCCACGCCGCCGGGGTAGCGGCAGCTCATCCCGACGATCACGATCGGGTCTCCCCCAGCCTGGCGGCTGGGAGGTGCCCCCACGGCCAGGCCCGCGGCCGCCGCCACCGGCGCGGCCGGGGCCCCGGGCTCGCTGCCGAACAGGGTGTCGCGGATGTACTCGGCCAGCACCTTCGGCGCCGGGTAGTCGAAGACCAGCGTGGCCGGAAGCCGCAGCCCGGTCGCCGAGTTGAGGCGGTTGCGCAGTTCCACGGCGGCCAGCGAGTCGAAGCCGATCTCGGTGAACGCCCGGGTCGGGCTGATCGCCGCCGCGCTCTCGTGCCGCAGCACGGCCGCCACCTCGGTGCGGACCAGCTCCAGCAGGGTCCGGTCCCGCTCGGCGACGGGCAGCGCGCTGAGCGCGTTGCCGCCGTCCTGGGCGCGGGTGCCGCGGGCGGCCGACGCCCGGCGGTTGACCGGCCGCACCAGGCCGCTGAGCAGCGCGGGGATGCCGTCCGTACGTCGGCGCACGGCGGCGGTGTCCACCTCGACCGGGACGACCCGGGCGGCGCCGGTGCGCACGGCGGCGTCGAAGAGCCGCAGCGAGTGCGCCGCGTCCAGTCCGGGCAGTCCGTAGCGGGCGATCCGGGCCAGCGTCGCCTCGTCGAGCGCGGCACCCATGCCGGCCCCGCCGGTCCACAGGCCCCAGGCGAGGGCGGTGGCGGGCAGGCCCAGCTCGGCGCGGTGCTCGGCCAGGGCGTCCAGGAAGGCGTTGGCCGCCGCGTAGTTGGCCTGTCCGGCGCCGTCGAGGACGGCGGCGAGCGAGGAGAAGAGCACGAAGGCCTTGAGGTCCAGCTCGGCGGTGAGCTCGTGCAGGTGGCAGGCGCCGTCCACCTTGGCCCGGAACACCTCCTCCAGCGTCTCCTCGGTGAGCGAGCCGATCACTCCGTCGCGCACCGTGCCGGCGGCGTGGATCACCGAGTCGACCGGGTGGGCCGCCAGCAGCGCGGCCACCGAGGCGCGGTCGCCCACGTCGCAGGCGACCACGGCCACCTCGGCACCCAACTCGTTCAGTTCGGCCTCGAGTTCGGGCGCCGAGCCGCGGCGCCCGGCCAGCACCAGGCTGCGCACACCGTGCTCGATGACCAGGTGCCGGGCCAGCAGTCCGCCCAGGCCACCGGTGCCGCCGGTGATCAGGACGCTCCCCCACTGGGGCTCCGGGTTCGCCGCCGAGGGCAGGGCGGCCAGCCGGGGGGCTGTGAACTCGCCGCTCAGCAGCGACAGTTCGGGCTCGCCGGTGGCGAGCGCGGCGGACAGCTCGGCCTCGGTGGGCAGGTCGGGGTGCTCGATCAGGACGAACCGGCCGGGGTTCTCCGCCTGCGCCGAGCGGACCAGGCCGCGGACGGGTGCCTGGGCGAGCGCCGGCGAAGTGACCACCACCAGCGTGGAGTCGGCGAAGCGGTCGTCGGCCAGCCAGGCCTGGAGCACCCGCAGCACCCGGGCGGTGGCGCCCCGGGCCGCGAGCGGCAGCTCCTCGGCGCCGGCCACCGCGGGCAGCACGACGGCCTGCGGCAGCGGGTCGGCCAAGGTGGTCAGGTCGGCCGGCGCGGTCAGGTCGGCGAGCTCGCCGTCCAGCACCGCGATCCGCAGCGGCCGCGGCTCGGCCGGCACGGCCAGCGGAGACTGCCGTACGGCGTAGAGGACTTCGCCGTCCGAGACCGGGCGGGAGACCAGGCCCCGGACGGTGGCCAGCGGTGCGCCGGTGGCGTCGGCGAACTCCAGGGCCAGGGTGTCCTTGCCGGGGTGGGAGATCCGCACCCGCACCGAGGCGGCGCCGGCGGCGTGCAGCGACACCCCGGTCCAGGCGAACGGCACCAGCACCTCGGCGCGGGGCTCGGCGCCCAGGTCGGCGGCGTGCAGGGCGGCGTCCAGCAGCGCCGGGTGCAGGCCGAACTCGGCGGCGTCGGCCACCAGTTCGGTGGGCAGCTCGACCTCGGCGAAGACCTCGCCGCCGTGGCGCCAGGCCGCCTTGAGACCCTGGAAGGCCGGACCGTAGCCGTAACCCTGGGCCGCCAGGGCCTCGTAGACGCCCGTGAGGTCGATCGCCTCGGCGCCCTGCGGCGGCCAGCTGTCCAGCGGCTGCGGCAGCGGCTCGGCGGCGGGTGCCAGCACACCACTGGCGTGCTGGGTCCACTGCCCGGCGTCCGCGCCGTCCGCCCTGGAGTGGATGGTCAGCTGTCGGCGCCCGCTCTCGTCCGGCTCGCCCACCGCGACCTGGATGCCCGCGCCGCCCTCGGCCGGCAGCACCAGCGGGGCGCCCAGGGTGAGTTCCTCGATCGCGCCGGCGCCCACGTGGTCGCCCGCGCACACGGCCAGCTCGACGAAGGCGGTGCCGGGGAAGAGCACCCGCCCGACGATGACGTGGTCGCCCAGCCAGGGCTGGGCGCGCAGCGAGAGGTGCCCGGTGAGCACCACGCCGTCCGCACCGACGGCCACCACGGCGCTCAACAGCGGGTGTCCGGCTGGAAGTTGGCCGATGCCGGCGAGGTCGGCGTGGGCCGAGCCCGGCTCCAGCCAGAACCGCTTGCGCTGGAAGGGGTAGTTCGGCAGCTCGATCCGGCGGCCGTCGCGGCCGGCGTGGAAGCGGGCCCAGTCCACCGGGACACCGGTGGTGTAGGCCGCCGCCAGGGCCAGCACGGCCTGCCGGGGCTCGGGGTGCTCACGGCGCAGCAGCGGGGCGAAGACGGCCGGGGAGCCGTCCAGGCACTCCTGGCCCATGGCGCAGAGCACGCCGTCCGGGCCGATCTCCAGGAAGGTGTCGACCCCGGCGGCCGCCAGCCAGTCCATCGCGGCGGCGAACCGCACCTGGGCGGCCACGTGCTCGACCCAGTACTCGGGCGTCGCCACCGCCTCGGTGCACAGCTCACCGGTGACCGTGGAGACGATCGGGATCTTCGGCGCGGTGTACTCCAGCACCCTGGCGATCCGGCGGAACTCGGTGAGCATCGGCTCCATCAGCGGCGAGTGGAAGGCGTGGCTCACCCGCAGCCGCTTGGTCCGGTGCCCGGCCGCGGCCAGCTCCTCGGCGATCCGCAGCACCTCCCGCTCGTCGCCGGAGAGCACCACCGCGCGGGGGCCGTTGACCGCCGCGAGGCCGATCCGCCCGGTGAGCAGCGGCGCCACCTCGGCCTCGGTGGCCTGCACCGCGACCATCGCGCCGCCGGCCGGCAGGGCCTGCATCAGCCGGCCGCGCGCGGCCACCAGGATGGCGGCGTCCTCCAGGGTGAGCACCCCGGCGACGTGCGCGGCGGCCAGCTCGCCGATGGAGTGCCCGGCCAGGTAGTCGGGGCGCAGGCCCCAGCTCTCGGCCAGCCGGAACAGCGCGACCTCGATCGCGAACAGGGCGGGCTGGGCGTACTCGGTGTGGTGCAGCAGTTCGGCCTCGGCCGAGCCCTCGGCCGCGAACAGCACCTCGGTGAGCGGCAGGTCCAGCTGGAGGTCCAGGTAGCCGCAGACCTTCTCCAGGGCGACGGCGAACACCGGGAACTCGGCGGCCAGTTCGCGGCCCATCGCGAGGCGCTGGCTGCCCTGCCCGGTGAACAGGAAGGCGAGCTTGCCGGGGCCGGCGACGGCGGTGGGGGCCTCGCCGGAGGCGATCGCGGCCAGGGCGGCGCGCAGTTCCTCGCGGCTCTCGGCGACGATCGCGGCGCGGTCCGCCAGGCCGGCCCGGGTGATGGCCAGCGAGTGGGCGAGGTCGGTGAGCCGGACCTCGTCGCCGTCCAGCAGCGGCAGCAGGTCCGCGGCGCGCTCGCGCAGGGCCTGCTCGCCGCGCGCCGACAGCACGTACGGCAGCACCCCGGAGTCGGCGGGGGCGGTGGCGGGCTCCTCGGCGAGCGGCTGCTCGGCCTCGGCGTCGTGCTCCAGCACGACGTGGGCGTTGGTGCCGCTGACGCCGAAGGAGGAGACGCCGGCTCGGCGCGGCGCGCCGGTCTCGGGCCACGGCCGGCCCTCCGTGAGCAGTTCGACGGCGCCGGCCGACCAGTTGACGTGCGGGCTCGGGGCGTCGATGTGCAGGCTCTTCGGCAGGTAGCCGTGGCGCATGCTCAGCACCATCTTGATCACCCCGGCGACGCCGGCGGCGCCCTGGGTGTGGCCCAGGTTCGACTTGGCCGAGCCGAGCAGCAGCGGCGCGTCCTCGGGCCGGTCCTGCCCGTAGGTGGCGAGCAGCGCGGTGGCCTCGATCGGGTCGCCGAGCGTGGTGCCGGTGCCGTGGGCGTCGACGGCGTCCACCTCGGCGGCGCGCAGGCCGGCATTGGCCAGGGCCTGGCGGATCACCCGCTGCTGGGAGGTGCCGCTGGGCGCGGTGAGCCCGTTGGAGGCGCCGTCCTGGTTGACGGCGGAGCCGCGGACCACGGCCAGCACCCGGTGCCCGTTGCGCTTGGCGTCGGAAAGCCGCTCCAGCACCAGGACGCCGACGCCCTCGGCGAAGCCGGTGCCGTCCGCGGCGGCGGCGAAGGCCTTGCAGCGGCCGTCGGGGGCCAGGCCGCGCTGGCGGCTGAAGGCGGTGAAGACGCCCGGGCCGCCCATCACGGCGACGCCGCCGGCCAGCGCCAGCGAGGACTCCCCCGCGCGCAGCGACTGGCAGGCCAGGTGGATCGCGACCAGCGAGGCCGAGCAGGCGGTGTCCACGGTGACGGCGGGGCCCAGCGCGCCGAGCACGTAGGCCACCCGCCCGGAGATGACGCTGGGGGCGTTGCCGGTCAGCAGGTAGGCGTCCAGGCCGTCGGGGGCCTCGTACAGCCGCGGGCCGTACTCCTGCACCTCGGCGCCGAAGAACATGCCGGCCTCGGTGCCGCGCAGCGCCAGCGGGTCGACCCCGGCGTGCTCCAGGGCCTGCCAGGCGGTCTCCAGGACGAGCCTCTGCTGCGGGTCCATGCCCAGCGCCTCGCGCGGGCTGATGCCGAAGAAGTCGGCGTCGAACTCGGTGGCGGTGTCGATGAAGCCGCCGGCGCGGGCGTAGCTGCTGCCGGGGGTCTCCGGGTCCTCGTCGAACAGCCGGTCCAGGTCCCAGCCGCGGTCGGTGGGGAAGTCGGAGAACACCTCGCCGCCGTCGCGCAGCAGCTGCCACAGCCCGTCCGGGGAGTCCACCCCGCCCGCGAACCGGCAGCCGATGCCCACGATCGCGATCGGCTCGTCCGCCGCACCGAGGTTGGCGGTCGGGGCCGGTTCGGGGGTGACGGCGCCGAGCGCCGCCGCGAGCAGCCGATCGACCAGCGCGGCCGGGGTCGGGCACTCGTAGACCACGGTGACCGGCAGGTCGAGACCGGTGGCCGCGACCAGGCGGGCCTGCAGGTCGACCGAGGCCAGCGAGTCGAAGCCGAGCTCGGTGAAGGCACGCGCGGTGTCCAAGGTCTCGGCCGCCTCCGGGCGTGCGGCCTTCAGCGCCGCGACCGCCGCGCTGCTCACGAGGTCGAGAACCAACCTCCGGTGCTCCGACGGCGCGGCAGCGGCCAGCAGCCGGGCCAGTACTGAATCGGAACTGGACTCATTCATCCGCGCATCTCCCACATTCGGCCAAGACCGTTTAGCAAACGAACAGTTACGCGGGGACGGCTGCGCCCAGCCGCACATCGCCCCCGTCATGCCGCGCCACTCTCAGCGCCTGGCTGCGCTCAGGCAGCACCGCCGGAGAGCGCATGGCCCTGCCCGGCGGCAATCGCTTCGTTGTCGAACTTCCAGCGGATGTAGGACAGTGACCCGAGCAGCTCGCCGGAGGTGACGGTGTGGGACTCGCCGGCCTCCACCACCCCGGCCAGCGGCAGCCTGCCGATGTTCGCCCAGCGCAGCCGCCCCTCCCCGTCCAGGTAGCTGCGGGTGCGCCCCTGGTTGTCGGGGTGCAGGCAGTAGGGGATGTCCAGGTACCCGCGCTGAAACGCCAGCAGCATCGCCCGCCCGACGTCCGGGTTCAGGTTCAGCACCGCGGAGACCAGCGCCGCGGCCTCCGCGTAGGTCTGCGAGTCGGCGCCGTCATCGGCGACCCGCTCGGTGCGGGCCGCGCGCGCGGCCGCGTGCTCCAGCGCGCTGACGTTCTCCGCCACCGTCGGGATCCGCACGGACTCGGCGACGGTCTTCACGATCAGCCGCTCCGAGCCGGTGGAGGCGGCCAGCTCGGCCGCGTCGCCGAGCAGCGCCAGCGCCCCGCGCGGCGTGGTGGGGTAGACGCCCATGTAGGCGTAGATGACGACATGCCAGTCCGCCTCGGCCAGCAGTTCGGCGCACAGCCGGCGCAGCGCGAACACGGCCTCCATGTCCTGGCCTTGGTGCGTCTGCTGGGCGTAGCTGGCGGAGATCGAGCGCAGCCCGTGCTGGTAGAAGAACAGCGCTTCGAGCGCGCTGATCGCCACCAGTTGGCTGGGCGGGCAGAGTTGGCCGAGCATGCAACCGCCGAAGGTCTCCAGGTGCGGATCCCGCCCGAGTTCGCGCAGCCGGCTGAAGAGGGAGCAGGAGCGCGACCAGTTCTCCACCGACTCACGCAGCGGGATGCGCCCGTACGGAAGGCAGTAGGAGACCGGACCGCCTTCCGAGGCGTCCAGTCCCACCGTCATCAGCGCCCGGAAGATGTCCAGCGGCGCGGCCGAGCCGTGCCGGACCTGCACCGGGAAGTCCGAGCCGTGGATCCCGTCCAGCACCCTCCTGGTGGTCTCCAGATCATGGCTGACGATCGGGTAGCCGTTGAGCGACACGCCTTCCAGCAGGGCGAGTTCGGCGGACTCCAGGTCGTTCACCCGGGTGTAGCTGTCCAGGGTGACGGTGCCGACCGTACGGCCGGCGGCACCCTTGGTGGCCAGCAGTCCGGCCCGCATCAGCTCCGGGTCGCTCATCCCCATCCGGGGCTGCACCACGAGTTCGCCCGCCCGGTGCGCCCGGCGGACGAACGCGCCGAAGCCGCCGAACCCGGCGACCTCGCCGTACCTGCCGGAACCGACCACCTCGCCGAAGCCGCCGAACCCGCCGACCTCGCCCCCGATCACGTCAACACCCGCTGCGGGAGCGAGTCGAGCAGCCGCCGGAAGGAGGCGATCCCCTCCGCCCCGTCGTCGAAGACCGCGTCGTAGCCGGCCGCGATCAACTCGGCCGGCTGCTCGGCGCTCTGGGCGCCCGCGATGCCCAACTTGCCGCCGATCACCGCCGGGACGGCGCTCAGCTCGTCGCGCTCGCGCACCTTGCCGATCATCCGGATGCCGTCCTGGAAGCCGTGCCCGTTGACGCTGCTGACCACCAGCAGCGCCGGACGGCGGGCCAGGCTCTCGCTCACCAGCAGGTCGGCGGGCACGCAGGGGCCCAGGTTCACCACGTCGAACCCCATCTCCTCCAGCAGCAGCTGCAGGAAGACCAGGTTCCAGGTGTGCGAGTCGGAGGTGCCGCCCGCGACGATCACCGTCGCGTCCCGCTTGACCACGGCGGGAAGGTCCTGCGCGGCGGCGACAGGCTGGTCCCGCGCGGCGGCGACGGCCTTTCTCTGCTCTGCGGGCAGCGACATCACAGCTCCTGGCCGAGCTCGTAGGCGCGGATGTGCTCGATCCGCGACACCGAGACCAACTCCTCGCCGCGGACCAGGATCTCGGTCGGTGCCGGGCGCCCGAGGAACATCAGCAGGCTGGCCGTCGGGCCGTAGGCGCCGGCGTTGGGGATGCTCACCACGTCCCCGGGCGCCAACGCCGGCAGCTCGATGTCGCGGCCGAGCACATCGCCCGGAGTGCAGAGCGGACCGACCAGGCTGGCGATCTGCTCGAGCGGGATCCCCTCGTCGTCCAGGCGCACCGAGACCGGCATGATCCGGCCCAGCCCGGACATGCCGCCGAAGGTGTTGATCCCGCCGTCCAGGATCACGAAGCGCCGGCCGCGGCTCTCCTTGAGGTTGACCACGCCGACCATCAGGGTGCCGCTGTCGCCGACCAGGTAGCGCCCGGACTCGACCGCGATCCTCACCTCGCCGCTGCGCCAGCCGGGGAACCACTCGTCCAGCGAGATCGCCATCGCCTCACGCAGGTTGCCGTACACCGGCCGCTCGCCGCGGACCGCGTACGGCACCGAGAAGCCGCCGCCGATGTCGACGAAGCGAAAGCGCGTACCGAGCTCGTCCTGCACCTGGGCGGCCACCGCGATGGTGTGCTGGAACTCCCCGATCAGGCTCGCCTCGTCCTTGGCGTTGCTGAGCGGGAAGAAGTGCGCCCCCGCCACGTCCGTACCCGGCACGTCGAAGAGCTGCTCGCGCAGCTCGGGCAGTGTCTCGCTGTCGAAGCCGAACTGGGAGGGCACCCCGGTCATCCGGATGCTGGACGTGGCGCTGGCACCGGCGCTGTTGACCCGCAGCAGGCAGGTGGCGACCACGCCGAGCCGGGTGGCGACCGCGCCGACGTTGCGCAGATCACCCAGCGACTCGACCGAGAAGAGCCGTACCCCGGCACTCAGCGCCTCGGTCAGCTCCCCCTCGGTCTTGCCGGGGCCGGTGTAGAGGATCTCGCTGCCCTGGAAGCCCGCACTCAGCACCGCAGCGAGCTCACCGGTGGAGCTGATCTCCGCCCGGCAGCGCCGGCCCTCGCCGGCACGCATCTCGCGCAGCAGCTCGGGGTGCGGGTTCGCCTTCGCCGCGTAGAAGAGCTCGACCTCCTCGGGCAGCGCGGCGAACAGGTCGCGTCGGGCGGCCGCGACGCGGTCCAGGTCGTAGACGTACGACGGAGTACCGAAGCGCTTGGCAAGCTCGGCGTAGCCGGTCACGGGGTGGCCCCTTCGAAGAGTAGAGCGAGCTTCCTGCGATCGTGCTTGCCGTGCAGCGTGAGCGGCAGTTCCTCGACCATCCGGCACAGGCCCGGCACCTTGGCCGGTTCCAGGCGCAGCGACAGCTCCCGCAGCACCGTGTGCGGCGCCAGGTCGCCCACCACGCAGACCGCGAGGTCGCGGTCCTCGGTCGGCGGCAGCGCCGCGGCGGCCTGGACACCGGGGATGTCCATCGCGGCCGCCTCGATCTCGATCGTGCTCATCCGCACGCCCTTGCGCTTGAACATGTCGTCCCGGCGGCCCTCGTAGTAGAGGAACCCGTCCTCGTCCACACTGCCGAAGTCACCGGTGTGCAGGCGCCGTTGCCCACTGACCGGGTCGGTTCGGAAGGCCTTGGCGGTGAGCTCGGGCGCCCGCCAGTAGCCGGGCATCACGTGCGGGCCCTCGACCACGATCTCGCCGACCGCGCCGGTGGGCACCTCATTGCCGTCCTCGTCGAGGATCAACACCCTGGTGCCCGGCAGCGGACGGCCCACCGAGGTGGGCTTGACGTCCTCGAACTCGGGCGGCAGCACCGAGATGCGCTTGCACTCGGTCTGGCCGAACTGGCGGACCACCTCGGCGCCGGGGAAGGCCGTGCGCAGCGCGTCCACCGTGGTCTTCGGCAGCGCGGCACCGGTGTTGGTGAACAGCCGCACCTTGGACCCGCCGCCCGGGTCGCGCTCGGCGAGGGAGCAGATCATCGCCGCCAGCGAGGGCACGATCGGCACCACGGTCGCGCCGCTCTCACGAATCCGCTTGAGCAGCACCAGGTCCGAGTCGGTGTCGGCCAGCACCAGTTCCGAGCGGCCGAGCGCGGCGATCAGGATCTTGTAGAGCCCGTAGTCCCAGGAGATCGGGAACCGGCAGAACACCACGTCGTCGGGGCGGTAGCCGAGTTCCTGGTTGATCGCCCTGGAGGCGAAGACCATCTGGCGGTGCGGGCAGATCACGCCCTTGGGCGCGGCGGTGCTACCGGAGGTGTAGACCAGGACGGCGACCTCGTCGGCGTCGACCTCCTGGACCGAGGCCCGCACGCCGGCACCGTGCAGAGCCGTCACCTCGGGCCAGACCTCGCCGAAGCCCAGCACCTCGACCGGCGAGAGCCCGGAGATCCGGTCCACCGCGGTGTCGGCGACGATCACCAGCCGGGGTTCGGCGTTGGCGAGCACCGAACGCAGGTGGTACTCCTTCATGCCCGGGTTCAGCGGCACCAGCACCGCACCGCGCCGGGCCGTGCCGTAGAACAGCGCCACCAGCGCCCGGTTGCTCGGCAGTTGGACCAGCACCCGGTCACCGGGGCGCACGTCGCGCGACTCCAGCCACGCGTCGACCGCGTGGCTGTACTCGCCGAGCTCCTGGTAGGTCCATCGCCCGTCCCGGTCGCTGACCGCGACGGCACCGGGCGCGGCGTCTGCCGTCGCCTCGTCGAGCACCCCGTGCACCAGCACGGCGGGCTCGGCCTGCGGTATCGCGTCACCACTCACGGCGTGTGTCCGTCCTCTCCATCGTGAGCCTCAATCGGATGTCGTCGCGGCCTGGAGTGCGAGCTGCTTGCGGTCGATCTTTCGGTTCGAGTTCAGCGGGAACTCGGCCAGGTGCTGATAGCGCTTGGGGACGATCGCCACCGGTAGCACCTTGCGCAGGTCACGGGCGAGTTGAGCCGGCGGCACGACCTCGCCGGTGTAGAAGACCACCAGTTCCACCGAGCCCTGGGCCGCCGTCGCCACGGTGACCGCGTCCTGCACGCCGGGGCAGCTGCGCACCGCGGCGTCCACCTCGGCCAACTCCACCCGCACCCCGAGCACCTGCACCTGCGCGTCGTCCCGGCCCAGGTAGAGCAGCTCACCACCGTCCGCCCGGCGGACCCGGTCCCCGGTGCGGTAGAAGCGCCGACCGTTGCGGTCGAAGAACCGCCCCACGTCGTCACCGGGATCGAGGTATCCGGCGGTCAACTGTGGTCCTGCAATGCACAGTTCACCCTCAACGGCAGAGTCCTCGCCGCTGGGGTCGAGCAGCAGGACCTGGTGTCCGCCGTGCACCGAACCGATCGGCACCATGCCGTTGAGCGCGTCCTCGCCCGCCCAGCGGTGGGCGGCGACGGTGATGGTCAGCTCGGTCGGCCCGTAGAGGTTCTCCAGTGTCGAATCCGGCGCCGCCGCCAGCCAGTTGCCCGCATCCTGGCAGCTCAGCGCCTCTCCGGCGAAGAAGCTCCAGCGCAGCGAGGGCATGCTGGCGGGCCCGAGGCCCCCCATCCGCCGCACCAGCGCGATCGCACTGGGGGTGGAGAACCAGACGGTCAGGCCGTTGTCGGCGATGAACCGCGGCATGTCCCGGTAGGCCTGCGGCGGCGGAACGACCAGCGTGCCACCGGCTCCCCAGGCGCAGAACAGGTCGAACATCGCGCAGTCGAAGTTGAGGTCGAAGTTCTGCGAGAAGACGTCCTCGGGACCGAAGTCGTACCGCTCGTCGAGCAGGCCGAAGTAGTGACGGGTGTTGGCGTGGGTGACCGGAACGCCCTTGGGCCGGCCGGTCGAGCCCGAGGTGAACAGGACGTACGCGGTGTCCTCGCCGCGCACCGGCATCGGCGCGGGCAGCGCGCTGCCCGCCGCCGGCGGTACGGCCGGCTGCGGCTGACCGCCGGGGGCGAAGAGCACCGGTAGGTCGACGCCCTCCTCCCGCAGCCCGACCAGGACCGGCAGCGAGTCGTCGTCGGCGATGAGCGCACCGACTCCGCTCGCCTCGATCATCTGCCGGGTGCGGGCGGCGGGGAAGGCCGGCTGCAGCGGGACCATGGTGATCCCGGTGTACAGACCGGCCAGGATCGACGCGTACGCCGAGGGGCCCTTGCCCGCCAGCACGCCGATCGCCGCCGGCCGCGACGGCAGGTGGGCCAGCAGCGAACCGGCCAGCAGCAGCGCGCGCTCGTGCAGCTCCTGGTAGGTCAGGCTGGTCCCGCCTGCCAGCACTGCGGGGCGGTCCGCCGACTTGGCGAGTCCGCGCAGGAAACGCCCGGACAGCGCGAGGTCCACGGTGTCATCCATCGTGGTGGCCCTTTCGTGTCCCTCTCCGCCCCGTCAGGCCTCGGCGCCGGTCAGCATGCCCGCCACGGTCTTCCAGAGCACGCCGGGGGTCTCGAAGGTCTCCGGGGTCAGCGCGTCGTCCAGGAAGCGGACGTCGTAGGCCGCCTCCAGGTTGCCCAGCAGCTCCACGGTGCCGAGCGAGTCCAGGCCCAGCTCACGCAGCGGGGTGTCGTTCTCCAGCTGCTCGCCCGGGGGCAGGAAGGGCAGGAAGCGGCGCAGGGTCTCTTCGAACTTCTCGTCCCACATGGTGACTCCATCACTGTCGTTGTTCGTCGTCGAGTGTGCTCGGACGGCGCCGCAGCGGCGCCGGTGTGCTCGGGCGGCGCTGACCGGTGTCGGCGCGTTCTGGCAGGTGCGCTCCAGGAGGGGGGCGGACCCGCGCCTCGGCGCTCAGCCGACGGAGGACCGGCGCCCGGGGGTCATCGCCAGCCGGGGGTTGGCCGGCACGACCTCGAAGTTTCCCGTGGTGCACGGGACTCGGCCGAACAGGCTGTCAGGACCCGCGACACAGACCCGCTCGACGCCGAGCCGCTTGAGCCCGGCCACCGCGTCCGGCCAGCGCAGCGGACGCACGATGCTGTCCAGCAGCATCGTGCGCACCTGCTCGGCCGTGGTGAGCAGCGCGCCGTCCTGGTCGGCCACCACCGGCAGCTTCGGGTCGGTGAAGTGCAGGGTGGACAGCACCTCGCGCTCGGCCTTGTCCCGCAGCCCGGCGAAGGCGCCCGAGTGCAGCGGCGGACGCATGGTGTAGAGCGGCATCCCACCGATCGCGCGCAGCCGGTGCTGCATCCACTCCACCCGGGACTCGCGCAGCGAGAGCATGTAGAAGCCCTCGTCGACGTAGCAGGAGATGTCGTGCCACTCGCCCTGCTCGTCCAGCTCGGCGAGGATCTCGCCCAGTTTCTCCTCGGGAGTACGGACGAAGGAGAGCACCACGATGTCGGTGTGCTCCCGGCTGAAGTACTCGTCCATGCAGCGCGCGAGTTCGGCGGTCATCCGCACGGCCTCGGGCGTCGAGAGCGACCGGGCGAAGGCGACCGCCGCCTTCTCGCCGAAGCTGGGGCCGAGGACGGCCTCGGCTTCGACGCCGAGGGCATCCTGCGCCCAGTCGGCGCTGGCCAGGCAGTTGACCAGGAAGGCCACCTGGGCCGCCTCGGAGTAGTCGCCCTCGGCCTCGCGGAGGGCGTCCACCAGGGAGTAGCCGAGGACCTCGTCGGCGACCGTGACCAGTTCCCTGGCGAATCGGTTGGCCACCATGAACCGGCCGACGTCGTTGAAGGCGACCGGGCCCATGCCGGGGAAGATCATCGCTGTTCGCTTCGTCATGACCGGCTCTCTCCCACCGGCTGCGCCAGCTCCTTCAGGAAGCCCACCATCACCTCGGTGAAGCGATCCGACTCCTCCAGGTGCGGGCAGTGGCTGGAGTTCTCGAAGATCTCCCAACGCACGTTGGGGATGCGGTCGAAGTAGGGCTGCATCGTCACCGGGGTGGCCTCGTCGTACCTGCCGCTGATCAGCAGCGTCGGCGTCCGGATCGCGTCCAGTTCGTCGATGATCGACCAGTCCTTGAGGGTGCCGATCACGTGGAACTCGTTGGGCCCGTTCATCGTGTAGTACACGGTCGGGTTGTTGTAGATCTCCATGAAGGAGGAGAGGAAGTCCCTTGGCCAGGGCAGGATCCGGCACACGTGACGGTCGTAGAAGACCCGCATGGCGGCCAGGTACTCGGGGGACTCGAAGGTCTCGGCCGCCTCGTGCCGCAGCAGGGTCTCCTGCACGTCCGGCGGCAGCTGCGCGCGCAGCACGGCCATCTCGCTGAGCCACAGCGGGTAGGAGGCGGGCGAGTTGGCCACCACCAAGCCGCGCAGTCCGACCGGCCGGGTCATCGCGTGCTTCGCGGCGAGCAGGCCGCCCCAGGACTGGCCGAACAGCACGTAGTTGTCGGCGATGCCCAGTTCGCTCAGCAGGTTGGCCAGTTCGGCGGCGAAGAGGTCGACCTTCCAGAAGTCGGCGCCCTTGTCGGGCAGATGGGTCGAGCCGCCGTTGCCGAGCTGGTCGTAGTGCACCACCGGCCAGCCCTGCTCGGCGAGTTCGGTCAGCTGCAGCAGGTAGTCGTGGGTGCTGCCGGGACCGCCGTGCACAACCACCACGGCCGGTTTTCCCGCTCGGAGATCGCCGGTGACCCGGTACCAGGTTCGGTACTCCCCGAACGGGACGGTTCCCTTTGCGCTGGGCTCCAGGGGCACGGTAACCACCTCAGTCGACAGACGTGTTCGGGGTGCACGGGAACGTGATCCGGCCCCGACGCTAACGCGCTGCGACGGCCCGGCTGGACCCCTAGCGGCCCCTAGCCCAGCAGGGGCGCGAGCCGGATCGGCCCGGGTAGCGGCACAGGCCACACGGTAGGGGTCGGCAGGGGTGTGGTGCGGTGATCGGGCCGCCTAACGTGCGAACAACGGTCGAATGCGCCGTACGGATGGCCGCTCCACGCGCCCGGGTCCTCCTCGCGCGGGGGGCTTCCTCGCGCCGGGATCAGCGTGCCCGGATCAGCGTGCTCGCGCATACGACGCACGCGAGTTCCGACGTATGCGAGTTCGAATGAGTTCGTTCGAGTGAGTTCGAGAGGGCACCATGACCCAGACTGCCGACCAGGACCGTCCGGCCGCCCAGCCGCCGGCCTTCCCGATGCCGCGCTCCTGCCCCTTCAGCCCGCCGGCGCAGTACGCCGAGCTCCGTGAGAGCGAGCCGATCTCTCGGGCGGTCCTCAAGGTCAACGGCAAGCCCACCTGGCTGGTCAGCACCTACGAGAGCATGAAGAAGATCCTCGGCGACTCCCGGGTGAGCGCCAACCTCAAGCTGCCCGGCTACCCGCTGCAGGTGCCGGTGCCCGAGGAGATGCTGCAGGCCGTCCCGCTCACCTTCCTCTCCATGGACCAGCCCGAACACACCGTCCAGCGCCGGCTGCTGGCGCCCGAGTTCAGCCTCCGCCAGATTCGCGCGCTGCGCCCCCGGATCCAGCAGATCGTGGATGCCCAGATCGACGCGATGCTGGCCAAGGGCGGCCCGCTGGACCTGGTGGCCGCGCTCGCGCTGCCGGTGCCCTCGCTGGTGATCTGCGAGCTGCTCGGCGTCCCCTACGAGGACCACCCGCGCTTCGAGCACTGGGCCGGCCAGATCATGAACCAGGACATCAGCGACGCGGAGCGCGGCCTGGCGCACTACGAACTCGACCAGTACGTCGATCAGTTGGTCACCATCAAGGAGACCATGCCGGGCGACGACATGATCAGTCGACTGATCGCGGCCAACCGCGCCGAGCCCTCCGTCGAGCACGCCGACATCGTGAGCATGGCCCGACTGATGCTGGTCACCGGCCACGAGACCACTGCCAACATGATCGCGCTGGGCACCCTGGCCCTACTGGAGCACCCCGACCAGCTCGCCGCCGTCCAGGCCGACTCCACCCTGCTGCCCAAGGCCGTCGAGGAGTTGCTGCGGTTCTTCAGCATCTCCGACGCCGGCACCGCCCGGGTCGCGCTGGAGGACATCGAGATCGACGGAGTCGTCATCAAGGCGGGCGAGGGCATCCTTCCGCTCAACAACTCCGCCAACCACGACGAGAGCGTCTTCCCCGACGCCGACACCCTCGACATCCGCCGCGAGGCTCGCAGTCACCTCGCCTTCGGCTACGGCATCCACCAGTGCATCGGCCAGAACCTCGCCCGGATCGAGCTCGAGGTCGTCTACGAGACCCTGTTCCGGCGCATCCCCGGCCTGAAGCTCACCGTCCCGATGTCCGAGCTCAAGTTCAAGGACGACGCCATCGTCTACGGCATGTACGAACTGCCCGTCACCTGGTGACCCAGGCGGATCGATCCGACCAGTCGAACCCGACTCCGAGAGGGCACCATGACCCAGGACCACCTGGCCACCGAACTGCCGAACTTCCCGATGACCCGCACCTGTCCGTTCAGCCCGCCGGCGCGGTACGCCGAGCTCCGTGAGAACGAGCCGATCTCCCAGGCGGTACTCAAGGTCACCGGCAAGCCGGCCTGGCTGGTCACCACGCACGAGCACGTCAAGACGGTGCTCGGCGACTCCCGCGTGAGCTCCAACCTCAAACTGCCCGGCTACCCGCACCAGTTCCACATCCCCGAGGAGATGCTGCGCGAGGTCCGCCTCATGCTGCTCTCCATGGACCCGCCGGAGCACACCGCCCAGCGCCGCTACCTGATCCCCGAGTTCACCGCCCGCCGGATGCGCGCGCTGCGCCCCCGGATCCAGGAGATCGTGGACGCCCGGATCGACGCGATGCTCGCGGCCGGCGGACCGGTCGACCTGGTGGCCGCACTCTCGCTGGCGGTGCCCTCGCTGGTGATCTGCGAACTGCTCGGCGTCCCGTACGAGGACCACCCGCAGTTCGAGGAGTGGTCGGCGCTGATGATGAACCACGACATCAGCCCGGAGGAGTACGGCGCCGCGGTCGTCGGCCTGGACATGTACCTGGACAAGCTGATCACCGCCAAGGAGACCGAACCCGGCGACGACCTGATCAGCCGGTTCATCGAGAAGAACCGCGAAGAGCCGATCGCCGACCACACCGACATCGTCACGATGGCCCGGCTGATGCTGGTCGGCGGGCACGAGACCACCGCCAACATGATCTCGCTCGGCGTGCTCGGCCTGCTGGAGCACCCCGAGCAGCTCGACGCCATCAAGGCCGACCCCGAGCTGCTGCCCGGCGCGGTGGAGGAGCTGCTGCGCTTCTTCAGCATCTCCGACTCCGGCACCGCCCGGGTCGCACTGGAGGACATCGAGATCGACGGCACCGTCATCAAGGCGGGCGAGGGCATTCTTCCGCTCAACAACTCCGCCAACCACGACGAGAGCGTCTTCCCCGACGCCGACACCCTCGACATCCGCCGCGAGGAGGCCCGCAGCCACCTCGCCTTCGGCTACGGCATCCACCAGTGCATCGGCCAGAACCTCGCCCGGATCGAGCTCGAGGTCGTCTACGGCACCCTGTTCCGGCGCATCCCCGGCCTCAAGCTGGCCGCCCCGATGTCCGAGCTCAAGTTCAAGGACGAGGCCCTGGTCTACGGCGTCCACGAGCTCCCCGTCACCTGGTGACCGTCCGGCCCACAGAGGTTCACTCCACCGAGGTTCACCCCACAGAGCGAGGTACAACCACTATGCGTGTCAGCGTCGACCCCGACCGGTGTGTGTCGGCCGGCCAGTGTGTCATGCGCGCCCCCGACGTCTTCGACCAGGACGACGACGGCATCGTGACGCTGCTCCAGGAGGAGCCGCCCGCGGAGCTGCACGCGCTGGTCAGGCAGACCGCCTCGCTCTGCCCGGTGCGGCTCATCCAGATCACCGAGTAGCCGAAGGCCGACTGAGCGAACACCCCCACCGATCGCCCCGCCGAACGTCCCACACGTTCGGCGGGGCGTGGCGCGTTCGCGGGCCCCCGCTCGGCGACGGGTGGACCGGATCCCACCCGTCGCCGAGAGGCGCTGCCGGCGCCGAGGTATCCGTCCACGTCGTGGCAGAGGCCTGGCGGCACTCAGCGGGCCCGGGCGCAGGTGCCGAAGGCATGCGACCGGGCAGGAGACAGGACGCCGAGTTCAGAGCTTGTAGCCGATCTGGCGCAGCAGGCTGTGGCGGTCCGCGGCATCCTCGTCGGTCTCGACCCCGACCGGTGGTACGCCGTCGATCACGCCGATCACGCCGCGGCCCCGATCGGTGACGGCCAGCAGGACATCGACCGGGTTGGCGGTCGCGCAGAAGATGCCGCACAGCTCGGGCACGAGCTTGACGGCGTTGAGGACGTTGACCGGGTAGCCGCCGCGCAGCAGGATCACGAAGGAGTGGCCGGCCCCGATCGCCTGCGCGTTGCGTACCGCCAGCGGCACCAACTCCTCGTCGTTGCCGGATCGACGGACCAGGCAGGCGCCGGACGCCTCGCAGAAGGCGATTCCGAAGCGCAGGTGCGGGCCCGCCCCGGCCATTGCCTCGTGCACGTCCTCCACGGTCTTGATGAAGTGCGACTGGCCGATGATCACATTCACGTCATCGGGCTTCTCGATGCTCACCACATCGAAGGACAATCCGGCAGCGGCCATCAGGAACCTCCTGCTCTCGCTCGTCATCGGACGATGCACGTCGTTCCGATCATGTCCGCCGGACCTGCGTGCCGTCGGGACGGCACGCAGGCGGAGCGTCGCCAAGTCAGCCGGGAAGACGTCGGAGGACCAGATACGGACCGGTGCGCGGGTGGCCGGTTTCCGGCGGGAGGGGGATCACGCGTTCCACGGTGACGTCGAGGGGCGTGATCCCACTCTCCCGCCGGGTTCCCGGGCCCGCCTCCCGGGCGGGCCGAAGGTACTGGAAGGCTCTAGAGGCCGAGGATGCGGACGGCCAGCTCGCGCATCTCGACCTTGCGGATCTTGCCGGTCACGGTCATCGGGAACTCCTCGACCACGTGGACGTAGCGCGGGATCTTGAAGTGGGCCAGCCGCCCCGTGCAGTACTCGCGCACGGCATCGGCGGTGAGCTGATCGGCGCCCTCGCGCATCCGGATCCAGGCCATCAGTTCCTCGCCGTACCTGGCATCCGGGACACCGATCACCTGGACGTCGAGGATGTCCGGGTGGGTGTGGAGGAACTCCTCGATCTCGCGCGGGTAGAGGTTCTCCCCGCCGCGGATCACCATGTCCTTGATCCGCCCGGTGATCGCCAGGTAGCCGTCCTGGTCCATCACCGCGAGATCCCCGGTGTGCATCCAGCGGGCCGCGTCGACGGCCTCGGCGGTGCGCTCGGGCTCGTTCCAGTAGCCGAGCATGACGGAGTAGCCGCGGGTGCACAGCTCGCCGGGTTCGCCGCGCGGCACGGTACGGCCGGTGGCCGGGTCGACCACCTTGACCTCCAGGTGCGGGCCGACCCTGCCGACGGTGGAGACCCGGCGCTCGACCGAGTCGTCGGTGCGGGTCTGGGTGGAGACCGGCGAGGTCTCCGTCATGCCGTAGCAGATGGAGACCTCGGCCATGCCCATCCGGTCGATGACCTCCTTCATCACCTCGGTCGGGCAGGGCGAGCCGGCCATGATGCCGGTGCGCAGGCTGCCGAGGTCGTAGCCGGCGAAGTCCGGGTCGGCGAGTTCGGCGATGAACATGGTCGGCACGCCGTACAGCGAGGTGCAGCGCTCGGCGGCGACGGCGGCCAGGGTGGCGCCGGGTTCGAAGGAGGGGGCCGGGATGACCATGCAGGCGCCGTGCGAGGTGGCGGCGAGGTTGCCCATCACCATGCCGAAGCAGTGGTAGAAGGGCACCGGGATGCAGATCCGGTCCTGCTCGGTGTAGTTGAGCAGCTCCCCGACGAAGTAGCCGTTGTTGAGGATGTTGTGGTGCGAGAGGGTCGCGCCCTTGGGGAAGCCGGTGGTGCCGGAGGTGTACTGGATGTTGATCGGGTCGTCGGGCGCCAACTCGCCCTGGCGCTCGGAGAAGAGAGCGCGCAGGGCGGGATCGGCCCCGCGGCCGGCCGACAGGAGGGCGTCCCAGGAGGGACTGCCGAGCAGCACCACCCGCTCCAACTCGCGGCAGCTCGGCCGGACTTCCTCGATCATCGCGGCGTAGTCCGAGGTCTTGAAGCGCTCTGCGGCGACCAGCACCCGGATCCCGGCCTGGTTCAGCACATACTCCAACTCGTGTGCCCGGTAGGCCGGGTTGACCGTGACCAGGATCGCGCCGAGCTTGGCGGTGGCGTACTGGGTGAGGGTCCACTCCGCACAGTTGGGGGCCCAGATGCCGACCCGGTCGCCCTTGGCGATCCCGAGTTCCAGCAGGCCGAGCGCCAGCGCGTCCACGTCGGCGGCGAGTTGGGCGTACGTCCAGCGGCGGGCGGTGGGCCGGTCGACCAGGGCGTCGCGCTCGGGGAAGGCGCGCACCGCGCGGTCGAGGTTCTCCCCGATGGTGTCGCCGAGCAGCGGGACGTCCGAGGTGCCGCAGGCGTAGCTGCGCGGGGCGGGCGTGGTCGGCACGGGCTGGCTCCTGGGTGCGGAGGTGCGGGACGGGGACCATGGTCGCCGTTCCCGGGCCCGCGGCGCCACCCCCGAACGGGGGTGCGGACACGGCGCCGGGGCCGCCCGTCGGATTCGACGGACGGCCCCGGGGCTCAGGTCACTCGTTGATGCAGAGGTTCCCGAAGGCCGGGTTCAGAAGGCCGGTCGCGCCGATCGTGTTCCCGCAGAAATTGGCCTCGAAGTTGATCGGGATCAGGATCTGGTTGCCGGAGAGAAAACCGGGCGAGTTGGCGGCGATGCCGTTGGCACTCGCGTCGCCGGCCGCGGCGGTGCCGGCGCCCGCGAGGACCGCCACCGCGGCGAGCGCGGTGGCGGCGAGGGTGGTGCGAATACGCATTGCGTCACTCCTTGTGAGGGTGGCGAAAAACAGCCGTGTGACCATCACACTCGCACCGATCGAACTTCACCGCAGGCCGGGAACGCCCGGATTGGTCAGTCGGAGGGCGTGTCGCCCTCCCCCGCCCCCGGTGCGGCCCCGGCGGCCCCGGCGGCCCCGGCCACGCTCAGTGATTGCAGCAGTTCCCGGGCCGCTTCCAACCCGGGTTCGGCCGCCACCGCGCGGTGCAGCAGACCGAGCGCG